>DHXV01000001.1:114447-230109 GCA_002415345.1 Patescibacteria group bacterium UBA5147
CCCCGCCCCCGCCTGGCGCTGTCCCGGGACTCATACTTTGTAATCAAAAAAACCGGCCCTGAGGCCGGTGTTTTTATTGGACGTCGAGACAGTAGGGAGCGCTATCGGTTTCCAATTTGGTAGACAGGGCGATATAGTGGGTGGATGTTTTACCCGGCGTCACGTTTGGAGCGGTGCACTTGCCACCGGCCAGATATTGGATTGAACCCAGGGTGGCGGCGGGCGTCGTTGCCACGGCGTACGATTTTCCGGTGGTCGGGTCCACTGCGGTCGCGGATATCCCTGGCGCCGCTGTCGGGTAATAGCCGTTCGTTGCGGCGGCTTTTACCGAAGCGGCGTAGGCCGCCAGGTCGGCTTTCCGCTTGAGGTCACGGGCTTGGGCGGTAGAAGCTTCCGAGGTAGCAACCGTCTTCGGCGATGGCGAAGGCGTCGGTGTCGCCGATTTGTCCAGGACGGCGGCCGATTCGCCGCTTCCGGCGGCCGACTTTTCCTGGCTGGCAGTCGCATTTTGGCCGACCTTAGTGGAGTTCTTCGACGAAGTAAAGAAATACGCCGCAACCGTGGCACAGGTGACGATCACCAGCGCACCCACAATCATCATGACGGTTTTTGCCGACGAAGGTTCCGGATGAGTCTTGGCAATAAGCGGTTCTTTGAGGATTGGTATGGTCGGGATGTTGGATGTTACGGCAGGTGTGGCCACGAGAGGCGGTGTTGCCACTGGGGTTTCTATAATTGGTGGCACCTCTTTAGCAACCGGCGCTGGTTCGACCGGCACAGGAATAGGCTCAGGCGTTGGCTCGGGTGCAACCTCTGCGGCCTCCGCGGCGTGATCGATAACATGGACCGGAGTCACATCGTCATCGTTTTTGACCGGTTCGGTCTCGACGGCTACAACCGGTGCTGTTGCCGTGGGCACGGCTTCAACCGGCGAGACCGGCTCAACCTCAACCGGCGGCGCTACTTCGTCCGGCTCTTCGGCCTCAACTGCCTTATCGGGTGCAGCCAAAGCGGGGCCGATGGCGTCGACGGCCGACACCGAGGCGGCTCCCTTAACCAAGTCTTCACGCGACGGTTTAAGATCCAGGGTACCCTTGGTGCGGCCGCGCGGACTGACACTGTCAACCGGCTTGTCTTCAGTTTTGGACATGCCCGAGGTTTTGATGATTTCCGAGGCGGTCACAACCGGCGCAGCGGCATCAGGCTCAACGTCCGTCCGATCGTCGCCAGCGTGCACGGCAGACTCTGGCTCATCGCTCTTGGTCGTTTCGGCCGGTTGTTCAACGGCAGCAATCGCTTCGGCGATATCAGCTTTAACTTGTTTTTCAAGACTGTTAGCCTTGATGTCGTCAGACGCCTCTGGCTCCGGTTTTGGCTCAGGCTGTTCCTCCGTCTCCGACTTTACCTCATCCGCAATAATCGACGCAGGCACAACCTCTTTTGCAGGTTGTTCCGGTTTTACGACAGCTGCTTTCGTCACAGCCGGTTCCGGGCTGACCTTAGGAGTCGCAGTATCCCCGGGAAGAAGCGGAGTCTTGTGGGGAGCAGCCGATTCGGCGTACCCGCAATTCAAACACATATGGCCGTTTTTGGCCGTGATCATTTCATTCTGACATTCTGGGCATTTCATAGAATAATGATACCACTATTATTCTTATGCTAGTAGCGATCGGTGAATTCCAGCCGTTCAACGCCGTCGCGTTCCAGCTCGCGGCGGTAGCGATCCTCCAGCGGGCGCAGTTCCAGCAGGTCGTCTTCACGTTCGATGTCGTCCATCGAAACACCGCGTTTGCGCGCCAGGTCGCGTTGAGCCAGCCGCTCCGTCAGTTCATCCCAAAACACGTGGTCGTCGTAGTCGGAGATGTACTCATCAAAGAGGCGGTCACTCCATACGGAATCCAAATAATAATTGCCGGTCTCAACGTCGCGGCTCAATCCGGCCAAGACGTGGGCGCCCAGGAGTTTCTGGAGCGCCTCCGTGGCCGGTTCATCCTGGTGTTCGGCTTCGTGGTGGGCATTAATGAACCATTCACCAAGATACGCCAGCTCAATGAGCTTGCGGTGTTGCTCGGTCGTCAGATTCAGGGAAATAATGCGTTCTTCTGCCATCGCCTGCCATTCTAGCCTAAATACCGCTCGATTGCGACCATTACTGGTTCGGTCGATCAGGCTTTTTGAGCTACTTTGATAATTTTGATGAACTCATCGTAGTTGAGGCTGGCCCCGCCGACCAGCAGGCCGTCGATGCCGTCAAGGTTCAAGTACGCCTTGGCGTTGTCCGGATTGACGCTGCCGCCATACAACACACGCACGCCGCTGCCGCTTGCTTCGCCGTAGAGCTCTTCAACCGTGTTCCGGATGGCCTGGATGACCGGCATGATCTGATCCGGCGTCGCAAATTTTCCGGTACCGATTGACCAGACCGGTTCGTAAGCAATCACCAGTTCCGCAACGTCTGTGGCGGTGAGCTGATGCAGGTTGGCGGTGAGTTGGTCGATCACGACCTTGGTCGACAAGTTGTGCTCACGGTCGCTCAAGTTCTCGCCGACACACAGCACGGGGGTGATGTCGTTACGGAACGCCGCCGCCACTTTTTTGGCGATCAGCTTGTCGTCTTCGCCCATGGCACGGCGCTCGCTATGGCCGATCAGCGCATAGTCCACCAAGCCCTTAAGCATCGTGGGCGATATTTCCCCGGTAAAGGCCCCCTGGTCCAAGTAATGGATGTTCTGCGCACCCAGGTGGAGCTTGGTCTTATCGAGGTCGCGCGCAATCGGGTACAGGTCGATAAAGGGCGGGCAAATGACAATTTCAGTACCGGTAACGGCCGTAATTTTGGTCTCCAGCCGATGCACCAGCAAACTAGCCTCATGCGGGCCCAAATTCATCTTCCAATTGCCGACGATCAGTCGCTGCATACTCACCTCTTGTTTTGCTCATTCTACCGCCCAATTGCGGTAAAGCAAATACCCCACCAAGCGGCGAGTCCCTTTGGGGTACTTGCTGCCTGGTAGGGCAAGGTGTACGCGGACGTGGTCAGAAGAGACGCGGGTGCGAATCCGGGTTCTTGTTGAACATCATGACGGTGTTCGTTGGATCAAGACCGGAAACCCGGATAATGGATACATTGCCGGACGGATGGGCGTACTGGCAAGGATGGCCGATTACCAGGGCGTTGCTGCCATCAGGACGACGACACTTGGACCAGAGGACGCTGTCGTTTATCCTAACGTCAGAGCCATCAGGACGACGATAGCCAACCAAGAGGTTGCTACCATAACGATTGCCTTGGGCATCTAAGATATCGAGCGACTCCCCGACGAGCAAGCCAAGTTCGCTCTTGCCCTGACCGCCGCTCATCTGCCAACCAGGGGTGCTTGAGAGTAACTCAGCCACTTCAACTACGCTTAGGGGTGTATCGGCCACGATGAGGCCTTTCTAGAAAGGTGTGCTTGAACCTGTCCGGATGACAATTCAGCAATCGCCTTACTATAACATATATGTAATGCGTTGTAAACGCTTGTGCTTAGCGACATCCTGACTCAAAGCAAATACCCCACCAAGCGGCGAGTCCCGGTGGGATACTTGCTGCCTGATGGGGCTAGTAGATGGGTGCAACTTTGACGTCGTTAACCGTCATATCTGAGCTTTCGATGTCGAGCTCGCGCAGATTGATTGTGACGGTCGTCCCATCGGCGTAAACCAAAGCGAAACCGGACTCGCTTTCCGCCTCGTGAATCAGAACGTCGACCGGTGTCAGGCCCACGAACAACAGCTTGAGCTTGGCTAGCAGCTCGGCGGTTGCCAGCTCCTTACGCTCAAGCCAAAGCTGCCTTTTCAGCGCTTGCACACGGACACAGGACATCCTCAACGAAGCGCGAGCCTCGTCATTGTCCTGAAGCCTCATGGTCATGGCTGGAGAAGGACCACCCTTGGGACCTTGGTTGTAGATGGTGATGGGACTGTTGCCGACATTGCGGAAATCATCGAGTTGAGCCGACAACGAAAGGAAATTATTGATTGTGCAGATTCCTACCCTCGTTGAGACGGTCATACTGGTTTCAGACAGGCTGACCGCAGTGACTTGTTCGTTGACTCCATCAAAATGTAGTTTCGGACTGAGGGCGGAGATGGCGTAGTAGCCGCCGTTCAGGAGACGCAGAGCCTCCTCGAGAACAAGCTTATCGACCGGAGACGTGGCCGTTTCCATCATAATCATCCTCTTTCCGGGAAGGTGCGACTGGATGTTTTTGGGTATTACAATTCAGCTATTTTTTCATTATAGCATAATTGTAATGTTTTGTAAATGACTGAGGCTATTTATCGAGCAGGGCCTGGATACCGGGCAACTGCTTGCCGCTCATCAGTTCCAGGCTGGCGCCGCCGCCGGTGGAGACCCAGGTGAATTGGTCGTGGCGGCCGGCGTCGTCGATGAAGGCGGCCGTGTCGCCGCCGCCGATAATGGAGATCTCGCCGGGGAGAGCCACGATGGCGCCGGCCAAAGCCAGCGAGCCGCCGGAAAATTCCGGCACTTCCGTCACGCCGATCGGGCCGTTCCAGATGACGGTGCATTTCTGGTCAAAATCCAGGAATTCGAATACGGCCGGATTCAATTTGGCGGCAAATGACGGCGCGGCGTCAACGATGATGTCGTCGTCCTGGACGGCGCCCAAGGTTATAGTGCGCACGTCTTTGGGCTCGGTCAGGCTTTTTGAGACTACGACTTCGTCGGCCAGCAGCAGCTCGGTGTCCTCTTGTTTTGCCAGCGCCACCAGGCGGCGGGCTTCCTCCACCTGGTCGGGCTCAACCAGGCTTTTGCCCACCTTCTTGCCGTCGGCCAGATAAAAGGTGTTGGCCATCGCCCCGCCGAGCATCAGGATATCGACCTTGGGCATGAGGTATTCCAGCACCTCGATTTTTGAGGACACCTTGGCCCCGCCCACGATCGCTACCAGTGGCCGGTTGGGCTTTTCGATCGCCCCCAGAATATGCTCCACCTCTTTGGCTACGAGCAACCCCGCCACGCTCGGCAGGAAATGGGTCACGCCTTCGGTCGACGCGTGCGCCCGGTGAATGGCCGCAAAGGCGTCGTCGACAAAGACCTCGCCCCAGGCCGCCAGTTGCTTGGCAAACTGCGGGCCGTTGGCCTCTTCCTCGGCATAAAACCGGGTGTTTTCGAGCAGAATGATGTCGCCGGATGTCATCGCGTCGACGGCCGCCTTAACCGTCTCGCCCACGCAATCAGCGACAAAGGTAACCTCATGACCAAGCAATTCCGTGGCCTTGGCCGCGACGGGCTTCAGGGAATATTTGGCATCCGGCTTGCCGTCAGGGCGTCCCAGGTGACTCATTAATACGATGCTGCAGTCTTGGTCGAGTAAATATTTAATAGTCTCAAAGGAAGCTTCAATACGCAGAGTATCTCCCACGACACCATCTTTTATCGGCACGTTGTAGTCGACCCGCACCAGAATTCGTTTACCTTTAACGTCGATGTCGCGGACGGTCTGCTTCTGCATAGTTTGGCTCCGGTTAGCAATTGGTTTTGATTATAGCCTGTGAGGTGGTTGGTTCCAATGACCGTTGCCTTTTGGCAGGTTGCGGCGGGGGTTTGGGTTTTTCCTTTAAGGTAAGCATGTCGTTTGTTATATCTTTTTCTTCATGTGCGGCCTGCTGCCTGTTTGGAGGCTAAACTCCTTCAGAAGTGGTTATACTAAATCGCAATAGCGGTAAAATACCGCTATTGAAAGTGCTTAAATTAGCGGTATTTTACCGCTATTGGAAAAAGCACCACCCGTCTCCTATCGCTCGAATAAAAAAATCGCTCCACCCACCGCACTAAATTAGCCAAGTAAAAGAAAACCCCTCCCCCTTACAGGAAAAAACCATCGCCCACAAAATAAGCATAAGCGCAGGCGCTAGCTAAAAAAGGACCCAGCCAACAAGGCAGCCAGGAAGGCCGCCGACAACCTACTGAACGACGTGAATCGCAACCTTATTAGTCCCCCCGGTAACGCCCGGTTGGTTACCGCTGCAAATCACCAACGAATCCCCGACTTTCACGTTACCGGAAACCTTCAGCTGCTCAATCACCTGCTCGGTAGCCACAGCCGGTTCATTCTGCAGGTAGCTCTTGCCGCCCCAGACAATGGCCATCTGCTGGAAGACCCGCTGGTTATTGGTCACGATAACTATCGGAACGTTCGGCCTGAGCGATGAAATATTCAGCGCGGTCTGCCCACTGGCGGTTTCCGCAATCAGAATCTCAGCCGGCAGCTGACGGGCCAAAACCACCGCGGCAGCACTAATGGCATTGTCGCGGGCCGGCTCGGCGTATTCACCGCGACGGTCGACATACTTCGAGCCCTCTTCCCTCTCCGTATACAGTATGACGCGCTTCATCATCTGCACCGTTTCAACCGGGAACAAGCCGCTGGCGGTTTCGCCGCTTAGCATCACTGCGTCGCTGCCTTCCAGAACCGCGGTAGCCACGTCGCTGACTTCGGCGCGCGTCGGGCTTTGGCTGGCAATCATGCTTTCAAGCATTTGGGTTGCCACGATGACCGGTTTGCGGTACTGCTTGCCAAGCTCAATCATGCGGCGTTGGACGGCCGGTACCGCCTCCGGCTTGGTCTCGATGGCCAGGTCGCCGCGGGCCACCATCAGGCCGTCGGCGGCCTCCACGATCTCGTCCAGGTTATCGACCGCGGCCTTGGTCTCAATCTTGGCAATAACCTTGACGTTCCCGCCGAGCCTGGCCAAGCGCTCCTTAAGGTTCGTGATGTCACGGGCGGTCTGGACAAAGCTCAGGGCAATATAATCGGCATCGTTGGCGGCGGCAAATTCGATATCGGCAATGTCCTTGGGAGTCAGAATCTCCCCGCCCAGGTCCGTGTCGGGCAGGTTCATGCCCTGGTTCGAGTACAGCAGCCCAGGCGCTAGCACTTTGCCGGTAATCAGGTGGCCGTCTACCGACTCAACCTCCACTTCAATCATGCCGTCGCGCAAAAAGACGCGCTCGCCTGATCTCAGGTACTTGCTGACATCGTGCTGGACCGGAATAATGCCGTCCTTCTTAAAATCAGCCCCGAATTTAAAACGTACCGTAGTCCCTCGGACAAACGGCAGCCCGTCGGCCGGTAACAATCCGACGCGGATCTTAGGACCCTGAAGATCGACCAGTATCGCCAGCGGCTTATCATGCTTGGCCGAGAGCTTACGGGCCAGCTTAATGACCGCACCGTGTTCCTCGATCGTGCCGTGAGAAAAATTCAAACGGAAGCTATTGGCCCCGGCAGTGATAAGTTTTTCCATGACCTCGGGCGAGCTTGATGACGGGCCGATGGTTGCCACGATTTTAGTGCGTTTAAATGATGCAGCGAGCAACGGGAACCCTCGTTTCGATAATTACGTATGATAATTGTTACTTTAAGTGTACAACACAAGTAGTAAGACTGCCTGGCGTTTTATTGTCAATTGTGCTCAAACTTGCTACTATATGTCAGTTCGACAAGCAATATGGTCCCATCGTCTAACGGTTAGGACGCCAGGTTTTCATCCTGGTAACCGGGGTTCGATTCCCCGTGGGACTACCAGCAATTATTTGTTCGTGTTATGTAACACCAAAGCGAGGGCGACTAGCCCTCGCTTTGGTATTGGACTCTAGCTTTAACTAAAAGTTGGCTAGCTCGGAATCGAGCTGTGAGTTATCAGTAGTATTAGCATCCACATCCATTTGATCCACGACATTCTCGGCCGTCGTCAAATCGGCTGTCGAGCTGATCTGAGGAGCCGACACAACGCTGGCCGTGGCGGAGGTGTCCGTAGCTGCCTGCTGGTGACCCATGTAGGTGACCGCGGTGAAGCCAAGTATTGCCACCACAACTACCAGGATAAGGACTTCAAGTACGGCGAAACCGGATTGCTTCTTCATTACTAGTTACCTTCCTGCTTAGTAGTTGGGCTGACCGTGGGCGAAGTGCTCGGCTTAACGGCCGAACTGTCCGTGCCTTGAACCGACTTCACGCCGACGATTAAGTTCTTGACTGCGGTCTTGTACGCTTTGAGGTCGGCAATTTCAAGTTTCAGGTTGTCCTTAAAAGCACTGACAACACCTTTGGGGTCGGTACCATCACACTTGAGCGTGGAGGTAATGTTCATCGCGGTCAGGTCGGCGGAGGCCTTCAGCTTAGCGGCACTAACCGACGCTACCAGGGCGTCGTAACCGGCCAAAGTCTTGCCCTTGGTGGTATAGAACGCCTCAGTACGGGTCGCGATGGTATCAAATACCTTGATCTGCTTGGTTGAGCGGTCGATGGTACGCGCCATAATGTTATTAATGGCGGTTTCACGCTTCTGACAAGCTTTAAGCTTGGCGTCGGCTAAGCGGGTAACCCCCTTGGAACCGGCGTCCGCCGGTTTGCCGGTTACGTCGGGCTTGCCCGTGGTTACGGTCGTCGGCTGGCCGGCGTCGGCGGCGTGGGCGTTGGAACTGGAGCCCACTGCCAGGACCGAGGCCCCGCTGAGAGCGAACAGAGCCATACCTGTCGCGACAGTTAGTTTGTAAGAAAGCTTGCCCATAGAGAAATTGCCCTTAATTATGTAGATAAAGCTTACGCTTGAGTCGGTTTTATCACAATAGTTGTCCTCATAAAAAGAGCGCCCCGAATGGGCGCTCTTTTTATATATGGACCGACTTCTAGCTAGTTAATTTAGCAAAGAAGTTAACGACAGTTGAGAATACGTTACTAACGCTAACGTTGCCACTGATGGCATGGTCCCCTGTGGCTGCGCCGCTGGAGATGTTCTGCGTGTTGGTATTTTGGACCTTAGCCTCGGTCTGCCCGCTGGCGTTCTGGCCGTTGCTAGCATGATCCTTGTCTTGGTGCTTGGCTTGGTCATTCTCGTTGTCCTTGCCGTCATGCTTCTCGGTCTTATCGCCACGGTCGTCGCCGTAGCCGACATCACCGTAGCCATTTTCCTTGTTGGCATGAACGGCGAAGCTGACGCACTGGCCCTGGTTCTTAAAGCCAAAGTGCTCGAAACCGCCTTTTTTACAGGCGTCCTTAGTCGCAGGTACATTATCACCGACTGGCTTGACCTGAGCCGCCCCAACGCCAGTTGCAACGGCCAACGTGCCGACAACGGCTACCGCAGACACTGCAAATGCCGCCTTGGTGATAAGACTTACTGATGTGATTGAGTACATATTTCCCCTCTTAACTCATTTAACACGGACTTAAGCAGTGTATCAGTAACTAGTGTTATGGCAACGGAGCAACACGATTGGCGCGACCTTCACGCCAGGTTTCGGTAATTGCCTCTACAACACCAATAACCATCAGTTCATAGGCATATATAGCGGAGTTTTCGCTGAAGCCGGAAAGGTTGATTAATTGGAAAATCGGAATAGTTATCAACATGATCAAAGCAATAATAAACGGTCCCCGACTGTCAAGTCGCTTTGCCAAAGCCACCAGGCCATAGAGCCCAATCAGCACTTGCCCGGCGGTAGAACTAAAGGCCATTGTAACGGCTACCAGAATGAGAAGAGGATATTGCAAGAGGTCAAAGAACTTCGCACGTTTCGTTTTAACGGCCGTAATCTGTTGCTTGGGCCTCGGCTTTGATTGCGGTACCTGATGGCTTCTCGGCGGCTTAGGGCTTGTCAGTATGGTCGCCACCGGCCGGAGGTCCAGGACGTTGGCGGCCTTTCGGCGAACGGGCTCAAGCCGTGCAACGTACCGCGACGCGTTGGCCGAGGTAGCGCTTCCCTTGCCCCGCAAGTCCAGTTGGGCCGGACGCTTCTGGGTCAAAGGGTCAATCGGTTGACGCTTGCGCGGCGTCGGTGGCTGGTTATTCATGGCTCACCTCATACACCATCAGCGACTGGGTATCGCTTAGCAATTTCAAGCCTGGCTGGTGCCCGATCCATGAGTATGCCTGATAATCGGCGGTTTTAGCGAGTACCACATACTTAAACCCGGCGTCTCGTAATAAACCGCTCACGTCCTGGCCCGCCTTACCGGCCGGAATAATTTTACCCGACACTAGCTGCGATGCCGGCGACAATCGCTCACCCGCACGGTCGATATTGTCCCCCGCTACCATCGGCGCACTAAAAAACCGACTGGCCGGGTTAGCTACCACTCGTCCCGCAAAATCCAGCCTCATATATCCATGCCAGGGCAAAAACAAACTCTTGGGATGGGTCGGATCTTGTGAGAGCCTGGTATCAAGCGCGTACCAATCACCCGGATAATCGACGCTTTTTAGCTGCCCGTGCATCCCCCATAACATGCTGGGCGTCAGCGCAAACGGCAGAGCGAACACCAGCGGTACCAGCGCCGCCGCCATCGCCTTCCCTTTCAGCTTCTCCGCCCCCCAGCCAACCGCCCGCGCAACCAAATACGCTTCCCCGAGCGCTACCAGGGCCACAAACTTCTGAGGCTCCCGATACCCGGCAAAAAACGGCACAAAGCGCACCAACCCATGCCACAACCAAGCCGTCGGCGCCCAGGCGTCCCCCATCGCCAAAACGGCGGCAATCAACGCCACGATACCCAGAGATATCCCGACCTTATCGCGCGCACGAATGCTGACATAAAACCCCCAAGCCGAGAGTACTATCAATGCAATCGCCGGCACTATCCACCAGCTCTCCATATCCCAAGGCAACTCATACTGGCTCAGCCTATCCCCCCAGAAACCGCTCAACGCAAAGACATTGGCCGGGAGCCCCAGTGTTCCCCCATCAGTACGGTACAGACGAGTATCCGTTGAAGTGAAGGTCGCTATTTCCTCGGCTTGGCGGCTGGTTCCAAGCATCATGGGGACAACCCAATACGAACTAGCAATCAAGGTCACTCCGAAGGCCAATGCGCCATAGCTGAGCCATTTCCGCCTCAAATGGGTACGTTTTGTCCCAACACCAGCTATAACTAGGCTCACGATGGCAATCAGAGCAATAAAGAATACGCTATGTAGGGAGGTGATTCCCACCGCGGTCGTCCATGCGGCAAGTATCAAACCGGACCGAGGACTGGGGTTGTCTATAAATGACCAAAGCGAGGTCACGAACCAGGGCAGAACGGCGTAACCCGACAGAACGATATATTGTCCTGCCATGAAGCGAGTGTAGACAAAGGGGTTAATCATATAGAGCACGCCGGCGAACACAGCTGCCCAAGACGCAACCGTCGTAAACCTCGATACCATACGATGGGCGCCGATGCCGGAAAGAATGAGTATTCCCAGTAGCGCTAACTTTTCAACCCAACTGCTTGGAATCAAGTGGCTTAATGAATACAACAACAATTTATACCCGTAATGCGTGTCGGCAATATCATGCGTGATGTAGGGTGTCCAACTAAGATCCAGGGTTAAGATGTAGCCGCCCAGTAAAAGTGGGCCCATTATCCCAACCGCTAACCCAGTGAACACAAGTACTCGTTTAATGCGATATTTCTTCATAATATTCATGGTTTTCTGCTATATCTCCGACCAACCGCAAATATTCCGCCTCCAACAATTGTCAGCCCACCAAGCATCAACCCAGCATAAAGGTACCTCTGCACAATGAACTCGTTGATGAGCACTATGTTGTAGGTGCCATCACTATTCTTTGTGCAAACCGAGTCAGCGGTACATAGTTTGTCGACGTTCATTTTCCAACCGTTATCAAAATCATTAACTTTATAGTGTGTTATTTGTCCGGCAGCAACTTTATTAAAGTGGGTTTTCTTCGCGGGCCGAAGTATCCAATTCTTATCGTACGAGTCTTCCAGGCCAATATTGATTGTTCCGCCAACATTATTGAGTGTAATTTTTCTCATTGTCGGGTTAAGCGTATCCGAAAATACTTTTGCCAAACTATTTCCCGGATTCGCGGCGCCTGATACAAAAAAGTAATTGGAGACTGATGATGGAACGTCCACTACTGATACTTCGTCATACTGAGTTACAGCCTGCTGCTCGCCATATCCGCCAGGGTAACCATATAAAAAGAATTTGCCTGCCGTAGCGCCAGGCGGAACATCGATCGTCTTTGAAAAATCACTCCATTTTGCGCTGGTCACTTGCGTGTGTCCGGTGACAACCGTATTTCCCGGATTGTTAAAGGTCACCGAAAAGGCTGCGGATTTCGCCCGATCACTTTTGTACTTGAATTGAATCAGTAATTTGTCTCGATCGATAAGGTTATCTATTGAGGTTGAAGTGCAAGCAATATGACTGTTAGATGATAGTGCCAACGAGTTTGCTCCGTTCGAAGCATCATTTCCGTTCAGCTCCATGCCAATCTGCCCTTGATTATCGAACTGGAAGCAATCCGAAACTTTTTTCTGCCAAAGACCTATTTCAAATGAACCATTTTGTATCAGGTTGTCAAAAGAATGCCTGGTATCGCTAAAGACGTAGGTAATACCTTTTCCTCCAGGACTATTGACGGTAATCGGTCGCCCCGCAACAAGTGGAAGATAGCCCCCTAGCATGGCGTCTGAAAGCATTACCGTGTCACCGGATATCTTATATGCACCTTTATCCCCGACATAGTAAATCTTAGAGCCATTACCTTGATTGGCGGGCTGCCGGACGCTGATCGCTCCATCACGCATGTTTTTATAAGACATACCATTGAACGTCTGGCCTATTTGTTGGCTGCTGATTCCAGCACCATCGCGTACATAATTAAACGGTATCCCAAGAACCTCATTCACAAAACGATCCTTCTGCGCAATTCCAGCATTATCGGAGTTTAGGAAAACCTGAGGCATAATGTTTACGGTGGCTGTATCAAGCTTGTTCTTATATAGATGGAACGATCCATTGTCATAAATTTCGGCAAGCTTATGGGATTCATAGCCCTGCGCAAAAACGTTATCATCCTCCTTGCAGGTCAAGACGTAATCGTAATCACTCAACTTGATGTTGTTGTAGCTTGAAATTGCAGCATGTTTCACTTGGACTTGTTTGGAGTTCAGAACCTGGTTCAATTCGGTCATGATTACCGGCTGGTCGCGGGAGTATTTGCTGCAAGAACTGCCCTCCAGATACAGAAGGCGCTTATTTGTCATGTCGCGATTGCTCAACGCCGCGAACATACTCACGCTGCGTGGTCTCAGGAGCTTATCGTATACGTCGATGGACACGAAGCTACTCTGAGCTATCAGACACGCCCACAGTCCCAGCATTACCCATCGCTTGATTCGCAAGTCCTTCAAAGCAGTCAACTGCACAGCTAGAGCCCCGATTATAAAGAATGGCACATAAAGCTGCCATTTCAACGGGGATCGAAATATCCAGCCTCCGGGAAGGCCAATCAGTTTAGCTATCAAGCTGCTGACCAAGGGTACGCCGCTCGTCATTATCAAGGTCGCCAACCCAAACGCCAGCAGTACGCCAGAAATAAGACGGTCACGATGGCTAAGCTCATGTTTCTTTGTTAGGAAGATGTATATTAAAGTGCCGTATATCCCGGCGGTACCAAGCAGGAATAGAAACTGCGACCATGAATTGTAGAAATCGAAATCCTTAAAGACATTTTTGGCCAAAGAGAAAGTAGTTACCGGGTCACCAGCGTTGGCAATCTGGATCAGGGCAGTGTAGTCAACAGGAACAGCTGACAAATCTTGTGAAAGCGCTGCCTTATCGATAGTGCCAACACCAATTACCGGCAGTAGAAAATAACTATTAATCAACAGTGCCGCAACACCTGCAATTACCAGTTTTTTCAGCAGCAAACCACTGTCATGACGATTCTGATAGAAAGCGCGTCCGCCATAGATAACTATCCCCAGAATATTAACGGCGAAGGTAAAGGGGTGAAGCAGGGAGTAATTTAGCGCTGCTATTAAGAGCAGCAAATACCTCATTCGTTTCGTGACGAAAAATCGCTTTAATAGCACAAGCCCAAGCGGCAGCATGGCCGCGGCGGCTACCAGCCCAATTTTCGCGGAATTCCCAATGAATGCGGGGTTAAATACAAATAATGCGGTAACCAAGAGCATTGTTGCCTTTGATTTGATGTTAAGGAAATACCTGACAAACAAAAAGAAAGCCAACCCGGTTAAAGCCAGGGAAAAGAAGTAATAAAAGTACGATGCCCCAAGGCTGCCCGCAATCCAAAACACCAGAATATTAATGAGTCTCCCGGGGAGCCTGATAATTCCATCAAGATTTGGGGTACCAGTCTGGAAATTCCAGGCATAGATATTTTTATACCAATAGATCAAGAAGCTAAAGGGTAGCCCAAAGTCTCCTTGCGAAATATATCTGATTACTGCACCTAGTCCCATCAATTGTTAACTTCCATTGTTTTATCCAAATCACTTGGCCTTAGATACGTACAAAATTATTGATTTCATCAGACGTTACCAGGGTTATCGGAATGACTTCGGAGATATTGAAGCCAATAAGCAATTGCTCAACCTTGTTGTCATAGACTATTGGCATATGTCGAATACCCACCAAGTGGGCTATCAACTGCGCATGATATTGGGGAGCGACCATCTGAATGGTTTTGGCATTTTTTTCCAGAAAACAGGCAAATGCCAAAGGATTAAAGTGGAAGTCGCTGACGACGGTGTTCTCGTTGTTGGCATGGATATACCTGAGCCTCTCCGAACCCTCTGGATCCACCGACTCAGGTTCAAGCGTCATGGTGATAAAATGTTGTTGGGGATTATCGGTTACGGTTTGCTCAACGAGGTAGTTGAACTGGTTTGAGTGTTTTACTTGAAACCTTCGGAAAGCCACCAAAGTGTAATTAATGCCTTCCTCGATATTCAGCTCTGTTGCAATTTTTTGCGCGCTGTCATCATATTTTTTAAGATCCAGATTAGGCAGATAGAATACTATATCTTTATCCAAGTGGGTTTTCGACGGGTAAAAACGCATAAAGTTGTAATAGCTCTCTTCATCCCTCGCCACAACTTGAGTGCTGGCGGTAGCGGCAATCCAGGCACTGATTCGGCCTAAACGGCTCGTGGAATTATAAAAGCCAACCCCCAGCAGGTAGATTTTCTTCCGTAACACCAATCTAAAGACAAGCAGCAGGACGCTCATCAACAAAACGCTTGGATTCATATCCAGGCCCCAGTGCCCACCTCCGCCAACAACTATGGTTCTGGATTTGATTGAAGCAACTATAAGTTCACGTAGGCCAAACAGCGGCTGGTAGTCACGGGTCCGATGCATAATCGGGTACATTTCCCTGTTTCGATACACAAACTTCACGTCTTTAACACTGGCGTTCTCACACAAATCCAGCAACACTTCCAGCAAAAGCTCATCACCGAAATTGCCCCCGCCGTAATATCCAAAGATTACGGACTGGTTCATTTCTAAAGGATTAACGACGTCCAATACGGTTTTCATGCGGATGGCTTGCCCTTTTGTATCAGCAAACCAACACCGCCGACCGCAAACTCGCTAGTCTTCATAAACAGCATGCCGATCCCGAGCAGCGGATTAGCTAGCAAGCGGGCGGGTTTTGAAAAATATAACGCGTAGCGTTTAAAAGGTCCCGTTTGAGAACTTAAGTTTGCTTTGGAGGAAGTCTTCCGGGTATACATCGAGAATTTCTGAGCGTAGTAATATTTCTTTTTCAGCGTCGATATCAGTTTGAGATGACCTTCATTATGTCTGATAAATTCGGCGATATGGCCAAGCGGACCCATTGCCGCGATACGTTGCGACAAATCCCAGTCTTCCCCGCTGACCATGGCTTCGTCATAACCCCCCGCTTGTTGGTACGTGGCACGCCGAAAACAGCGGGCGGCCTCCATCCAGGACACGCCGACATAATATGAACGTTCAAGTCGTTTGCACTGGGCCCAAAAGCCCTCCCCGAAGGATTCTTCGGGAATAGTAACCCCCATCAAATGCGGATTAATATTGAACTGCGCAACACATTGGGCGGCGACGTTTTGCCCAAGTTCCATATCGGAGTCGATGATCATTACGTACTCGCCCGTAGCTTGTTCGACTCCGAAATTACGCTGGGCGGATCGCTCCGGACCACGATTGTATACGTGCGGAGTATACTTGCTCGCGACCTGCTTGGTGTTATCCGCAGAATTATTGTCCACCACAATGAGCTCAATATTGTCGTAAGCTTGCTCTGTAATAGAACGCAAGCAGGCTTCCAAAGTCTTGGCGCTGTTATAGGTCGGTACAATTATCGATACGATAGGGTCCGTCATAGGCTTAGTGCTCGTTTAATGTCTTGAAAACATCGATCGAACGTAATTTCTCGACTCCACTGCCAACCGGCAAGGCGTAGGCGCGCATAGTATTCGGGGTCGTTTAAAAGCTGTCCTATACTATCAGCCAAGGCTCGTGGGGTATTTGTCTGAACTACCAAGCCGCTTACACCATCGCGCACGCTGTCGCGTAATCCATCAACATCGTAGACAATTGCCGGAGTGCCTTGGCTGTTGGCTTCGGTTACGATAAGCCCCCAGCCTTCTTTGACGCTGGTTACGGTTATGAGATGCGCCCGCTGCATGAGAATCAATTTTTGGGCCTTGGTAACGCGTCCCAACACTTCGATATCGTCTTTATATGGGCTTCCCGCGATATATTCCAGCACTCCTTTGGCGTATGATCCGGCGATGTCCCCGGCCATCTTGAGCTTGAGAGCGGGAACGGTTCCTTTCGCTATTTCAAAGGCCTTTACCTGTTCCAGGGTCCGTTTCATTGCTCGCATGGCACCCAGACTGAGCATGGTTGGCTCGTTAAATTTTTCGATATTGATAAGATCGGCGACAGGTTGCAGCTCGATACCTTCGGAAATAACGCTGATATTGTCTTTCTTGTAGCCGTTCCTTAGGAGATCTCGGCGGGTGGACTCGGAAACGGTGATGGCAGGAAGATTCGACAAAAGTCGCAGATATAGCGGCTCGATATAGTAACCGATGGTACTGAGCGGCTGCGGTAATTCATAAAACCAAATCTTGCGGCAGAGCATGTGGTAGAGCATGACGGTCCGGGTACGGACGTAAAGCTTGGCAAGAAAAGGAACTGTGTTACATTCATCAATAATCAGGTCGTATTGCCCGCGACCGTATCGAAGGTACCAGAACCAGGCGTGTACATATACGTCGTAGCGACCGCCCACACGTACGACACGATAGCCGTCAATGGCCGCTTCCGGTGCCCCGCCTTTGAAACCGCCAGTCACGAACGTAACCGCGTGGCCGTCCTTAACCAGGCGGCCCGCCAGCTCATGCGCCACTACTTCAGCGCCGCCCGACAATGGGTTTTCACGATCTTTCCAGCTGAGCCATAAAATATTCATAGTAGTGGGTCGATAGCGCAAGGCTACCAGCGAAAAGCCTTATCTTTGGCAGAAGCTTCGACGGCTGCCTCGTTGTGTTCCGTCAGGCTGGTACTGAGCTGCTCTCTACGCGCGACATACAGGGGGCGGTTCATTACTTCCGAGTGGATGTTGGCAATATACAGTGCAATAACACCCAGTGCCGATATGATTACGCCGCACAAGAACAACAGAATGACTGCTAGTATGGCCGGGCCGGAGAAGTTAAAATTATACGGGTCGCCCATGACATACTTCTCGATAAAGATAAACAGACCCAACGGAAACGAAACCATGATGATGGCTGTGCCTAGGTAGCTAGCTATCTTGAGGGGCAACAGGCTCATGGAGATGAATGAGTTAAGGGCTAATTGAATAAGCTTAAAATAAGAATATGCCGCTTCACCCGCGTACCTTTTGGCCGGCTTGAATGAAACGTAGCAACGACTGAAACCCAGCCAGTCGATAAGTCCGCGCGTCAAGCGGTTACGTTCCGTGAAGCGGTTGAATTCATCAATTACCACTCGGTCTATTAAACGGTAATCGGTAGCGTTAGGAACGACGTCGGTTTCCGAAATAACTCCCATTATCCGATAAAACAACTTTGAAAATAGCCTCTTGATGGGGCTGGAATGGGCATGGCCGGCTTGGCGCACGCCAACAACTACTTCATTGCCTTCACGCCAACCGGCGATAAGTTCGGGAATAAGCGCGGGCGGGTGCTGAAGATCAGCATCAATGGTAATGGCGGCTTCGCCGGATGCCCGGTGGATACCTGCGGTAACAGCAATTTCCTTGCCAAAATTTCGCGCCAGTTCCACTAGACGTACTCGCGGATCCTGGTGGCGGAGTTTAATGACCCGTTCAGAGGTTTCGTCGCCGCTGCCGTCGTTCACAAAAATCAGCTCAAAGCGTTCGCGCTGATGTGACATGACGTCAGCAAGAGCAATATAAAACGGCCTGATGTTGGCCGCCTCGTTGTGACATGGAACTATTATCGAAATTAGGTTCTCTTGTGCTTTAGCCAACGGCTATCCCTCACACTCAATTACTAAGGCAGTATACTGGTGGGCTTACCCACTCGCAAACATAAGAGTTACCGAATTCGACGCCAAATTGAGCTCAAACCTCTTATGCCTAAGAAGATTATGGAACTCCACAACAAACTATGAACTACCTGTTCTGGAGTTGCGTGAGCCAAAACAATCCAGACGGCGGTAACTGCCATACCGATAATCGAAACAACTGCGGCACTGCGGCGTCGGAGTGCCAAATCATAGGATAAAAGCAGGTTCACGAAAGCCAAGATAAACAGGGCCAAGCTCAGGGCCGGCAAGAGGCCGGCATACACCTCATACCGACTACCGATAAGCAGGCGGATAACCAGATTAGGCAGGAACGCGAAGACGGCTAAAACGCTCCCGCCAATCACCAACTGCAGCAACGCCGATCGCTTCAGTATCGCCCGATTGGTTGCAAGGCTCTCAGTTAATTTGATATTGGATAACAGCACCCCCGCAAAGGATCCTGTCAGGAAATAGATGATGCGGGCGATCGTGGCGATTCCAGCGTACAGACCCGCAATTTCCCCGTTAAAGTAGTGCTTAACCACCAGGATATCAAAGCTGAACAGGGTTGTAGTTACCAGTGAAACAATTAGCACTAGCAGGGTGTACGGCAGTTGCGGTTTAATGAGACGTATATCCGGGCGGCGGAGCAGCGCCCCGGCCGATCCCGACAATCCCAAACGTGTGGCCTGACGGCGGGCATATACCAGCGCAATGAGCTGGGCAATAACCAAACCGCCAATGGCCCCGAACGTACCCATACCGAATAGTACCAGCATGGCTGAGACCACCAGCTTGGCTACCGAGGCAATGACGTTGGCCGTCGATAACATTCCAAAAGCTGAACGTCCGCGTAAAAAGGCGCTTCGCAGAGCCAATGGCGCGCTGGCCACCAAGGCTGCTCCCAGAGCAAAGAATGGCGCCACCTCCGGAAATTGGAAAAATTCTTTCAAGGGCTGAACGAATATCAGCGCCACCGTAACGGATCCCAGAACGATGAGGCCGGCAAGTCGCTCCAGCTCAAAGACGATCCGATTGCGCAGTTGCTCGTCGCGCTCGTTGGCTACTATATTGACGGCCACGTTGGTGACCACACTCAAAAATATGTTGGCCTGCAAAAACAAGGAGACGAGAGCCTGTACTTCACCGAACTGGGTAGTCGGCAGCAGGCGGCCCAGCACCGGATAATATAGATAATTGATAGCACTAACGGCAAACGAGCCCACAAAAAACACCAGGTTATGGCGCAGGAAGTCGCTTGATTTGATTTGGTGAATAAGCCATTTCATAGACTTTGCTATGATACCTTATCTTGGACATAACCGTGAGTTACTTAGATAAATTAAAAGCCCCCCAGCAAGAGCCAAATGGCTCCCGCTGGGGGATAGGGCGAATGTTCTGGGGCTAATGGCTAGCCGACCAAAACGTGCTTGCGGTCTTCGGCTTCACGCCGGTGAGCGGCGTAGGCAGCCGTGGCGTGGCTGAGGTCGGTGGGCTCGGAGTGGCCCTCGCGGTCTTCGATGTCCGACATGGCGTCGCGGACAGCTTCGACGGTGGGGTCGTCCAATACCACTCCCCTTGTTTCGGCGAAGAAGATCTGGGCGTACCGGCCGCCGGAGGCGGAGTAGATTTTGCCGGTCCTGGTGCAGTCTTCGTGAGCCAGCCAGGCCACCATCGCGCTGACGGATTCGGTGCTGTTGAGCTCGTCGACGTCGACCATCCCTGCCGTCATGCGGGTAGCGGCGATCGGGGCGATGGCGTTGACGTTGATGTCGTGGCCATTGCCTTCGATTGCCAGCACCCTGGTCAGGCCGGCGAGTCCGGCTTTGGCGGCACCGTAGTTGACCTGAGAGAAGTTGCCGTACAGGCCGGAGGCGGAGGTGGTGTTGACGATGCGGCCGTAGCCCTGCTCGCGCATGACGGTGAAAACCGCCTGTGAGAGGTGCAGAGCACCTCGCAGATGCACGTCCAGAACGACGTCGATCATCTCCGGTGTCATCTTGTGGAACGCCTTGTCACGCAGGATGCCGGCGTTGTTCACCAGGATGTCAATGCGGCCGAAGGCCTCCAGGGCGGCCTCCGCGATTGCTTGCGCAGCCTCGGGGGTGCCGACCGGAACGTAGTTGGCGACGGCGAAGCCACCGAAGGCGACAATCTCGGCCACCACGTCGTCGGCGGCCCGGCTGGAGCCTCCGCTGCCATCGACTGAGGCTCCGGGATCGTTCACGAGCACCTTGGCGCCGCGTCGTGCCAATTCGAGAGCGTGACTGCGGCCGAGACCGCCGCCCGCACCGGTGATGATGGCAACACGGCCGTCAAACCTGAGATCAGACATGGTCATGCCCTTCTGTCGATGGATTGTCGATTGCAGTAACCTGCCAATCAAGTGTGGGCACAATTATGAACAATGTCAATCCTCAAGGCGACATTATTGTTTGAAGTGACAATAATTACACGATAAATACTACTAATTGTAGTGAGGATAGCTACACTGCCACCGGTATTCTTTGGGTGCCGGTCAAACCTGGACGAGCTTGCCGTCGGCCAATTTGAAGGTGAGGGCGGCCTGCTTGGCGATTTGCTGGTCGTGGGTGACGGCGATGATCGTCGTGTGCTCGGATGCGGCCAGGTCGTGGAGCAGGGCGACGATTATTTTGCCGGTGGCGCTGTCTAAATTGCCGGTCGGCTCGTCGGCCAGGATGAGCTTGGGTCGGTTGGCCAGGGCGCGGGCGATCGCCACGCGCTGCTGTTCCCCGCCGGACAGGCGTGACGGTTGGCGGGTGTGCTTAGTGGCATCCAGTCCCACCTGCTCCAGGAGTTCGACCGCCCGCAACCGGCGCTTGCCCCGTGACAACCCGGCCAGTTCCATGGGCAGCATGACGTTTTCCAGGGCGCTTAAATTAGGAATCAGGTTATAGGCCTGGAAGACGTAGCCGATTTTATCGCGGCGGTAGCGGATGAGCTGGTTATCGCTCATTTTAGCAATGTCGCTGCCGTCGACGACGATGCTGCCGGCGGTCGGTTGGTCGAGGGCGCCGAGCAACGATAGCAGAGTGCTTTTGCCGCTGCCGCTTTGCCCGATGATGGAGGCGAAGACACCTTCCGGAACGCTCAGCCTGACGTCTTGGACCGCCTTGACGACGTTGTCGCCCGATTGGAATTGCTTACTGATGTTGGTTACGCGCAGCATGTTATTCTCCCCTCATTACTTCAGCGGGCCGGACTTTGGCGATGAGGAAGGCCGGAATGGCACTGCCGAGAACCGCTATGATCACGGCTCCCAGCAGGCCGTACACCAGGATGTCATAACCGATGGCCGTATGGATGTTATTGATGATATTCTGTCCGCCGCCCAGGAGCGCCCGGCCGAAGCCACCTCCACCGCCGCGCATGCCGCCGCCGAAACCGCCGGATGAGGCGGTAGCAGTATTGGCTGAGACCAGGACGTTGACGACGGAATTACTGATTAAGGCACCGACTGCGACCCCTACCACTGAGCCGAGCAGGGTGAGCACCAGGGCCTCGCTGACGAACTGGGTGACGATCTTGTAGTTGGAAGCGCCGATGGCTTTTAAGACCCCGATTTCGCGGCGGCGTTCACGAACGATCATGATCATGGTAAGGAAAGTGATGACTCCGCCCGCCGCCAAGGCACCGATCAGGCTAAACAAGGTGATGCCCCGGATGTTTTCCAACGGTTGCAAGGCCTGTTGCGAAGTATCCTGGGCCGACGTCACGTCGGCGGCGTCGCCAAGGGACGTCTTGATGGCCGCGGTGGTGGCCGCGACGTTGGTGATGGAATCGACCTTCACAGTAGCCGAAGTCACGTCGCTCGGCTGGCCCGAAAGTCGTTGGAGGGTAGCCAGCGGGAACAAGACGGTGTTGCCGCCGAACCTGGTGCCGGTGTCGTAGATGCCTTTGACCGTGACCGGTGTCCCATAAGCCGTAAAGGTGGACCCGACCGTCAGGTTGTTCTTGGTGGCCAGCGCCGCGCCGATGAGGGCCACGTTATCATTGGAGGCCGCATCGATGGTGCTGCCGGAGGTCAGCTTAATGACTGTTCCCTGGGACGAGGTGGCGTCGGTGGTGCCGGTGGCCGTAACGGGTGGCGTAAAGTTGCCACCCGGACCCGTGCCGTCTCCCCCTCGGTTACGGCGTCCAAGCGTTCCGGCATCAATGGATGAGACCAAGCTGGTATCCGTCGTCGCCAGCCGCGCCTGAAGTTGCGAGACCACGCTGGTGACATGGGCGGTCTGGGTGATTTTGGTTACCTGGGCGCTGGTCAGAGGTTCCCCGCCGCCTTCAAAACCCTGGGCCCCGGCCGGCGACACGTTGATGGTGTTGCCGATGGAACTCTTGACGCTGTTGATGCGGTTGTCCACGGCCTGCCGCGATAGCAGCATCGTAATGGCCAAACCGACGCTCAAGCCCAATATTATGACAATTGATCCGGTGCGCACTGGATTGCGGAAGGCGTTTTTTGCCCCGCGAGCGATGAAGCTCATAAAGGTGATCTCCGATTATTCTGGTTCTATTTCTAAGCCTAGCGGCTCAGGTTGAGAACAAGCTGATTTTTTTAGCTTGCCAGCGGCAATTTAACCGTAAAGACCGAACCCTGTCCCGGACGGCTCGCCACCTCGATGGTCCCACCGTGCAGGTCGGTGATTTTTTTGGCAATCGACAGCCCCAGGCCGTAGCCGGCAATCTGCTGTTTGGACCTTGACGAATCGGCGCGATAGAACCGGTCGAAGATGTGCGGGATGTCGAGCGCCTTGATGCCCTGGCCTTCGTCACGCACCGTAACCAGCGCCCAGTGCCCATGGGTGGTTGCCCCCAGCGTAATCTTTGATTTGGCGGGGCTGTATTTGATAGCGTTATCAAGCAGAATGGCCAGCAGCTCCACGATGCTGTCGCGGTCGCCCCCGACCGTCAGCTGCCCAATCTGATTGTCTATTTGAACATCCTGTTTCCCTGAGGCGCCCGCCAGACGTTTAACGGCTACGGCCGAAGCTTCCGCCAGAGCAACCGGGGATTTGGCGATGGTCTGACCATCCTGCTGGGCCAATTTCAACAAACCGATCGACAGCGCCTCCAGCTTGGCGATTTCTTCCAGGTTGCTTTCAAGCAACTGCCGCGCCTCTCCGCTCGGTAGGTCCTTGCCCCTGAGCGCGACCTCGATTTCCGACTTCATGGCCGTCAGCGGCGTGCGTAGCTCGTGCGAGGCATCAGCCGCAAAGCGACCCTGAGCCTCTAGCGCCGCTTCGATCGGCGTGAGGGTGCGGCGGGCCAGCACGAAACTGGCTCCCCCGGCCATAATTAGGATACCAGCGTTAATAATGACCAGATTAAGCTTGAGCCGGGACTTGGCATCGTTGAATAATTCCTGCGGCGTGGCGTTGGTCTGGCCGTCGTCCAGGTTGAAACGGAAACCGGGCCCCAGCTGGTAAATCACGCTCTCACGGTGAAAGCTCTGCTGCAGTTCCTGCTCCGAGGTACCATAAATTACCACACTGAACAGGATACTTATGGCCATGATTATGGCCAGGTACCACAAAGTCAGGCGGAAGGTGGCGGACTGGAACATATCAGTTCGAAACACTAATTTTGTATCCGAAACCGCGAACAGTATGCAGTAAGTTCTGCCCCTTGAACGGTTTATCAATTTTATTGCGCAGATAGCCGATATAGACTTCCACCGTGTTCGGCAGGATGTCGGCATCGTAATCCCAGACGTGTTCGATGATGGAGTTCTTGGTGAGGACCCGGTTCTGATTGCGCATCAGGTATTCCAGCAGCGCGTACTCTTTACTCGACAGGCTGATGGACGTGCCCTCCCGCGAGACGGCATAGGTCGTGGTATCAAGGCGCAGATCGTCAACGATCAGTTCGCTGCCGATGTGGTCCTTGGGGCGGCGCAGCAGCGCGCGGACGCGGGCCAACAGTTCCTCAAAGGCGAACGGTTTGACTAAATAATCATCGGCGCCGGCGTTGAGTCCGGTAACGCGGTCGCTGATAAGGTCCTTGGCCGTGAGCATCAGCACCGGCGTGTGGATGCCTTCGGCGCGGATTTCCTTACAGATGTCCACGCCTTCGATCAGGCCGGGCAACATGCGGTCCAGAATAATGACGTCGTGCTCGCCGGTCAGGGCGCTGCTGAGGCCCTCGTCGGCGTCATACGCCACGTCCACCGCAAACGACTCCTGCTCCAGGCCGCGTTTTAAGGCCCCGGCTATCTTATGTTCGTCTTCGACGACAAGTATTCTCATGCGCCAATCATATACCAAGATAACTGAGAAACCACTGAATCCCGTCGGGTCCGGGCTTGGAATAAGGCGACCCGGAACTTATAATGCCTGTAATGGTCACTCCTTTTTCCGGTCTCCCAATTGCTGGTGGCCGCATTATCTTGTTTATTATGGTCGCAACCGTCCTGCTTGGCAGCGGGGTGGCGACGGCCCTGTCGCTCCCGCAGCCGACCCGCGCCATGGGCTCAGAAAACTTACGCTACCCGGTCGATATCAGCACCAGCTACATCGCCCTGACCAAGCAGATGGCGGCGTTCCAGGACCGCCAGGTCAAATTCGGCCGCACCGTTGCCAGTACCGATGAAATCCGCACTGAGCTCGCGGATATCCAGTTGGAAGCCGCCACGCGGCAGTACCGCCAGACCAGGGTCAGTATCCGAAGCCTCGCCGCCAAAGTGGTAGCCTGGGACAGTCAGCTGACGCGCGAAACCGTGGCTTCGGGCGAAGCCGGCGGTGCGGTTGGTTTGAGCGTTCCCATCCTGCTCTACCATTACGCCCCCGGCGATTTTGCCGCCCAGCTTGAGCATTTAAAGACCCACAGCTACAACGTCGTGGACCTGGATCAGGTGGCGGCGGCGATGTCGGGCGGGACGCCGTTGCCCGACAAGCCGGTGGTAATTACCTTTGACGACGGCTTCGCCAACCAGCTCCAAGCCTTTGAGACGCTGCGCCAATACAACATGAAAGCCACCTACTTCATTATCACTGGGGGTACTGCCAGCCGCTGGTGCATCGGGGCCGGCCGTCGCAGCGGCGACCCCCTCCAGCCCCCTGGCGGCTGCGGCGACAGCTACTTGAATTGGGACCAGGTCCGAATGCTCGACCGTAGCGGACTCATAACCATCGGCGCCCATACGGTGGACCACCAGAACCTGGCGTCGGACAGTCCCGAGCAACAGCTGTTTGAAATCAGCCAGAGCAAGGTCCAGCTGGAGTCCCAGCTGGGGCACCCGGTGCATCATTTCTGCTACCCCTACGGCTCGTACAATCAGACGACAGTCGACCTGGTACGCCAAGCCGGTTTCATCACGGCGACCACTACCCTTCCGGGCACCATCCAACCGCCGGGGTCGCTCTTTACGCTCCGGCGTATCCGCGACACCTTATCGCTGCCTTAGAATAAGAAAAATTAGAAACTGCGGCCGAGGTCATCGATTAAGACATAGAGACTAATCAGCAAGGCAAACAACCAGCTGCCCCAATGCGGCGACCAGTCAGGCGTATGGCGCAATCGGTGATAGAGCCGCTCTGCCAGCCGCAAGCAGCCGAAAACCACGATAAAAACCAGTAAGGCCGCAGCGACGGACTTATACATCGGATTTTTTGGCGACCAGCTGCAGCTTGGAATTGATAAGATCCAGGACTTGGCGAGGGGTCATTTCGGCCTTCACCAGGTAATCGGCCCCAAAGCTGGTGGCGCGTTTGCGGTCGTCCATATTGGATGAGTTCGTCAAGACTATGATGGGCATGGTAGAGAAATCATAGCCGTCGTTCTGTAACGCGCCCAGGACTTCCAGGCCGGACAGTTCCGGCATGTTGATATCGAAGATCGCCAGGCTGGGGTGCTCGGATTTAACCGCCTCAAAGGCGTCGCGGCCGTTGGTTTTAAGAATTACCTTGAACCCGGCGGAGGTCAGCTTAATCTCATACATGCGAGATATGAACGGGTCGTCTTCGGCAATCAGGATGATCTTGCCGACCCCAAGTTGTGCGTCATTAATTGCCACTTATCCCTCTTTCTTGTTGACTGATGCCGGCCGGAGCGGGAGTTCGAATCCAAAGGTCGAACCTTTTCCGAGCGAGCTGCTAAACAGTATTGTACCACCTTGGTCCTCAACGACGCGCCGGGCCAGGTACAGCCCCAAACCGGTGCCGTCCGGACGGACCGTCATCGCGTTATCCGCCCTGAAGAACTTGCTGAACAGCTTCTTCTTGGCCTCTTCCGGAACACCAATGCCGGTATCGGTAACCCTAAGGCGCACGTACTGGCCAGTTTGGTCAAGCGTTACGGTTACACTTCCTGTTTGCGTGTAATAGATGGCATTGTCGATGAAATTCATTACAACTTGACGGGTCTTGTTGTCATCGATTTCCGCCAACGGCAGTGGCAGAGCCGGGGGATCAAAAATAAGCTTAATGTTCTTGGCTGAAGCATGGGTTTCAAGCTGGCGTACCTCGTCCCTGATCATATCGACCATGTCGGTGGGCTTGGTCTGGATAATGAACCGCCCGGCACTCAGCCGGGAGACGTTCAACAGGTCCGAAATCAGGTTGACCATCCGCTCCGACGACCCAAAAGCGTAACCCGCGAATTCCGTCTGGGTTTTGCTCATGCGTCCGGCGTCCCCTTCCAGCATCATGCTCAGGTAGCCCTTGATGGTAGTCAGCGGCGTGCGCAACTGGTGAGATGCCATACTAATGAACTCGTCCTTGGCCTGATCAAGTTCCTTAAGATGGCGGTTGGCAACGCGCAGACGGCTGGTAGCATGATCCACCCGCGCCTGCAGAGTTTGGTTGAACTCCTGGATTTCCGCGTAGGCCTTGGCATTCAAAATCGCGACCGCCAGCTGCTTGGCGATTATTTCCAAGACTTCCAGATCCTGACTGGAATAAATATCGCCAGAGAGCTTATCGCCCAGCAATAAGTAGCCGATGAATTCCTCGCGAGTTCGCAGCATTAATGATACGCGAATGCCATGCTCGTCGAGTAGTTCCTTGCGCTCACCTTCCGGTAGCTCGTCAGCCACAAGAACCGCATGTTTCAACCGTTGCAGTTCTGGCACCACCATAAGCCGCATTGGCAGCGGACCGTGATGTTCGATGCGATAGACGCGGTCGTGATTGAATACCACAATCTGTCCGAATTGAATATTGAGCTGTTGGCAAATATCCGTGATAGACCGCTTAAGAATACGATCCAGGTCCAATTCATACACCAAAATTTTAGAAAAATTGTTGAGGACGATTTGGGAATTATAGCGATTCTGAAAGAACATTCGCGCTGTGGCATTTTCAAAGAACCGCCGCAGTGGCTGGAATGAGAAAGCTAAAGTTAAAGCGAGCACAATATAAATAATTTGCTGATCTTGTCTGATGGAAGCTCCAGGAAATAGCAAATTTGAAATGCTGAAAATTGCTCCCCCATACAATACGGCCAGACTCACGAGAAGCAACACGTACGCTACCGACTTTGCTACAATCGAGCGAATATCCAGAAGGTGATTTTTTAAAATCGAATATGCTATCGAGAATTCGGCAATTAGTAAAAATAGCGGACTTAGGGGAATAAGAGCTGAGTTTTTAAATAGCAGCGGTATCACCAGGGTTGCAACTAAGGTTGCGCCAAAACTAAGCGTAATCCCATAGTTAATATAACGCAGCTGAAGTTTTAAGCGTCCAGTGGCGTGACGGTATTTTCGGTACAGAATTATCGCTCCCGAAACCAAACTAATTATTTGGAGGGCTGCAAATGATGCTATCGCTGGACCAGTCTGGATTGCAGGCTGACCATTGATGATTTCAACTCGTTGGAATATCAGACCGAGGAAACCTAGGAAGATATTTATTACAACCCAGATGACAAAGACTACCGAGAGTTTATTTGTCAGGAATTTTTTTCCTGGAAAAGCACTCACAAATAGATACAGCAGCGACCCCGCGGGGATTGCCGAAACTAGAATGAATTTCGCCCAGAATAAAGCCGTTTCCGGAGTGTTGGAGTGTAAGGCCAGGTAATTGAATACGGGATACAATCCAATGAAGACAATAAGCAATGCAAAATAAACATTGGTTGCGCTCCGACTATTTTTTGCATAGATAAACGACGCCAGAATTAAACTGACCAATGAGGTTACGACGGCGATAATGATGTCTAGAGTCATAACGGCCCCTTAGATAATGCGACGCGGAGTATGGTATATCTCATTATAAGCATAACCGGTTCTAAAAAAAACTTGTACTTTGCTTGGAGCGATTTTCATTACTTCTGCGAGCGCTTTGCTGGCAGGAGGGTATTCAACCATGGCTGCCATAATCGTTATTACTAATCCGTCTTTTGTAGCCTGGAGAGCAATTAATTCGAAAGCTCTTCCCGCAGCAAACCAATCCGCCGGTGAGTCATGCGGAGTAGAGATTACTCCAATTGTCGGCGAGTTCAGAATGAGGTGACGGTCTTTTTTGCCACGAATGCTCAATATCCACGGAGCCAGACTGATTAAAGCGGGTATAACACGGGAAAAGATTGGTCGCAAACCTATCACAAACCCAGGCATCCCATCGGTGCGAGCTGTGTCGTTTGGGCGCATCCAATGAGCCAGTTCGCGGCCAAATCTGGGCGATCTGGCGATATTTCTTGCGGCATCGACATGAATCTCAGCAATCTTGGCGATGGTAGATGATGATGATGTAAAGGCAGTTAAATTGGGAGAAAGTTGTTGGAGGGTTGCTAGCTGTTCTTTCGAAATGAGTTGACTGGAATAGTTAAGTTTATTGGAGTAGCGTTGTTTGATTGCTTGAAACAGACCATCATCCGCCGTTTTTCCGTGTTGAAATGAAATTGTAATTTCGGTTGCGTCGAGAGTTACATGAGTGTCTAAACCAAAGTAAGCTGCGGCGATTTCGATATTCTTGGCTACGGCACCAAGGCTTATCCAGCCGCCCCGACCGCTTGGATCCGAGGCCGGCAATGAGAGTTTTGGATTTAGCTTTAGACAGAGTGACCGCTCTTGGACCTCAAACTCCCAAGGCTGGGTATTGTGAACCGAAGGAGCCAAAATACCGTAACCGATTAAAAATCTAATCTGTTCTTTGATGCTAGCTTTGCGCGGAAAATTGTTTTCGTTAATATCCCAAGCCAAATAATTTGGGGTCATAGCGGACCCTTGCGGATCATTTCGACTATTGCCTCTCGCTGGTCATTGTCAAGTTCCTTAACCTTCATGGTTTCCGTCAGGGACAAAAAATAACGGCCAGCCGGCAAATCTTGACCCAAGCTAAGGCGACGAATCAGGAACGCGCCAATTCCCCCGTCCATAATAACCGCACTCGCAATTTGAGGCCGACCAACGAGCGTACGGTTAATTTGTATCAATGAGGCGAGAGCACGGGTTGGAACATACTTTTCACCGACCAGCTCCATAGCGTAACGCTGTTTGGCGCTCTCTGTTATCGGTTGACTCAAAATATCTTCAGGCAGTGATCCGAGCAGCCCGTGGAAGAGCTCGGACTTGGGGTCAAGATCATACCGCTCGATATCGATAAGAATGTTGTCGCCAAGACTGGTGAGCATAAGCACTGGTATTCCAAGCTCCCGAGCGGCAATTCGCAAGCGGATTTTCATTTCAAAGTCATCTATTTCATCAAAGACGGCAACCGGTTTCGGTGTTCCAAGGAACTGCGTCATTGTCGTTCCGGTTAGCCGACCCAGAAACGACAGCTTTAGGTAGGGATTAAGCTCCCACAGCTGTTGAGCTAACACCTCTTGCTTCGATAAACCTAGTTGGTGAATGCCAGCGCGGAGGCGGTTTAGATTACACGTCTCAAGTACATCATCGTCACTGAGTCGCAACGTCCTAATGCCATGTTGGGCCAGGCCCATAGCAATCCCGTTGCCCACCGATAATCCGGCAATACTTACCCTTACTTCACCCAACGTGACCTGTTCATCCGCAGTGACTAGATTCTGATTGCGGTTGGAGCGGAGGCGCTCAAAATCATCCTGCGCAACCATATGAATCAATTGACCGCTCCAAGGCAAATAGACCCAATTACCAACCAAATCAGGTTGGTCGCCGAGCCTCTGGGCCACAAACGCCTTCTGTTGCTCTAGAAAATCTGGTTCCCGGAGCTGCTCAGGATTAAGAATTTCAAACAGCTCAGCCACCTGACTGGCAATAATGTCACGTTGCTTCCAGACCGGCTTATCCTGTCGAAGTTTTTCGAGGTCCATTTGGCCATACGAACCCGCTGTTAGGATTAGCGGTGTTGGGATCATTTCTTGATCCACTTCTGCTTCGTCCCCGGCATAAAGTGAGTTACATGTTCATAGTCCCAAAATACCAACTTCGGGCGAATCTTGTCGCCGTACTCTTCGTATGTACTACGGAATTCGGAATTATCGTGTAGCAATCGAGCCATGACGGCCTCCATCAGCCTGGCCGAAAACTCCGGAGTATTTTCGGTTTCGGGTTTGAGCTCAAAATTAATTATTAATTTCTGGCGGGCTTTGGTATCGAAATCAACGGTCATGGTGAACTTGCCTGTTAGCTCATGGGCGAAGGTGTCGGCGGAAACAACGTGCCGAATTGTCTCAGGGTAAACTTGAAACGCATAGAATGAGACCGAAAAGTCGCTTCGCTCATAGACGTACACAAAGGGCAGGTTCCAAATGGTTTCAATTCCTGCTTCCTCGGCCATAGTCCGCAAGTCGAGCCCGTTATCGGAAAACTTCTGCTCCATCTGCGCCAACGTCACGATGCCGCCATGGTCTTTGAGGTCGTAGCGAATCAGCGGAATACCGCTTGGGGCCGAACAAAAGAGGTTTTGTCCGTCGGCTTCAAAGAAAAATTGCTCGGGTATGTATTGTGCTAAGGTGGGAAGCTTGGTTGCCTGTCCGAAAATATCCTGATAAAGTTTGGGATTTGTAAGCGCAATTCGACGAATCAGGATGGCTACAGGAGTTTCGTGGGCCATCGTACCTAAGTCGACCGTGCCATAATGGTTAAGGGTACTCGTCAGAGGGTCATCGATACCGGTCTTGGCGCAAATATAGTTTCGAAATTCTTCATTAAACCCCTCAGCCGAAAAGACAAAGCCGAGCTTGTAGTCTTTCCAGTTCAGACCAGCGCGGATGCCATCATCGATAATATCTTTTAAAAATGGCGCATACGAGCCAATAATCACCTGGTCATAATCGTGCCCCAAGTTCTGGACCGCTTTAATGACTTCGGCTTTGTTAATTCCGGGGGTAATAATACTAAGGTCATAATTACCTCGCTCCCCCACCCGTCGAATAGCTTCATAGGTAAAGAGGCCACCAATCCATGCCCCCATAGGAAAAGCGACAATATAGAGCGTGCTTCGCTCATGAATCTTGAAATTATTTCTTAGGTACAGTTCGGCCGAAAGCGCGTATTGATCGTCTTGGACGCTCGTTCGAGGGAAATAGAACGGCTCACCAGTCGATCCTGAAGTCGTGGAAATAATCCAACTATGCCCATTTAAACTCCCGCCCCAAACCATCTGGGCTCGGGTAAATCGTCGCAAATACGAATCCTTATCTAGCAGCGGGAAGTCGGCTAGCGCTTTTTTACTGACCTCAAGAAGATTCAGGCCTGCCTCTTGAAGAATAATTTTATAGGCAGGAACACTGATACTCATTGCAATAGCCTGATTCAGTGCGCGTCGATAGCCACGCTCAATCCATTCAGCCTCAGGAACCTGAACTAAAAGAGATTCAAGAGCAACCGGATTTATCTCTTCGAGGGCTACTTCGGTATCTACTGCGTTATTAGCTATCATATTAGCATTAGCGTATTATAAAAATACCCTAAAAACCAGAGTAGCAACTATGAACAAACATATCATTGCGCAACGAATGAACCAATTCGACTCTACCCATCTAAGCCGTGCTTTTGCGCGGGCCGCTGCGATGACCAACCCGATCGATCTAAGTATCGGCTTTCCCGAAGACGATACGCCCGGCATAATCAAGAAAGCCGGTATCAAGGCTATCCAAAATAATAAGACCCGTTATACGCCACCAAATGGCACGCTAGCTTTACGCTCGGCCCTGGCTGCCAAGCTTGAACTAATGAACGGCATCGCAGCCACACCGGAAACCGTATCGGTTACACCTGGAGCTACGACGGGTATTCTGTTGGCCTACCTGGCTTTACTCAATCCAGGTGATGAAATCTTACTGCCGGACCCGTATTTTCCACCGTACCGTGACATCGCCACTATGCTCGGGGCTGTTCCGGTACTCATTGATACCTTTCCGGACTTCCAACTAACTGCCCGGCGCATTGAACCGCTAATTACCGAAAATACTCGTGTCCTTGTGATAAATACTCCCAATAACCCATCGGGCGCCGTCTATCCGGAGATAGAACTGCGACGGATAGCTCGACTCGCCAGGAAGCACAATATTACAATTATTGCCGACGAGATTTATGAGCATTTCGCTTACGATATTCCCCACTTCAGTATCGGGAGTATTTATCATCAAACCTTGACGTTGAACGGATTTTCAAAAGCCTATGCCATGACAGGTTGGAGGCTTGGCTATATGGCTGGTCCGCTGGCGATTATTGCAGCCATCAACCAGCTTCAGCAATATATCGTTTTCTCATCGTCATCGATTGCCCAAGAGGCTGGTGTCGCAGCTTTGCGCTTTGATCCTAGTAAACTAACTGACAAGTACCGGCGCAAGCGGGACCTAGTCCGAGAGTACCTAGCCGATTCGTATCATTTAGCCGGCAGCCAGGGGGCCTTTTACGCTTTTATACCGGTGCCGACAGGTCACAACGATATCAGTTTCGCTCGCGCCGCCGTCGAGAAGAACGTGATAATCCTTCCATCGAGAGCCTTTTCCATGCATACCGACTACGTGCGCATCGCCTTTGCAACTGATCGGTCAAAATTGGAACGGGGACTCAAAATAATGCGCGAGTTAGCTACAGACAGCTTGGTGGCAACGCCAATAATAAACGGAGCGGTAGCGGAATCACCAAATTAATATTAGAGTCACCCTCACCGGTTGACAGATTGAAACTTCTCAGCGAACAGGATACATTATTAGCATGAGTACTAAAGCCAAAGTTGCGATAATTGAAGACGACATTGCGATCGTCCAGATGTACCGGATTAAGTTTGAGAGTGAAGGTTATAACGTTGAGACCGCCGGCGACGGCATAACAGGTCTTGAATTAATTGAATCATTTTCGCCCGATATTATTTTGCTCGATCTGATGATGCCTAACATGGACGGCTTGGCCATGCTCCAACGTCTCCGCGGCACCACCGAAGGCAAAAAAGCCCGCGTTGTCGTGCTCACCAATATGGGCGACACCGAGACGGCCACCAAAGTTTACAAAATGGCGGCCGATGATTACATCGTTAAAGCCGAGATGACGCCTAAGCAAGTTGCCGAGCGCGTCAGGCTGCTGCTGGCCAAGAAGCCGGAAGAGCTGGCCGGCGCCTAATTCGGCGCGGTTCTAGTTTTTGCTTAGTTCGGCGGCAATCAGCAAATTGTCGAATAAGGCGGCGACCGTCATCGGTCCGACTCCGCCCGGATTCGGCGTGCGCGTGATATCGGTGCGGGCCAGCAGCTCCCGTGACAACTCGCTGGCGGGCGATCCGCAGTCCACCACCACGGCACCCGGCTTGATCATGGTGCTGGTTATGGCCTCTGGCGTGCCCGTGGCAGTTACCACGATATCGGCGGCGAGTACTTTTTCCGTAATATCTTTGGTCGTAATATCGATGCGCTCCACGTGCTCACCGGAGGCTTGCAGCGCGTCCGACAGCGGCTTGCCGATTAGCCGGCCCTGACCCACGACGGCGATCAGCTGGTTTTTGAGGTCGATGTTATAGGCCGCCAGCAGCCACAAAACCGCCTTTTGCGTCGCAGAGTCATAACGCGGATCGGGGCCCAAGCCGTCCACGTCCTTGGCAGGATCGACGGCCGCCAGTACCTCATCTGTGATATCTGCGGGGGAAATGGGCAGTTGGACGATAATTCCGGTCACGGGGTTCTGCGAGTTCAATGCCTTCACCCGGTTGATAATAGTATCCGCCGTTTCGGTAAACACCGTCACCGGGACACCGATTTCCTCGCCATAGTGAACTTTGGCGGCCAGGTATTTGGCGGTGGCTTCGTCGTCCCCCATGCTAACAATGGCGAGTCCTGGAATAAAGCCGAGCCCGCGGACAGTGCGCACGTGCCGTTCCTGCAGATACTCGGCGACTTGGCGCCCGTCCAGCAGTTTCATACTTCCACTACCACGGCGCGCCCGTCGGTGAAGTATTCGGCGCCGTAGCCGTTGGTAGCCGTCTCTGAGGCCAGCACCGAATCGTTCATCCAGACACTTTTTAGCCTGAGAGCACCCTGTTCCTCGAGGGAGTTGACGACAAAAGTGCGCTCACGGTCCAAATTCGGATCAATAGCATGGTGGATAAACGGCGGGGACAATTGAACCTTTAACCTGGTATCGAAACTTGCGGCGGCCACCCAAACGCGTTTATCACCTGGCAGGAGCATGCCTGTACGCCAAATGCGCACATGATGGCGGCGCTTGAAACTGCCAGCTTTGGTTACTTGTTGGTAAGCCAGGTCCTGGAGGCCAATATTGACGAACAGCGGTGTAAACGGACCGGTACGGTACGGCCGTCGTGCGAGCACCGACAATGCTCCGTATAACAGATGAAACGGCGTCCCAGGATTGGCTCGATGCCAGCCGGCCCTGCGGAAGGTATGCTTAATATCGGCGTCACGCCCAATGAATACCAGATTCATCGGATCCATCTTGGCACCAGTAACGCTGTAACAATTGCGCGGGAGGCGGGCCGCCTCTTCGTCGGTAAAGTCCATGAGGGCGGTATGCCGCATGAAACGAGGCTTGTAAATTGTCTCAAGGCCGGTGGCGTGGAGAATATAGGCGACTATTCGCAGCGGCGAGAACGATACCCGTCTGGCAATCCGCTTCATTTGAGGTTGATTTGGGGTTCGCATAACTAAGTAACTATACGCTTTTTAGGCTTGGTTGGACAGGACCTGGCAGGGGCTGCCGTCGGTTTATCAGGCAAGTTTAAGAAAGATAAGTTATTATTACAAAATGCATCCCAGCCCCAGCGCCATGACCGACCAGCCCAAGACGACATCAAAGCGCATCTTGGCGTTCGATATCCTGCGCGGCTATTTTATCCTGCTGATTGCCAGCGTCCACCTCCATTATTATCCGTCGCTGCTGGGACTGTTTGATGGCCGCGGGCAGATTTGGACCTCGGAAGCCGAAGGTTTTTTCTTTATCTCCGGACTCCTGATCGGCATTATCCGGCGGCGGGACATCACCACTGGCGGATTTAAGGTTGCCGCCGCCAAACTGTGGCGCCGCAGCGGACGGCTGTACGTGGTGAGCATCGCCTTGAGCATCCTGTATCTGGTGATTGCCCGGGACGCCGCGTTCTACGGAATTGCCGGCTTCAAAGAAGGGCTCGACCAAACCAGTAATTTTGTCCCGCTGCTCGTACGCGTGGTCACGCTCGGCTATAGTTACGGCTGGGCTGATTTCCTCAATTACTACGTGGTCTTCTTGTTCCTGTCCCCCTTCCTGCTTTGGTTGTTGGTGCGACGCCAATGGCTCATTGTGTTATTGCTGGTTGCGAGCGGCTGGGTGCTCCGCTGGAGCGGCGACTGGGGCACCTTCAACCCCTACCTCCAATGGCAGATCTTCTTCTTCATGGGCGTAATCCTGGGATTTTACTGGCCCAGACTCGAGCATGCTTTCCGCTCCCTGCCGTCCGCCAGGCGCAAACTAATCAAAGTTGGCGCGGTTACGGCCAGCACCCTTATTTATCTCAGCGGCATGATTTTAGTCTTTATCCCCCAGTATTTTGAACACCGGGTTGTGCCGGGCGGATTTTGGGGAGGGGTGACACACTTGATCCAGACGGCCGCGGCCAATCCGTGGTACCAGTCGATGCTGGTTGACGGGCGTCTGGGGCTGCTCCGGCCGCTGGTCTGGCTGATGGTGTTAGGGGGAATGTACGTGATCGTGCGTCGGTTCGAGAGCAGAATTCTGAGAGTTGCAGGTTGGCTGTTGGTCGCGTTTGGGGCAAACTCCCTTTACGCTTATATCCTGCAGAGCGTGCTGTTGTTTGGCGTGGCGTTCGTTCTGGTACCGAGCGGTTTTATCATCAATTCAATAATTGAAATAAGTATCATCATGCTGGTATGGCTGGCAATCCGAAAGCGGTTCTTGTTCAGGATTATTCCGCGCTAAGCGGTAGCCTTGGTGCAAATCGGGCATTCGTCTTGACGCTTGTTGTCGAGACCCCACACTCTTAGGGCGCGGGACAAGCTTTCGATATCAGTATACCCGATGAAATCACCCACCCGACGCAGTAACCAACCCAGGTAACCATAAACGTGCAGCTTGCCGTGTTCGACGGCCGCCCAGCCGTTGCCAACCGGTATGACACTGGTTGGAGTCTTCTGCCTATAAGTTTTGCGTTTCCCGCCGGCCAGTTTGCTGGCGATATCGGCGGCAACAAACCTGGCATCGGCGACCGCCGTTTCGGCCGAACCGCCATGAGGCATGGCGGCGTTATCGCCAATCACGTAAAGGTCCGGTCCGGCTTCCATAAACTCATTCACCTCCACTCGGCCATTTTTGGCTAGCGTAAAGGAGTCGGCGTTGTTGCGGAAAAACGGATTATTTGCCACTCCGGCCGTCCACACCACGGTTTTGGTCGTGATGGACTCACCTTTGAGCTGGAGCCGGTCGACGGTCTCACCCTCGACGACCGCGCCGGTCATCACGTGGACGCCCAGCTTCTCCAACCGTTCCTGGATTCTCTTGGAGTGAGCTTCGCTTGAACGGGGCAACAGACGCGGGGCCGCCTCAACCAGATCAATCCGGTACTTGGGCGCCGAGACGCCGTGCAGGGCCACGATGCGCTCCATGTATTCGCTGAGGGCTGATGACAGCTCAATGCCGGTGGGGCCGCCGCCGACGATGACATAGTGGAGTTCAGGCTTGTGGCCCTTAATCAGCTGGTCGTGAAGGTGTTGCTTGAATTCCATGGCGTCGCCGATGGTCTTGATGCCGTAGGAGAATTTGTCGAGTCCCGGGATGCCGAAATAATTGGTGACGCTGCCGGTCGCTAAAATCAGCTGACCGTAAGGGTAAACCTCGCCGGATGCGCCGGTTACGGTATGGGCCGCGGTATCAACCAGGTTAATAGTATCAACGATGATTTTAACCTTGGTGTCGGACAGTAACCCCACCAGCGGGATAGAGGCTTCGGCCCGGGAACCCCCGGTAGCCGCATGATAAAGCTGCGGAAAATAAGCGAAGGTGTCGGTAGCAGAAATGAGCGTTACGCTCAAGCCTGCTTGGTGGCCGAGGCTTAGGGCGGCGCGAACTCCGGCGAACCCGCCGCCAACGATGATGATGTGCTGCCTGGTTGCGGCGGATGGGATGGTTGTCATTAGGTTAATCATAAGCAATATGACAGATAACGTCCAGCCGGGAGCTGCAGGTCGGGCGGGTTGCATTCGGTTTTGCTATCAGAGCTGATATAGTTGTTTCATAATGCTTAGCTTTATCTCAAGATTATCGGCAACCAATGAATAAAACCAATAAGGTGGCTCTGGTCGTCGTGGCCGGGCTGGCGGCAGTCGCATCAATTTTCTTGGTGCTTCATGGCAGCGATCTCACCATCCTCAATCCCAAAGGCCCGATTGCCGAAAAACAACGCAATCTAATACTGTTTGCGGCGCTGCTTAGCGTCATCGTCGTCATTCCGGTATTTATCCTCACTTTTACCATTGCTTGGAAATACCGCGCCGGGAACGTGGCCGCTCGTTATACTCCGGACTGGGATTATAATGCCAAGTTGGAAGTCGTCTGGTGGGGTATCCCCTGCGCCATTATCCTGGTGCTTAGCGTCGTCACCTGGCAGAGCTCCCACGACTTGGATCCGTATAAGCCCCTGGCGGGGTCGGCTAAGCCGATTACCATCCAGGTGGTGGCCTTGCAGTGGAAATGGCTGTTCATCTATCCGGATCAACAGATCGCAACCGTCAATTACGTTCGGTTCCCTGCTGGCACGCCCGTAAATCTTGAGATTACCGCCGACGCGCCCATGAACTCGTTTTGGATTCCGGAATTGGGCGGGCAAATTTATGCAATGCCTGGCATGTCCACCGGGTTGCATCTGATGGCCGACTCCGCCGGTAGCTATCGGGGGTCATCCGCCAACCTCAGCGGCCGCGGCTTTGCCGGAATGAGATTCGTGGCCGAATCCACCACGCAAGCCGACTTTGACCGCTGGGTTTCCGAAGTTAGAACGTCGCCGAACCACCTGGACAGCGTCAGTTACGCCAAACTCCAGGAGCCGAGCGAAAATAATGCCCGTACCACTTATGCGACGGCTCAACTGGATCTCTATGATAAGGTGATAACCAAGTACATGAGGATAGAATAAATATATGCTGGGTAAACTAACCTTTGACGCCCTGCCGCACGACCCGATTGTTATCGGCGGAGCCGTTACCATGGTCCTGGCGATAATCGGCATAATTGCCCTTATCACCTTCCTCAAACGATGGCGGTGGCTGTGGCGTGAATGGCTCACTTCCGTCGATCCGAAAAAGATTGGCGTGATGTATATCGTGGTCGCCGTGGTCATGTTGCTCCGCGGCGTCATGGATGCGGCCATGATCCGGGCGCAGCAGGCATTATCGGTTGGTAGCGCGCACGGCTTCTTAAACTCCGACCACTTCCAACAGATTTTTTCCGCCCACGGCACCATCATGATTTTCTTCGTCGCCATGGGCCTGATGTTCGGCCTGATCAACCTGATTGTGCCGCTGCAAATCGGCGCCCGCGACGTCGCCTTCCCGTTCATGAACTCCGTCAGCTTCTGGCTGTTTGCGGCCGGCATGGTACTGGTGAACCTGTCGCTGGCCGTGGGAGAGTTCGCCGCCGCCGGCTGGCTGGCCTACCCGCCGCTGTCGGAGTTGGCCTACAGCCCGGGGGTCGGGGTGGATTATTGGCTGTGGAGCATTCAAATTGCCGGCATCGGCAGTTTGCTGTCCGGGATCAACTTTTTGGTGACGATTCTCAAACTGCGCTGCCCCGGAATGACGCTGATGAAGATGCCGGTTTTCGTGTGGAGCGTCCTGGTGACAATGGTGATGGTTATTTTCGCCTTCCCTATCCTCACGGCCACGCTCGCCATGCTGGCGCTGGACCGCACGCTGGGCATGCACTTCTTTACCTCCGGTTTCGGCGGCAATCCCATGATGTACGTCAATCTGATCTGGGCGTGGGGTCATCCGGAAGTCTACATCCTGGTGCTCCCGGCCTTCGGGATTTACTCGGAGGTGGTGGCGACCTATTCCCGCAAGCGCCTGTTTGGCTATACCTCCATGGTGGTGGCGCTCATCGCCATCGCTTTCCTGTCGTTCATCGTCTGGCTGCACCACTTCTTTACCATGGGCGCGGGAGCGGACGTTAACGCCTTCTTTGGCATCATGACCATGGTGATTGCCATCCCCACCGGCGTTAAGGTCTTCAACTGGCTGTTCACGATGTTCCGCGGCCGGGTGCATTTCAACACCCCGATGCTCTGGTTCATGGGCTTTGTCACCACCTTTACAATTGGCGGATCGACCGGAGTGCTAATGGCGGTGCCGGCCATCGACTTCCAGATGCATAACAGCCTGTTCCTGGTGGCCCACTTCCACAACATGATTATCGGCGGCGTCGTGTTCGGCTATTTTGCCGGCATTACCTACTGGTTCCCTAAGATCTTCGGCTTCAAGCTCAACGAGCGGCTGGGCCGGTACGCTTTCTGGTGTTGGATCATCGGCTTTTTACTAGCCTTCGTGCCGCTCTATATCCTGGGCATCATGGGCGCCACCCGACGTCTGGACCACTACGATGCCTCCATGGGCTGGCAAGGTCTGTTCGTCGTCGCCGGCGTCGGCGTCATGGTGATCCTGCTGGGAATCGGTTTCCAGGTGTTGCAGATGGTGGTCAGTATCGTCCAGCGCAGGCAGAACATGGATACCACCGGCGACCCATGGGACGGCCGCACCCTGGAATGGTCCACGTCATCGCCGGCACCGTTTTATAACTTCGCCATCACGCCGGTTGTCTCCGGACGTGACCCGTTCTGGGCGGCCAAACAGGCCAAGACGCCTGTGCCGACCAACCGCGTCTACGCCGATATAAACGTACCTAAGAACACGCCGATGGGCCTGATTATCGGCGGACTTAGTTTCCTGGCAGGCTTTGCCGTCATCTGGCACATCTGGTGGCTCGCCGCCTTGGGCCTGGCCGGCGTTATCCTGAGCTTAATTATCCGCCTGTCCGACGACGATTCCGAATACATTATTTCGGCAGCTGAACTTGAAAAACTGGACCGGGCAGCGGCCAAAGGAAGGAAATTCGCATGACCAGCCTAGTCGCCCCCATCGAAACCGCCCGCATCGAATCGGACGAAAAAACATTGCTCGGTTTCTGGGTCTACCTCATGACCGACTGCATCCTCTTCGGCAGCCTGTTTGCCACCTATGCCGTGTTGCACAACAACACCTTCGGCGGGCCCGCCGCCAGCCAACTGTTCAGCCTGCCCTATGTGTTGGGTGAAACTGTGGTCCTCTTAACTTCCAGCTTCACGGCTGGTTTGGGAATGCTGGCAGCGCACCGCCAGAATAAAAACCAGGTGGTGGTCTGGTTCAGCGTTACCCTGCTGCTGGGAGCCGCTTTCCTTACCATGGAGCTCACCGAATTTTCCAGACTGATCGCCGACGGCAACAGCTGGCAGCGGAGCGGCTTCTTGTCGGCGTTCTTCACGCTGGTCGGTACGCACGGCCTCCACATCGCCACCGGCCTCCTGTGGGGCATGGTCCTGCTAATTCAAGTGGCGCGGCGCGGGCTGGTGCGTGCGACCGTCCGTCGGTTGATGCTGCTGAGTCTGTTCTGGCATTTCCTGGATATCATCTGGATACTGATTTTCTCCATCGTCTTCATGATGGGGGCATTATGATAAAAATCACTCCGCACGGAACGCTCCTGTCCTACGTCAGTGGCTTCGTGTTTTCGCTCGCGCTCACGTTGACCGTGTTCGTCTTGGTCAACAACCATGTCACAAGCGGCCACGCGGCTTACTCACACGGCTTTTTGGCCCTGGTTATCATGGGCCTGGCCGTCGTGCAGCTCATCGTTCAATTGGTGTTCTTCCTGCACCTGGGCGCGGAAGCCAAGCCGCGCTGGAATCTGGCAGTCTTTCTATTCATGATGGTGGTCCTAGTGGTCATTGTCGGCGGGTCACTGTGGATTATTAATAACCTCAACTACCACATGCTGTCCCCCCAGGATACGAATTCCTTCATCATGAAGGATGAAGGAATCCACCGTTAATGCGGGACGCCGTCAACACCTACTACCAGCTAACCAAGCCCGGAATTATTTACGGTAATGCGCTGGCTGCCATCGGCGGGTTTCTCCTGGCGTCAAAGGGCCATTTCGATGTCCTGTTGTTCGCGGCGATGCTGACTGGCTCCTCTCTGGTGATAGCGTCCGGCTGCGTCTTCAATAACTATTTGGACCGGGAAATTGATGCCCATATGGCGCGTACCAAGAAGCGGGCGCTGGTCAGTGGGCGGGTGTCCGCACGCAACGCCATCATCTACGCGACCCTGCTGGGTCTGGTTGGCTTCACGGTGCTAGCGACCTACACCAACCGGTTGACCGTCGCCATCGGGCTCGTCGGTATTGTCTTTTACGTCATAGTTTATGGCTTCGCTAAGCGGCACTCTGTCCATGGCACTCTGGTGGGCACGATATCCGGTGCGACGCCGCCGGTGGCCGGTTATTGCGCCGTGACAGGGCGGCTTGATCTGGGAGCTGTGTTGCTTTTTCTGATTCTGGTCTTCTGGCAAATGCCACATTTTTACGCCATTGCCATGTACCGGGCCAAAGATTACGCCGCAGCCAAGCTGCCGGTGCTGCCAGTAGTTAAGGGTGAGCAGATAACCAAAATCCAGATGCTGGTTTACGTCATTGGCTTCATGCTAGCGACGGCCCTCCTGACTGGCTTCGGGTACACCGGCTACGTGTTCCTAGCGGTAATGACGCTGATTGGACTTATCTGGCTCAAGTCCAGCCTCCAGGGATTCACAGCCCCGGACAGCAACCTATGGGCTCGCAAAATGTTTAAATTCTCCCTGGTTGCACTGGTGGTATTCTGCCTGATGATATCCGTAGATAACGCTTTGGCTTAAATTATGTATACTGGAGCTATGATTTTAATTACCCACATCGTCATTGCCCTATCGAGCCTGGTTTATACGACCTACGTTCTGTTCTCACCTTCGGCCAAAAAGTTGCATGCCTCCTACGCCCTAGTGGGACTGACTCTTGCCACCGGAACGGTTCTGGTTATCCGCAATCCGTCTCACCTGACGCAGGGCTGCAGTACAGCACTGCTGTATGTTGGAATTGTCACGGTCGCGATAGTGTCGGCTCACAGGAAACTGGCAGCAGAGGCAACCCGTTAGTTCGTAAGTAAGTTTGGACATAGGCCGATTTTGTATCATGGGGTGATACAATTTTGGCCGATCGCATAAATGAATAAGACTCAATCTTACCGGAAAGACATTAACTCATTTAGACCGGCATAGACTTAGTGTATCTCCAGTGTATTATGGGTACAGTCCTTTTACGGCTAGCAGACCATGCCCCCTCGGTTAAGGATTCGGCTCACGCTGCGTAGCGCGATTCGATTCCTCAACCGAGGAAAACGTACCTAGTGAGTGATATGGAGTGATTTCCGTGAACGTGGAACGCGGCATCATAAAGTTCTTCGACCGGACGAAGAAGTTTGGTTTCGTGACTGTCCTCGACGACGATGGCAGCCCCACCAAGCTTGAGCTCTACCTCCACTACAACAACGGTTTTTTCGTCAGAATGGGCGATACTGAGCCGGAATTCAGGTTCAAAACCGGCACCGTCGTCGATGGCAAGGGCGTCAGAAACGTGGACATACCCAAGAAGGGTACCTCCATCGTTTTTCTCAGAGGCAAGACTGTCCTGGCTGATGTTGAGAAAGTTGAAAAATGGGCATTCGCGGCCAACTATGACTCGTTCGGCTACGTAGCCCCAGGCCCCACCATGTCGCCACAATGAGCGCAAATCAAGGCACGCCTACCTCACCGGCTTCGGCCGGTGAGGGCACTACCCAAGCCTTCAAATATTACTTTTGAAGATTTAGGCAGCGTTTCAAATTAAGCTTTCAGGGCGCTAAAAATGATCCCGAACGTGCGCCATGCTCCAGTCCCAGGACGAGTTGGCTTTCTTGTGGGGGTTGAAGATTCCCTGCGGGTCAAAGATAGCCGTGGTCTCGCGGAACAGGTCGGTGACTTCCTTACCGTAGGCCTGCTCCAACCAGGGGCCGCGAATCATGCCGTCGTTGTGCTCGCCGCTTAAGCAGCCGTGGTATTTAAGGATGAGCGCGTTGGTCTCATGCATGGCCGGCTCCAGCTTGGCGCGTTCCTTGGGGTCTTCCAATTTCATCAGCGGGATGATGTGGAAGTTGCCGTCGCCCATGTGGCCCGCAATGGTAGCGAACAAGTTGTATTTCTTGATAATCTTACGCATTTCCGGCAGGAACTGCGGCAGGTACTGGGTGGGTATTACCAGGTCGTCGATGAACGGGGCGGTGTGCTTGTCTTTGACCTTGCTGCGAAGCAGTTGGAAGCTCTGGCGGCGCATAATCCAGTATTTTTCCGAGCTGGCTTCGGTGGGATCTTCTTCCTCGGCAGTAATTTCGTAGTACGCGTGCTTCAGGTCCAGGTCTTTATGCAAGGCCTTAATTTTTGTCCGAACTTCATCAACCGAATCGCCGTTGAATTCCACCATCAGAATCAGCTTGGGTATTCCCTTTAGCAGCATGAAGCCGTCGGGAATAAGCGTTATGAGCAGATGAATGAACTTTGCCGGCCCCAGCATCTTGAGGAATGACGGCATGAATTTAATGGACATCCACAAAGTTACATCGTCAAACGATTCGAAAGTGGCGGGCTTATGGGACATGACCTTATTGATGATCTCGCCGAGCTTATCGATGTCTTTGAGGAACACGATGAGCAGACCCGAATGCGAGCGGGCCGGTACCAGGCTGAATTTGATGTCGGTTGTGAACCCCAGGGTTCCCTGTGCCCCGACAATAAGCTTAGTCAGGTCAAATACGCCGGTCTCGCGGTCCCACACGTCCCACAGGTTGTAGCCGGTGGAGTTCTTGGAGACATTGGGTTTGGCGGCTTTGATCTGGTCGTAATGGATCTCGAGCAGCTCGTAGGTCTGGCGATAGACCTGGCCTTCGAAATCCTTTTGGGCACATTTGGCGTCAAGCCCAGCCTTGTCCAACGGCCCCACGACGTACTCGTTGCCGTCGGCAAAGACCACCGAGAGTTCGGTTACGTATTTTTCGACTTTACCATATTCAAGGCTCTTCTCGCCGCCAGCGTTATTGTTGACCATACCGCCGACCGTACACATTTCGCGGCTCGCGGGATAGCTTGGCATGATTGCCTTGTGTTCCAGGGTCCGCTTCTCAAAATCGCGATAATAGGCTCCGGGCTGCACGTGGGCCGCGGTCGAACTCACCTCAAAAATTTCCGTGAAGTGGCGGGTGAAATCCATGATTATGCTGTCGTTAATGGCGCCTCCCGACATGTCGGTACCGGCACTACGGGCCGTCAGCGACAGCCCCGGGTTGGCTTTTTTATGGGCTGCCACAAAACTGACCAGAGCCTTGACGTCACCGGCGTCTTTAGGGAAGGTCACAATTTGAGGTTTAACCTCAAACAGGCTGGCATCGTGGCTGTACTTTTCTATAGTTTCGGCGGAGTCTTCGATTTCGCCTTTCAGGAACTTTTGGATATCGTCTTTAAGATTCATAACACAAGCATAAACGTTTTATCTGTTGAGCGCCATATGACCTATATCACACCGAGCTATGACTGCGCCGCCTCGAGCATTTTCCTGGTCGTATGATAAAATCGCGCCGAGGCCGCGACTTGGAAGGTTCGTTCTATCCATTGGACCACATTGCCCGACTTCCCCTTTACGGTTCGCAGTAGCACAAAGACTTCACTGGCCGTAGCTGCAAGAATTTCAAATTCCCCCGTCGGAGATACGGCCGGCAGCTCCAGGTTCGCCGGCAAAGACGCGGAGATAAACACCACCAGGTGCCGGGTTTCAGGCGTCAGTTCCATAGCCCCAAACGGTGCCTCCAGCAACATTTTCTCCATATCTGAAACGGTGCGGAGAAAAACCGGTACGCTGTAACCCAGATGCTTCGTGAGGTACTCGTGAATGGTCCGCTCTAATGACGAGCGGTCGGGATGATCCGACTCAAAAAATACATTTCCGGTCTGTATAAAGCTTCTGACATCGCGAAGTCCTAGCTCCGTGAACAACCCTCGGAGCCTCTCCATACTAACCGCATGGCCGCCGACATTTATCCCCCGAAGCAGGGCAATGTAGGTTGTCGGCTTGAGGGTACTATTGGATGGTGACACGGGCCTTCATACTGGGATTAAGATGATTGTGAAAGCCGAAGTCACCCTTTTTGGTCAGCGTTACGGTCTTGCTTTGGCCCGCGGCAATGACACCAACATTCAGCTCCGGATCATCGGTATGAATGGGGTGCGGATCAGAGTCAACCTGAATCTGCTCCGACGATCGGTTGGTGAATGTTATTGACTGGCCGGCATTCACCTTGGTTTGAGCCGGACTGAAGCCGCTATCGTTGTAGACGACGCTGACTGTGGCATTAGTCTGGGGCGAGCCGGTGGCATTGGATATCGGCGAAACTGTCGGACTAGACGAAGGTTGGACAGAAGACGACCGATTCATCATTGCCAGCGCAATCAATAGGCCGACAATCACAACTACGGCAACCAAACCAACAACAAGCTTTTTCATAACCATTCCTCGCTATACTAAATGAATTACAGCTTATCGCAGATAACCGCCTTGTCAAAGGTATTTTTTTCCAAAACCCAACGCCTCAGTTCAATGCCAATTTGCTATTTAATGGTTCTCGGCGAGACCGTAATTTGTGATGAGGGCAGTTTAAACCCGAACGTGCTGCCTGTGCCAACAACAGACTCAAAGATAATAGTGCCCCCTTGGTCTTCGATAACACGCTTTGCCAGGTATAACCCAAGACCTGTGCCATCGGGACGAGCCGCCTTGGCATTTTCGGCACGATAGAACTTAGCAAACAGTTTCGATTGCTCGGCCAGTGGCACGCCCATGCCGCTATCGATAACTTTCAGGACAGTTTCCTCGGTGTCTTGAAATAATTCCACCCGAATACTGCCTTTTTGCGTGTAATAAATGGCGTTGTCGATAAAGTTCATTATGACCTGGCGGGTCTTGCTCTCGTCGACCAGAATGTTTGATAACCCACCTGATGGTGGATTATATATGAGCTCAAGGCTCTTGCGCGCGGCAGAAGGCAACAGCTCTCGGACCTCCTCCTCAACCATGTGAGCGATATCGACGGTCTGGCGTTGGATGTTGAAGCGGCCCGAGCTGAGCCGGGAAGCATTCAGCAGATCGCTCGACATACCCACCATGCGCTCGGAGGCTTCGAGGGCGACATGGATATAATCGCGCTGGCTTGAGGTCATGTTGTTTTTATCATCATCAAGTGCCATCGACAAGTAACCGTTTATAGCAGTTAGCGGGGTTCCGAGCTGGTGCGATGCCATCGCTATAAAATCATCCTTGGCTTTATCGAGCGTTTTAAGGATATGGTTGGCGTTACTGAGGCGATCAGTGGCCTGTCGAATGCGTTCCTGCAGCGTTTCATTGAAATGCGCTATCTCCTCGTAGGCGCGGGCGTTGGTAACGGATACGGCCAGCTCTTTGCGCAGGATATTCAGTACCCTTATATCTTGGGCGGAGTAGATGCCGCCGCTTAGCTTATGTCCCAAGAATAGATATCCGACGATTTCCCCCTGGGTTTCAAGGGTAAGCACAACACGAATGTTGTGCGCGTCCAAGAGGTCTTTTACTTTGCTTGGGCGTAGTTCATCCGCCACCAGGATTGGTTTGTTGAAAGCTTTGGCGATCTCGACGGTTAAGGGTGCCTTTGGTTTGAGACCATAGTGGGAGTGCCGATAGAGTTTGCCTTGGCCGAGAACCAAAAATTGTCCGGTCGACAAACGCATGGGCTGACAGATATCCTTGAGACATTTGTTAAGCATTGGCTCAAGTAATAATTCCGAGACTAAACTGCTGCTGACGCTGTCAAGGAGCACCTGGGCATCGTAGCTGTCATGGAAAAAGACGCGGTCGGTCACACGTTCAAAGAACCGGCGCAGTGGCTGGTAGGTGACCGCCAGTATGATGGCGAGAATGGTAAAGACAGCCATTTCACTGTTCGTGAAGCGGCCACCTGGGAATAGGAACTGTCCGGTGGCAAAGATACCAAGCCCGTACAATCCGGTTAGAGTAGCCAACAGCAGAAGGTAGGCAACCGAGCGAGCGACTACCTGGCGGATATTGAACAGGCGATGGGCCACGATAGCATAAGCAAAGAAACCGATCGTAAATAAAGTAGCCAAAAAACCAAATCTAGCCGCAATGGCATTGCCGGTAATTAACGGTATGACAACGTTGGTAGTAAAGCCGACTACCAGCGTTAGGAAAAGCCCCAGGAAGACATAACTCAGCTGTAGCCGTTCAACTCTATTCCTTGTCCTGCGGAACTTGTGGAAAAGATTAGATAATGACAGTGCCATCCAAGTTAAGAAATACAAGGGAAAGAGCCCATACAGCGGACCTAACACGATATTATTACCCGTAGTAACAGAGGAAGAAACGCCCGCAACGATTAATTTTGTAAATACGAGTAAAACCAGGATGGGAGGAGTCGTTAGAGCCAGCATGGTAATGATTCGCTTCTTCGTAGTTTGAGAGTTCGGATAGCTTTCCGGGAACTCCAGCGAAAACAGCGTGATGAAGAAGGTAATAAAAGCAGCTCCGATGAACGGAACCACGGCCATAAATGACAGTAGTGGATTCGATCCGTTGGCGCTCTGGTCAAAGTAACTTGTGGCGCTCCAGACTACGAACGACAAGCTCAACCAAGCAAAAATAATATTTGCCCGTTGACGTGGAGACTGGAGCCAGACAACCAAGCCCAAGACAGCCACCGAGGAGAGGACCAAAATAATTAGAACAAGTGATAAAAGTATCATGCTTATGTTTAATATAGCACGCGCAAGCGGACAACGGAGGCCGACGGGCAATTGATGCCCGTCGGCCCCTCTGGCAGCTGAATATCAACGAGGAGCGTGGCGGCTCAGCAATACAAGGTTATCCTGGACCCGCTGGAGTAGGGTTGGAACCATATCTAGCAGGCGGATTTCGGTCGGCAGCTCGCGGCCGGGGAACATCTGTCCGTAGGCCTGAGGCGAACCTGCGGACATGGCCACCTGCACCTCCAACAGATCGATTGATGCTAAATGAAGGGACTCCCCGGACAATGGCCCGCCCTTGACAGGGCCATTGCGAAAAGTAATCGGCTCCCCAGCGAGGAGCCGGAAGGGCATGCTAAAGCTGCTTAGGAGTCTCAATACCCCACTGCGCATGGTCATGATCCAGGTAGTGCAGCCATCATCAATCGAATCAAGCACTACCTTACCTAGTAGACTTAGGAGGGCAAGTTGCCGTTCTGACGACCCTACAAGCATCGGATCAAGTGCCAGCCGTGAGATTTCTCGGTGCTGAGTTTTGTCGATATCGGCTGGGAGCGGGGCAAAGGTCTCCGCTTGATGGCCGAGCAGTTCGGAGTGCCCAATCAGGCGGGCCGATCCAACCACTTGGCCTTGATCGTCCGAAACGACGTACAGGGCGCAATCGGGACTAGTATCAAACTCGTCGTGAGGCACGCCGGACTGTCCAACCGGGCACTCCATGAGGCCGGACTCGCAGTAGGCAGCGTGCCGAATACGTAAAGCCGCGGCGCGATCCTTGGCTGTGAGTGCCTCTCTGGCTCTGTAGGCGTAGACGCGACGGGCTTTGATAAGCCAGTTCTGGTCACCGTAGGTCTTTTTAACCTCCTGAACAACCCAGCCCGAGTCCGCAAACCATGTTTCGATGTCCTTCTCGGTAGCAAAATGGTAGGGCCCGGCCTCACCGAGCAGCTTGATGACGAGATTGATGAGGTAAACCACGAACAGCGACAGGAAAATCCTGCGTGTATGCGCCGGCTTGTTCTGCTCGCGGGCAAGCCTGCCATGAACTCGCAGTATCTCCAGCGGCTTGGCGCCGGCGCGAGGCGTTGATACCAATAATGTGGCGCCGGATTTCGCGATGCCGGCCGCATGTTTGAGCGTGGCGTGAGGATCGGCGGTCGCGTACAAGCTGTTGACCATCACTACGTAGTTGAATGGCCCCCCAATGCCCTGCTCGGGGAGCGAGGCGTTCAGGTCGGCGCTCAAGAAGCTGACAGCGTTTCCGCACTTTTTACTGGCCCGCGTCAGCATCGACGGCGAAGAGTCTACGCCCGTTATGGCGCATTCAATTCCACGGTTAAGGATTACCGATGGTAGATTGCCGGTGCCGCAGCCCAAATCAACTATCTTGGCCGAACCTGTCAGGTTAAGAAGATCGACGGTTTCATCCAACATCGTCTGGTACGGAATAAGTTTCCCTATCCCGTCGTAAAACTTCGCATAGATTCCCCATAAGCAACGATTAAGCATCATTGACTCATTTCTATCGACACTGTGGGTATTATGGGCATAGTACAACAGAACTCCCTCGCGGGAGTTAAGTCAGTATCATCTTAGTTGTGCCTATGGTTAGCGGTCAAGGAATAATGCATCGACAAAACTCCGGCGCACCAAGTGGCTAGTCCGCTGGTACGCCCGGAATATCACCTCTAGTATAGCCGGCCAAGATACCGCGAACGATTTCTTCCACCTGCTTAGGCTTATTTTCGCTCTTAATGATGTAGCGGACGGCGCCCAGCTCAAGAGCCGCTTGAACGTCAGTATTGCCGGCGAGATTGGTAAGGACCACGACTGGGATATTCCTGACTTCCGGGTCGCTTTTGATCTTCCTCAGTACCTCCATGCCGTTAAGTTTAGGCATCATGATGTCGAGTAAAACCAGATCCGGCCTTTGGGAGCGGATCTTATCAAGACCGTCCTCGCCGTCGGATGCAACCGATACTTCGTATCCGTTCGACGAGAATATTATTTGATACATCCGTGACAGCAACGGATCATCTTCGATAACAAGTACCTTGGACATTACAACTCCTTATTTGAGGTAATGATACATCACATACAGATATAGCGGAAACCCGATTATGGCTCCTCACCCCGTACTCTCCAAAACAAAAACCCCATAAAATATGGGGTTTTTGTTGACTATGTCTTAACTTGCGCTAATTCAGAGCCGGCTTTGCAACCGTAACAAAATCCTCTACCTTGGTAACTTCGTCTTTGTCTACCAGGATAATCGGACCGGGCTTGCCATCGGGCGTATGCGTGAACACGATGAATTGTTTGGATTCAAAGATGGCCACGATCTCGTATCGGTTCTCCTGCTCTTCGAGCTGGCCGACTTCGGCATACCACCTTTTTTTGCTATTGGTATAGCTAAGGCTAAAGATGCGATGTTCAAGGATAGGCAGCCGGAATTGAGATTCCAGCCCCTTTATAACTCCTTGATAGGCTATTTCCGCCTCAAGCTTTTTGACATTCGGTACAAAGAACTGCATTGGTGCAGTTCTAGTAGCGACGGTCGCCGCCGCCGAAGCTCTGGCGAGGACCACGGTCTTCCTTAGGCTTGGCAATGTTGACGACGATAGTACGCCCGTCGACTTCTTTGCCGTTGAGACCGTCGATTGAAGCCTGTGCTTCCTGGTCGGTGCTCATCTCAACGAAAGCGAAACCCTTTGAACGGTTGGTGTCGCGGTCCATGATGACGGCGGCGCTGACGACTGTGCCGTAAGCGGCAAACAGATCTTTGAGCTGGTCTTCGTTAACGTTAAAACTTAATGATCCGATGAATAGCTTTGCTGCCATATATGTATCTCCTTACCCAGAACTCTTTAATGTGCTCCGGAATAAGATTGTGGCGAGCCGCTGTGGGAATAGCGGCTAAACGAAATCGACAAGTTTATAGCTTGTTTCTAGATTGTAATGATTATAGCACAATTGATCCGTTTTGTCATTCGTTCGTACCCGAAGCCCTAATTTACGGCTGCGCTGCGTCTACCTCGGCCCCGCTCTGAATCACCTCTGCGGCTTTGTATGTAAAAGCAGGCCAGATATTATATGAGCTTGATATCACCCAGAACAACAATTAGCACGAAGCTAACTTCCTCAACCCGAGCTACTTCTTTGCTGCTTTCTTAGCTTGATTATAGGCTATAGCAGAACGAATGAGAGTCTTTAGCGATTCCTCATTGATTCTATCGCCTTCAAAGTATTTGATGGCTCGTCTCTGGTTACCTGCAAGTTCGTCGTTGAATATATTATCCGGGTCCGGCAGGCTCGCACCGTACAAAAAGCCGAGCTTTACACTGGTATTAAAAGCCATTCCAACCGCTATGATCCCATCATGCGACCAAACAGGCGAACCCATCCACTTCCATTCCTCTACTACCTCGGGGTCAGCCTCGTGAAACAGTTGGCGAAGCCGGGCCAACGCTGGTCCACGCCAATCGGTGAGACCTGCTATCAGACTATCGATCTTTTCGGTCGGATTCATAAAGTCACACCTCCACAGGCGGTCAGCTTATGAGTTTTTTATTCATTTGTTTATTATACCAAACAAAATGACCCATACTGACCTTTTTAAACATAAGTGCTATGGAGGGCCATCGTGCTTGCTGTTGCAATTGAAATTAGTTTTCTAACCCAATTATTCTAACAATCTCATCAATTTCAACTCTTTTCGGAGTATCTATATTAATTACCTTACCGATTTGTAGTGCTGCATATTTATCGGGGTCTTCCGGAGCCGCATTTTCTAGATAATTTTCGCGGTCAGCATGCCCAATGTGACGCTCACCCGACTCATTGCGGCCTATGAATCGCTGTTTTCTAGTCTCAAAATCGGTTGAGCAATATATCTCAATTACGTTCGGCTGATATCTTCCAATAAGTTCTTGCAGTCTCGGCTGGGCAAAAGATCTTTCAAATGCATTTTCAATCATCACCGATTGGCCAGCCGCCATCATGGTTTCTGCCAAGGTATATACAAAATCGTTGGATACTTTTCCGAGAGTTCTTGACCATTCCCTATCATTGATACCTAAGTTATCAAATAGAAATTCTTTAATCGTGTCTTTAGCGATCAGGGGTATGCCAAGCTTTGTCGATAACGGTTTGGCGATTGTAGTTTTTCCAGAAGCGGGTAAGCCGTTGATAATAATCAAATTCATACGGATATCATAAAACAAAAAAGGCTCCCGGAGGAGTTTTTTTAAGCATAAGTGATATGGATGGCCATCGTAGTAGCTATTGCTACTGAATTACGGATACACCGAAGGCCAACTTCGCTGTTACGGGTGAGCATTTTCTCTTGTAAAGAACGCGTATGACTCGGTGTTGTACTCTTTGAGTGGCCATACCGCCATCCCCTGCTCCTGCCAAAGCGCAAACTCTGCAACGCCCGCTTCCATCGTAAAACGACTGCAAACTGTGCAATATGGTTCCCCGGCCTTCGTCAATTCCCCATCCCCATTCACACGCATAAAGTACAATCGCGAACCGGCCAGCTTATCGGGATTACGTTTACTGGCATCTAACACGGCTCGCCACTCGGCATGAATACAGCAGGTTTTATCAAACAACGGCTTGAGCGTTTGGGTGTACTCACGTGAGCAAGTTCGGCTAGCTTCATCATCAAGCGGCGGCCCGTTGTAGCCTTCGCCGATAATCACCCCATCGCTTACGATGACCGAGCCGCAGCGTGCCTTTAGGCACTTGGCCTGGCGCGCAATTCGAGCAGCTTCGTTAAACCAGTTTTCTGCATCTTTGACTTCGTTTTCGGCAAGAAACTTCATTAAGTAATCATAGCAAACAAAAAAGACCTCCGAAGTAGTCTTTTTAAGCATGAGTGCGATGGAGGGCCATTGTGCTGGCTGTTGCAACTGAAACTACTGATTTCAGAGCATTTATCGCTCAGCTAGGGTAGGTTGCAGGGACGAATATCGTTATCAATACATTCCTTAAGTTCCTGTATTTGTACAAACTGCTTATAGTCATTCGTATATACTGGTTACGCTTATAATGATCCAAATCCCAAATTTGGATGACATCCGGCAAATTGGCTAAAGCTAAGCTCATGATATCCTTTGCATATGAACGATCAACTATCGCGATACCAGGCTTTCGAAACATTTAAAGAGGTGCCACGCATCGACGTGAAGCGCTGCTTTGTTGCGGCACAATATTTTGGGACCTTGGAGCGCGGGAATACTCGCTATCTACCCAAGTTGACGCGCCAAGATTTTGTTGATCGGCTGCAAACTTCAAAAGATTATGCTCAAACAATTCTTGAACCAGAACTGGATGAGAGAATTTTGGAGGGAAACTATCCAAAACGGTTGAAGATGTATAACGCGTGTACCTGGTATATAGGTGTGGTATTCGCCGATGAAGTTGGAGTATGGAAAGGCGCGGGCGGCCTCCCAGTGGCCTGGACGTACGGTTCTTTGGAGGATACGGCACGCTATGTGAGCCATGCCCTCCGGAGCAACGAAACGATACTCCCTGCACGGGCTAGGCGCGTGATACCCCGCATCACCCTTAACCTCAATCTTATTGAACAGGAGCCTTATCTTTATCCAATCATTGCCCCTGGAGCAACTATGGGCCGCGGTCTCAATGGACGCCCTTACACCCACTTTGAGCTCATGAATGGTGATATTGAGGATGGCTGCATGCGCTCGATTGCCTTGGCTCATCAGGGGCGGTCAAAGTTTCTTGCATATGTTGGAATGAAAAATATAAAAAAATAACGGCTCTACAGAGCTGTTATTTCATAATGATTCCTGGAGGCCATCGTAGATGTTACCGCAACTAAAATTTGCGAAGCAGCAGAGTAACTACTATTCCCAGCTCAATAATAAATAGCGGTATGTACGTAATTACTAATGGCTTTTCTTTATGCTTGACGCTGAATATTGCGAATATGCCAGCTTGCAATGCATAGAAAGACCACGTAACCAGAGACACTCCCTGTAAGTTACTCGCTGTTACGACGTTATAGAGCTGGGGCAGGGTAACTATAGGCATACAAATGCCTACTACTGTGGTGAGTTTGTCTAGGTTCTTATTTTGAGTTTTTCTTATATACATTGCCCACAGTATAGCAAACAAAAAGGCTCCCAAGCGGAAGTCTTTTTATCATAAGTGCTATGGAGGGCCATCGTGCTTGCTGTTGCAACTGGAATACAAACAAGTGCCCCCTCCATTTGCCAATTATATAATCAAGTTTCAACTACCAGCGCAATCAACCTTTGATACCAATTTTTTGATATCTCAGAAAATAATCTCTTTACCATCTGGACAAACGAAGCCATATGGCTGGTGAGCCGTCAGGGCTTTCTTTAGTACATCATTGTATTGCGGATTGGAAGGGAAAACCGCTTTACGCATATCAGGAAACTCGAATATAAAAGGATTAACATCATGGCGAATAGCTGGCTGGCCGCCACACTCAGAGACCGCCACGTTATATTTTCTATTTCGCTCCGCGCTGGTGTCTTTAATGTGGGAGTATACAAATGGGCTCGATGCTACTGCTAAGATGAAAAGTAGAAAAAAAACTAGTGCACCCCAACCTGCCGGACGATGTGATAACTTCACTATCTCAGAAAATGTTGAGAGCCCACGTTTTGCCATTACCACTATGGTACGACAAAACGTGGGCCAAGGCTATTCAGCCCTAGGAAACGGCGGCCAAGACGAGACCTGCGATGTCAACTTGTCCTTGGGCGCTTGGATGCGGATACCCGAAATATCTTGTTTGCTGGAGGTCATCGATAGGACTCGTTGATAAAGTGCCCGAACTCCGTAAATCAACGACTATCACCCCACTGGATGAAAGTGGCGTAATGTAGCCAGTGTCGAGGTAATCGATGACCTCGTTTGCCCCTTCATGTGGGGCCGTTGTAGAATCGTGATCCGCGCACGTACTAGTGCTGTTCATTATGTGCGGATACGTAATAACGACCTTTCTCACGGCCGGATCTTGAATCGATGCGGCAGTGAACAATCCCGATAAAGCCGTCGGCGAGGTGGCTAGAAAAGTCGTCAGGTTAGCCTTAATTGTGTCCGTGTCGGGACATTGACCTCTCGTTGTCTCTAGCCACGGTTTGGCATTCAGGTCGACTGAGTCTACCGAGAATTGAACGTAATAGTTCGTCAAAGCGTCTGCAAAATTAATGTCATCGGCACCCCCATCTGCCGATACGACGTTCCACGATCCTGCGAATGCAGAGAGTATGTTTTCCATCTCTGACTGTTGACCACATCCAGGGCATCCTGTCGATGCTGTCGAAGGGAAGTCTGCAGACTTTGCCCCGCTCATAGCATAGACGTACGCCGTCATCTGCCATCTGACCGGAACGCTCCTTTCCGTGTTGAATTGGTCAACGGCCCTGCTGGGCCACGAAAATGAAGCATCGTTTGGATCTAATGCGGGAGCGGTAGTTCGGTCTATACATGTCCCCGAGTAGTCTCCGTTCAACGAATATGCGAGCTGAGCGTAGACATAACCAGCATAGTTACATGGCTCATCCAAAAACTGATTGTGGCCACTGGAGTAGCTATCGCCAGCCGCAACCCAGACGGGTGCGAAAGGTGTTATGTAACTTCCAGTCCCCTGAGTGCCTAGTCCATTTGCATCAATGACCACGGCGTTAGAGATATATACGTTGTTAGGCTCCAATGGAAGCACACTAACTCCAACCTTGATAGAGCTAGGGGCGGTTCCACCTGAAATGCAGATACTTTTTGTCGTACTAGCCGCACCAACTGAAACGGCCACACTTGCAGGACAAGAAACGCTACTGAGGCCAACCGTAACATCCACATCATAGAAATGCGTGGCGTTCGTGACAGCAGAAGTAACGCTGCTCACACTTGCCGAAGATGAGCTATAGACGCCGCTGATTTTGTATAGCAAGCCATAGTAGTTCGCACCAATATAGACGTTGCCGAAACCATCAAGGGCGAGGCCAGGAGCGCCTCCAAAGACGTTGGCCGGATTGGTGACTGTTCCATTTGAGTCGATCCTATATACAGCGCCACTAGAGCCTCCACCGACAAAAATGTTGCCTGCATTATCAGCATCTACTGCGTAGGGCGATGATGCCAGAGTTGCAAACGTTGACATTATGCCGCTTGAGTTCACAACCTTTATTAAGCGATTGCCTGTATCAGAGATATAGACTTTGCCATCCGCGTAAACAGCACCATTAGCGTAGCTGAGGCTAGATGATGTAGCTACACCAGTAGTGTTACCTTGATAACCATTACCCGCAACAGTTGATATCACACCATTGACGTTGATTTTGCGAATACGGAACTGGCCTGAGTCTGCGATATACAGTTCTTTTGTCGCATCGTCATAACTGAGATTACCAAGGCTACCGAGTCGAGCAGACGTTGCAGCAGCGCCGTCACCAACGTCAGTTGGATCATTTGGGTTATGCGTGGAAGTATAGTACTGACCAGCATAAGTCGTTATGACCCCGGCAGGATTAACTTTGCGAACAAGGTGATGACTTGAGTCGGCAATGAATACCGTTCCATCTGAAGTCACAGCAACACCCGACGGCTGAAACAGATTTGCTCCTGTTGCGGGGCCACCATCCCCTAGATTGGTGGCGCCTGCGGTGGCGCCGTTGCCGGCAAACAACGAAGTGTTTCCAGTTGAAAGCTCGACTTTGCAAACAACATTATGGTTTTCGTCCGCAACATATGCATACCCATTGTGACCAATTGCTACAGCGGAACCCTTATTGAAGACGACAGACGTCCCTGAACGAATGGTAGAATCACAAGTTACGCCTGTGCCAATAGAGTTTCCGGCTACGACGGTGATAGTAGAGGCATTTGCAGTTTGGCTTACAAGCGTGAATAATGCACTTACCAAAACTATGGCAGTTGAAAACGCAAAAACTCGATGTTTAGTGCATCCTCGAATGATGTTCATTTCGACTTCCTTAACCGGTCGGTACTGCGTTTCCCGACTCAGCCCCCTTCACTCACGGAAGCAAGTAGAGAGAGCTGATCGCGAACGCCATAAGGAGTATACCTTAAGTGGTAAGAATTATCCGTGATGTCGAATCGGCGTATTTTAGACTTACAAAATTTCGACTAATTTTCCACCTAGTTGAAAAGTTATTGAAACAACTTAGGCAAAACAAAAAACCCTTACGGGTTTTTTAAGCATAAGTGCTATGGAGGGCCATCTGGGATTCGAACCCAGGACACGGGGATTAAGAGTCCCCTGCTCTAACCAACTGAGCTAATGGCCCGAAATGTGAAACAGTCATAATCCTACCCGAAACAGCACTTTTAGGCAAGAACTATGAGGGGAATAATTACTGGTGCGCCCGGAGGGACTTGAACCCCCGACACCTTGGTTCGAAGCCAAGTGCTCTATCCACTGAGCTACGAGCGCACATTGAGTTGTACGGACAGCGCAACTAAGTATTTATAGCAGATTTTAGCAACTTTGACTAGGATTGCGCATGATAACGACACTAATAATGCCAGCTCCGGTAGTTAACCGGAACTGGCATTTTTGGATAGGAGCTAGAGGTCGAAAATGTCCGTTTCCAGGCGTTTGACAGCCTCGATTCCGCTGATTGAGCCTCGGTTGGGGTTATCCAACTGCGATTGGATATCAGCGACCAGTTTGCCCCTCCACCCGGTTGCTGCGGCTGGGGCACTGGCCTGAGCGAGTACCGCCCGCAGGGCGGCCGAAACCGTCCACGCCTGCGTGCGCTCCGGCATATTGGTAGCGGCAACCGCGCGTTGGCCGCTGGCCATCTCCGGCAGGTAAATAACTCGGCCATCGGTATCGACGTACCAGAATTCGTAGCACTGGCGCGACTTGTTGATGCCGTTAAGGATGCGGTCTTCAATCTCTTCCGCGAGCGGAGCCAGGCCCTGGCGGCGCAACCCCCGTGCAAAGAAATTGGAGTTGACCGCCCATGAGACTTTGGCGCCCTGATAGTCCCAGTACGGCACTAAACTGGCATATTTGAGTCCGCGCATCCGTAGGCCGACGTCGGTGATAAACTCCGAACTGAACATTTTCCCGACGATGCTCGAGACATACGACTGCGTTTCACTCTCTGGGAGCCCGTCGAACAGCCGGGTATCGAGCAACTCCGCCGGGAGAGAGGTGGCCGTTCGAACAAGCCGGGGCAGTGCGCCAACGGCCGGACGATCCAAGGCCATAGCAAAGCTTTGGCGATCAGGCATCCAGAATTGTTCGAGCGTGGTTTGGCGCAGGGTGGCGGCCTGGTCAAGCCACCGGGGGCAGTTAGCATGGTCCGGAAAGAGCTCCGCGCCATCCAACAAGGCGTCATACGCCAGACCCTGGACCTCGATTGAAGCCATGGGCGCATCGGGGTTAGCCAGCGAACCGTCCTCGTGCAGGTACGACGTTTGTCCGTCGCGCAATCCCTGATAGCCATGGCCACGCGGGTTGGTACGACAGAATTCAAGCAGTCCAAGCTCACTGGCGGCGATCCGATGGCTCAACCAGGCCAACGCCGACAGGGCTGACTCCGCGAGTGTGGTAATGGTACCGTCGCGGCGGACAATCCGCGTCGCCAGGACCTCCGGTCCGTGGTGCCTGACGTGAGCTGCTATTAACCGGACGAACTGTGGGGTCGCATCGACCGTACCGTAATAACAAAGCTCACTTTCGGTGCCGCCCCACTTCGCCGCCAGCTCATGCAAAATAGCGGCTTGGTCCGGTCCGATGAGTTCACCGCCGATAATCAGGTTGCGGTACTCGTGGTGAATCCGGCCCGGCTCTTCCTCCGAAATAGAGTTGGCTTGTTCGCCCTGCAATCTGGACAGCGAGATGAGAATGCGAGCCGAGAGCGCGGGGTAGTACGGTACCAGGTCGAGACCCACAATGAGGCTGTCGCGCCCAAAAATCGCCCATTTGAAGAGCTTGTAGTTGGACGCCTGAATGCCGTCCAGCGTAATGACGCTCATGAGATCGCCGAAAAGTCCCGGCAGTGTCGCATACGGGCGCATGGAATCGGTCCTTCCGACGAGTAGGGAGATTGGTTTTCAAGGTATGGGGCTACTATAGTACGAAATATACCGAATACAAGCCAAATTAATCTAAAAATAATTGCTCTTGGTGCGCCTGAAGGGATTCGAACCCCCGACACCCAGTACCGGAAACTGGTGCTCTATCCCCTGAGCTACAGGCGCGTACGGCCCACCAATCGTGGTGAGCCTTCCTAGCGTAATATGAACGAGGGCTTAACTCAACCGTTAGAGCGACAGATTTGCCGCTCTAACGATTTGATAATCTCCTAGAGCCCTGTGTCATAGGAGCCGCTTGAGTTAAGTTGAAAGTTCGTTGGCTGAGCCGACTTGTTATTTGCCGTTAGACGAGACTATGGCAACCCAGCCAACAGCTAACACGAGCGCCAACAGTGACAAGAAGTAATTCGCCCAGTGAACGCTCGGCTTTGGCTGACCGCTAGCTTTCAGGTCCCGCAACTGACGGTAGCGCCCGGCTAGCCCCGATGGGACCACCAAGAAGCTCAAAACGCCATTGCTGCCCAGGATAGCAGAGGCGGTCAACATGCCCCACATTTCCCATAGGTGTCCGCTGACCAGTTCCTTGCTGCGTTTGAGTGAAGCCATAATACCCAAATTCTCGGCAAACATTGCGGCTGGGGCCAAACTGAACCAAAGGCCAAAGATTATCCCTGGAACGATCAGTAACAACGTACCGCCAGCTACGATGAGCCCCGTTAGAACGGTCAGGCCTGCGACCGGCAACAGCTTCGACACTGCCTGCGAAAAGAGTTCCTTGCCGCTGTATGCGACATCATTAATACCGGCAGCGGTGATAGCGGAATAGAGCGAGATAAACATGGCAATAATCGCCAGATAAACCACTGCAAGAATCAGAAATGCCGGAGCCGCCAAATGAACCACACTAAAAATGATAGCCGCTACGACTCCGGCAATCACGGTCAAGATAAGCGCTGAAACGAACCGGAGCACCGCGAGCAAGCTCGATGTGCCGTTAATCGACAACAGGTGGGCCAAGCTCTTAATAACCAGTGGAAACGGGTTGGAAGTATACTCCTGCAAGATGGGCGATGATACGGAGGGTTCGGAAATCGGGGCGGTACTCGGAATTGATGGATCCATATAAAACAGTCCTTGTTATAGCGGATTCTGATAAACAACTTTAGTATCCCTGATTGCTTGGACTTCAGTCAACTTCTCGTTTAAGCTTATGATATGGAAACACCCGCCTCAGAAGAGGTTAAAACCGCCCTCGAGAACAGCGTCAGCTGGTATTTGGCAGACAAGCTTCATGACGCCACCGTATCGATAGCGATCAAGAAATACCTCACCAGCAATAACCTCCTGGTCTATTTAACACGTTGCAACGTAGCCGAAACTTCGGTTCCAAGGGTTAAGGTTCAGATATTACAGCGGGTCGAGGGCGGCGTTCATGAATCAAGTTACCAATTGTATATCGACCACCGTCTGGAAAAGACCCAAAACGATATGCTTTTCGGCACCGATAAGGCCAGCGACGGCAGTAAAATCGAAAACGTCAGCGAAGTCGAAGCCAAGCAGCTCCTGGAATTGGTCAATTCTCTGCAAAACGCCCGCCAGACCCTTTGACCATCCGCCCGTTACCGGGACGATTGAGCCGAAAGCGTGCCGCTGACGACCGAGCCCAGAGCAGCCTTTAAGCTTGCCAGCGGGAGGAGCGAAGCGTCAGCCCTACAGCCGGTTTTGGGCTCAATATAATAGATATTTTGACTTCCGACATGCGCTACAATCTCCCCGCCCTTGTCGGTGTCATAGGTAATTATTCCCAGCGGTGCCGATGATGCGCTACATCCGGCCGCTTCCAGGCGCTTGCTGGAAAAACCGACCGAATTCACGGCCTGGTCGCCAGCCAGATACACGGCCGTAGAGTCCAAATCCTTGAGCCTGCCAGGAGCCGCGAAAATCAGCGCCAGGTCTGAAATATCATAGATGAAGGACGGAGGAGCCAGCGGCGTAGCGGTTGTGGCAGGCGTGACCGAAACCCCGGGGGCCGTCGAGATTACGACTCTGGTTATGGGGGTGGGCGTCGGCCCCACGAGTGCCGCCTTATGGGCATGGAGATATTCCGCCACCAACAAAATGGCCAGTACGACTAGCCCAAGAATAAGCTCGAACATAAATCCCGATTTGCTGTCGTACCTCATACGGTACCGGCCGCAAGTTCAACGTCCAGTATGGCTTCACTCCTAAGTTCCGCTTCGTAAGCCTTGGCTCCCCCTCTGAAACCAAAGAGCCGTTTGGTATAAACCAAATAAATAACCGCGGCGATGTTGACGACGAGAGCCGCTACTTTTATTGTCGTGGCACCTACGATGACTTCATAAATTTCGAACGGTATGAACCCGGACGTGGCAACCGCGGCAAAATACTCGCCCCATCGCTGCATGAGCCAGAGTCCCACGCCCTCGGTTATTTCAATGAGGCCGTAGACCACGACGCCGACGGTCACCCAGATAAGCGTCGACCCGCTAATCGCCAAACTCTTATGAATCAGGCTGACAATGGCCGAGGAATTCACGTCGTAGTTAAAACCAGCTGCCGCCGATTGGATGGCGGGGAAATTTTGATCAAACAAGTGCTGGAGGCTGCCTTTCTCATCGCTGAACTGCTCAATGGCGTAGGCTATAAGCAGCAGCCCTACACCGCGCAGGAACCGTTCCGCACCCAGTAACCGCAGGATAAAGGCTTGACGGATAGCCTTGCCGCGGGCAATATGAGGGACACTTGCCAGCGGGCCGGAGATTACCGGTGCTCCCAGAACAAAATCGCCGCAACGCAGGCACCGCCACGCCTCGCCATGAGCTGTCGTCGTATTCAGGCGGTCACGCAGTTTCGTGGTGCCGGGGCCCGTAGGCCGGTAGGTCAAATGACCTTTGGTGGCACATACCCGAAGTTCCCAACGCTTAAACGGGTTACCGGGATGTGGCTTGGTGGCGGTGAACATCATGGTTCCATTATCCACGGACTTAATTTTAAAAACAAATGATTGATCATCGCGGTTTTAAGGAGTACGCGCCCAGTATTAAAGCAACCATCACGAAACCGACAATTACAGCGACGTCGAAGGACAGGTTCCCCGTCCATGCCGTGTGGGTCTTGATTTCCTTCATTGCTTCAACCACATAGGTAATGGGCATGACATCGGAGAAATAGCGCAGGAAAGATGCCATATCGTCGCGCGGGGTGAACAGCCCGCAGGTTAGAAACTGCGGCAGTACGAAGGCCGGCATGAACTGCACAGCCTGGAATTCGTTCTTGGCATAGGCGCTAAAGAACAGCCCGAGGGACATGCCGAGCATACCGGCGAGGACGGCTATTGTCAGCAGCGAAACGGTACTGCCCGCAATCGGAACGTTGAAGACCACGATCGTAAAGAAACTGGCGATCGAAGCCTGCAGAAAGGCCAGCAGAGCAAAAGCTCCGGCGTAGCCGAACAGGATGTCCAACCGCGAGGCCGGTGAGATCAGCAGCCGCTCCAGCGTGCCCGATGTCCGCTCGCGCAGCACGGCCACCGAAGTCACAATAAACATCAAGGTGAAGGGAATGATTCCCAGAATGAGCGGCGCAATGCCGTCGAAGACCCGGCTATTCTGCTCAAAGACGTAACTGAGAATAATCAGCAGGATGCTCGGCACGAACAATATCAAGGCCAGAGTGCGATGATCGTGCCTCAGCTGCTTAAGGACGCGCAGCATGGTTGCAAAGGTTCGTTTGAAACTCATTTAGATTCTCCCAAGGCCAGTTTTAAAAACGCGCCTTCCATGTTTGATGCGCCGGTGCTTGCAATTAGTGAGGTTGGAGCCCCTGACGCCAACACCCTGCCATCGCGGACAAACATAATCTCATCGCAGTGGTCGGCTTCGTCCATGACGTGGCTGGTAACGAGCAGGGTTATCCCCTTGTCCGCCAAATCCCTGAACGTCGACCATAATTTCTGACGCAAAACAGGGTCCAAGCCTACTGTCGGTTCGTCCAGAAGCAGGACTTTGGGGCTTCCGAGCAGGGCCACGGCCAACGAAACCCGTGCACGCTCGCCACCCGATAGATGCGCTACGATGGCGTCGGCAAATTCCGTGAGATCTACCTCGGCTATGACCGCCTTGACCTGTGATTTTTCGGCACCAAGCAGCGCGGCGAAATAGGATAGGTTCTCGGTGACGGTTAGGTCCGAATAAACCGAAGGGTCCTGGGTGACATAACCCACCACGGAATGGAGCCTCTTCGAACCAGCCGGCATCCCCAAGACCGTAACGCTTCCTTTGGAAAAACGTTGTAGCCCCAGGATGGCACGAATAATCGTGGTCTTCCCCGCTCCCGAAGGTCCCAACAGACCGATGATCCTGCCGGACAACAGTGAAGCCGAAATGCCGGTCAGGATGGGATTTTTATCTATCCGAACGCTTAAATCCCGAATCTCAATAGCTGTATTCATATGCGTATCATAGGAGAAAAGGTGAAGAATAAAAAGCTATACCGGTAAGCAGCCTCGGCATACAATCGGCTATAATGCTTACCATGAACACTCACCTATCCCCTCATCCGGCCGAGCAACACAAATCCCACCGGGCAAACTGGCTCCGGGCCGCCGTTCTGGGGGTGGATGACGGGATAGTTTCCACCTCGAGTCTGATGTTGGGGGTCACCGCCGCATCCGGTAACTCCGCGGCCACTTTAACGGCCGGTATCGCCGGACTAGCCGCCGGGGCTTTGTCGATGGCGGTCGGCGAGTACATTTCGGTCAGCTCACAAAAAGATGCCGAGCTGGCGGATATACAAATCGAAGAGCGCTCATTGGCGACAAACCCCATTGGTGAATTAGCCGAGCTGGCCACTATTTATGAACTCCGCGGACTGGACCCAGAGCTCGCCAAGCAGGTTGCCCGCCAGCTTCAAGATCACGACGGGGTAAAAGCCCACGTCCGTGACGAGCTTGGAATCGACCATGCCGCCCTGGCAAACCCCTTGCAAGCGGCCCTGGCGTCGTCGGCGGCATTTTCTTTTGGGTCGGCGGTACCGATTGTGGCGGCGCTCATCGCCACCGGCCAGACCGGCGTATTGGCCATTATCATCAGCTCGCTCGCCGCCCTGGCTATCGCCGGAGCAATCAGCGCTTATTTGGGCGGGGGCAACAGAATATGGGCGGCCGGACGCGTCTTTATCGGCGGCGGATTGGCCATGGCGATTACCGCGTTTATCGGCCATCTCATTGGTTCGCGTCTTTGAGCCCGTTGGCGGTTTAGAACTTTACGGGTATCGCCAGGCTATCGTCATTCTTGGGTAAGCCCGAGGGGTTATCCTTATGGAGAACCAGCGTTCCAACACCGCTTGGTGTCCCGCTGAATTCCAATGTCGCCGTAAACGGAAACATTGCATCCGTCATCCAGTCGCCCTGCAATGTTGCCGGGGCTTGAGCAATTACTTTCCCGCCAGCATCCTTGAGCTCAATCGGAAATTGAGCCTCAAATGACCAATTACCGGGAACCTGACCTACGATATGCAAAGGACTGGACGCTCTTGCGCCAGCCAAAGGGGTATATACCGAGATGTTGACGCCTTTGTCCGATTTGTAGCTGTAAATCGGCTGCCTTGATGCCGCTTCGGTGGCTTTTTGCACCTGCACCTGCAAGTCATCTTTTTGTCGGCTGAGTTCCTGGACTTGAGTTTGCTGCCAAACGTAAACACTAAACCCAACGGCTATCAGCAATAGGGCAACGATAAGGCCAACCAAAAGGCGTTTCATGGTAATCCCCGCTTTCATATTCTGAATCTATTGTATTACCAGCAGCGAAATTTTGGCTATGATGAGTGTCACTAGGAAATACTAGGCATCGAGTTGGGTTTCCATATGCTTGAGCAACCGTCCATTCAGTTCCTCGAGTTTCATCAAGGCTTTCTGAAACTCGGTAATATCAATGGCCACGGTGTAGATACCGACCACCTCGCCGTCCTCTTTAATCGGCTCAACTCGAATATCGTTATAGTAGATATCACCTTCATCACCACCTTTAAGAGTGCTTTTGAACATTTCCCTGACGCCCTTTTTACCTGCCAAGGGCCGTTTCTTGATAGCAGTTAGCCTCTCAGCTTCGCTTGCGGGCAACCAATCGGCATCGGTCTTACCGATCAAATTTTCGCTTGCCATGCCAGGATGGGTATTGAAAAATTGGGTATAACACAAATCTAAATCCTGCTGCGATATCGCCACGCCCGAGTTACGCAGTGATTTTTCCAAGACCGACCGACTATCCTTGATCTCCGTAAGGAGTTTCTTATCCATTTAAATTCTCCAGTGCAACAAAACTAAATACTCGGCATGAACTATGACACTTCGAATTTAACTGATAATTTTCAGTCTATCATCAGACAATGTGCCAAAATTGTAATAAGCGCGAATCAATTAAAGGTCACCCTCAAGCCTTTTGTGAGCAGTTAGAAGAGGTCACTAGTGAAATGAGCATTACACTCGGCTATCCGGCTCGCGCTTGTAGCTCTTTGATCTCCTGTTTTAGCTCAACCATCTTTAGCTCGCGGGCAACCATAAAACCGTTCAATTCCTCAACTTCTTTAATTCGCACTTCAAGTTGCTTCTCCGCCTGTTTGGTATTGGTAATGTCATGAAAACTCCATACCCGGCCAATTATTTTGTCATTAACGCGTTGAGGGACAGAATTTCGCTCGAACGCTTTGCCATCCTTAAGCTCAAATACCTCCGTAGTCCTGGCATCAGGATTGTCGTGCAGATCTTCTACTTTCTTCATAAAACCAATGGGGTCAGTAAGCTGATTGGACACGAATTGAATAACCTTCATCACATCATGCGGGTACATAATCTCTTGCGGGATATTCCACATGGAGGTGTACTGCTTGTTATAGAGGATAATGTTCCAGTCCGAGTCGGCCACCAGTATCCCATCCGACATTGATTCGATGGTGGTGTTAACCAATGAGAGACTTTCTTCTACGGTGACTTGCGCAGTTATTCGATCGAGAGTTTCCGCGAACTTAATACCCAAAATATTGATTACGCGCTCTTCCTCGAACGAGAATTCTCCGGCGTACATTCGGCAACATAAGAGGATAAGTTCGGGCTGCGCGCTTGGGATAACTGGTATGAACAGAGCAGATTTTACCGATAGATGCCGAACCATCTCAGGCAGGGTACCATCCCCCGGTTGCTTGAGCCGCACGGGCTTACGATCCTTATAAATGTTCTCGAAAACACTCCCCTCAATTTGCCCTGCCAGCTCGCTAGCCTCGGATCGGGAAAGGCCAATGCCCTCAAGGGTTGTATAGCTTAGGCCTGCCTTGTCGACCTCAATGAGAATACCAACGTCAACTGAGAACATTTTACAGATACTGGCCACAAACGTACTGCTAGCCTTGGCCTTATCCTCGATTCCTGAAAGTTCCGAGCTTATCTGGTAAAGGACCGATACCGAGTTAAGTGTGGTTTGGAGTTCATCCGTGCTCTCCTTAATCTCCTCTTTGAGACTAAGAATCTCGTTCTGAGCCGCGGCCATTTGCTGCTGGATATCCATTGTTTAACCTATCTATTATTATTCCGGAAGGACGTAGACGCCGCAGGTCTTGTTATAAAGGGCCGGCGGGCCTCCCTTTTCGATGCCGATTTCGCCAAAGGAAAAGAAGCCTATCATCGGCACGTCCCCACCCAGGCGGGATTCTATATTGGAAATCTCAGTCTGGGCATCATCGCCCAGAAATAGCAGCCTGGAAACGCAATCGGCGACAAGTATTAACGCCGGAGGCTTACCTTCCAGCGCCTCCTTGGCCTCATTGGCGGCCTCGGTCGAAGCCAGCAGTATGGATTCTTTTGACCCTTTCATGATTCTCACGATGGTGTTCTCCGGCACTTCTGAAACAAAGGTAATAGAGTTGTCCTCGATTGATGCCGATAAAGGGTCGCGCACGACATACTCTCCGGTTGCCATGGGAATACCAAGCGGGTGACCGCTGGCAAAACCGTAAAACTTAGAGAAATCGAAACCCTTAATGTCCTCTTCTAGGTAATCCATATAGAGTTCAAGAGCCGGCTGGCCGTCAAGCTCTTTGACCGTCTTGCCCTCAGCTTTAGTGACCACCAGGTTACGTCCAGTCGGCTCCCAACCATGCCGTAACGAGATGCCCTGAGGCGAATCGGACACAATCAAGGCGCCCGTGATTGCATCACGGTGTACCTGGTCGTTCATAATCTGAACGGATTTTTTGAAGTGCAGATTATCGGCTGAGCCACCACCAAAGAAGCGGAAAAAACTGCCAAACTCACGGAAAGCTTCATAGAGCGCATCCGTGACCACTCCTTTGGTCATCGAGGCATCGGCAAAGACCAACAATACCTGATTTTGCGGGTGTCCCTTGGGAACCGATAATGTCGCTGCCAGATTTCCCAAATGCCTGCCGGCCTCTTTGGCATCTTGGCTCAAATTGTCGCTGGAGCCGACTCTCACCTTCAAGGTATCGGACTGGATTATTGCCACGCCCAAGCCATCGGGATAGATTTTTCCATTACAAATAAGACTTGGCGCAGTGCACCCAACCAAAGGAGTGTCACCAGTAACTGAGCGTATCCCATCAATGGCATTTTGTTCGTCGTATTGCTCGGTCATAAACACGACCGCCAACGGAAAAGGGCCCTTTAACTGGCCCTTGGCCGCACGGGCCGCTTCTATGCCGGCACGATGAGAATCGGCGGTATTTTGACTAAGTCCTACGCCCGCAATCGTTTTCAAAGTATCTCACCCCACAATTATTATCTCTATCTTGAACCGTAGCACGTTTAGGTATCGCTTAGTATGGGTAACCCCTTGAATCGACTGTCAGGTTTCGCGAAATACCTTGGCAGACCTACCCAGGCAAACTGACTATTTTGCCGCTTCGAATGCTCCCTTCAGCGGAGCAATATCAAGTTTAACCATTGGCATCATGGCCTCCATCAATGCCTTTTTCTGCTGAGGCGTGGCCGATGAATCGCTCATCATTTCGCCTAAAGCCGTTGGAATAATCTGCCAGGTTATACCAAACTTATCGGTGATCCAGCCGCACTGCTGAGGTGCTCCCCCGTCCAATAACTTGTCCCAGACTCCGTCTAATTCTTCCTGAGTATCTAATTCGACTACAAAAGATATCGCACCCGTCATCTCAAACTGCGGGCCCCCGTCCAAGCACATGAACTCTTGCTCGTTAAGCTCAAAAACCCCTGTGAGTACCTTGCCTACCAGCTCGTTTTCGCCTGGTATGCCCTGGTTTCCGGCATATCGCTCGATGTGGGTTATTCTCGAATTCCTGAACGTCGAGACGTAATAATTCATGGCCTCTTCGGCATTACCCTGGAACCAAATACACGGTTTGATCGTTTCCATAATCCAATCCCCAATATCGGCGGATTGTAACATGCGAATAAATAAAAAAACTATGGATAATATATATATTGGAGCAAGATTTTATTCGAATAATTGCTATGGGGCCGTATCGTGAACGACATCAGAGCTATTTGGCAGAGCCGCGACATTGTAATTTATTACTAATTCTTGTATATAGTACCCTAACGGATCTGCTTCGCTCATTTACACGCCTCACAACCACTTGCTGAATTATCTGGCTCAACCATTCTTACTAGCGACTACCAAGTTACCTACCAAGAGGAGAAAACAGTGTTAAGATTCCGTGGTTTGCCTCAGAGTATAAAGAGAGAGGCCATTATTAGAATGTTAATAATTGGAGTCATTCTCTCCCTGTCTGCACCCACGATTTTACGTGCAGTCCTTTATTTTTTCGTATTCTCTATTTTCATTGGGCACACTTTCCTTAGCGGGGCTCAAGCTATGAAAGAAGAGATGAATCCATCGAGGCCTAAGTAACCTGTCAACATACCGAGGGACGGCGGCCTTTCTACCGTCCCAATTGCCACCTTTGGTGGCTTTTTATATATCAAATATCTTGAATAACAAAATAACGGCTCTGTGAAGCCGTTACTTGATATATAATTCCTGGGGCGAGTGATGGGGCTTGAACCCACGACCTACGGTACCACAAACCGTCGCTCTAACCAACTGAGCTACACCCGCCATGTTGAACCAGTTAAATTTAACCGTTTTGAGGGAAAAAGTCTAGGCTCATGATGATTACTGGTGCCCCCGGCAGGGTTCGAACCTGCGACCATTGGCTTAGAAGTCCACTGCTCTATCCAGCTGAGCTACGGGGGCATGAGGGCATTATACAAGAAACGACCCCACTGGGCCGAATTCTATTGGAGCGGGTGAGGGGAATCGAACCCCTATAGCCTGCTTGGAAGGCAGGTACATTAACCGTTATGCTACACCCGCGTTCTCTTACCTTTACAATTTCACTGGTCGGGGTGAAAGGACTCGAACCTTCGACCTCATGCTCCCAAAGCACGCGCGCTACCAGCTGCGCCACACCCCGATGAACTTGGTAATTATAGGTTACCGGAGGGTTTAGGGTCAAATGAGTCTGCCTACATGCCTTTTGCCAAATAAAAAGCACCCGGAAGCTACGCAGAGCTTAACCGGGCGAACTTTACGCAGAACGAACTACTAGCGGATAGTTTCCTTAAGCCGCTTCCCTGCCCTAAAACGCGGCATAGCCATCTCGGGAATATGGATCTCAGCTCCCGTTTGGGGGTTAACGCCGCGACGGGCGGCCCGTTTTCCGAGGTCAAAAGTGCCAAAGCCGGTAATTGATACCTTCTCACCCTTACTGACAGTTCGTTCAATAATCGATACCAGTGTCGATAACGTGTGCTCAACCTGACGCTTGGTCGTATTGGTCTCCGCAGCTAGCGTCTCGATTAACTGTTGCTTTGTCATCCAAATCTCTCCGTTACGTACGTACTGTACCTGTCGGATTTAGTCTTCGCAAGGCTGTAAACCTACAAATATTAGGGTATATAAACTGCAACATCGTTGTTCAGATGCTGTATCTATTTCCATAAAGATATAATCACGCCGGATTCTTGAGCGAGCTTAACGATTACCGAGTAATTACAGCTCTGAATATCTAATAATTTGCTTAGCCGATTTTGCGAGGCCGGTTGATGAATCGGTATCTATGAGAAGTGAGCACAATTGCATGCGACCGCCCTCTTCCAGCTCGTTGCGGCTGGATTGGTCGCTGAGCCAACGTTTGATGATTACGTCGGACTTTACGCCCAGGCATGAATCCAAGCTGCCGACCATGCCCACGTCGGTGATATGGGCCGTGCCGCCGGCGAACACCATCGCGTCGGCGGTGGGAATGTGCCAATGGTCGCCGATAACAGCCGTCACGCGGCCGTCAAGGTACTGACCGATAACCAGCTTTTCGCTGGAAAAATCGCCGTGGAAGTTGACGATGCGGGCGGTGAGCTGCTCGTTCTTGGTTTCTTCCAGAATGGCATCGATCACTTGAAGCGGATTGTCGATGACGGCCGGAAAGGCGCCCACGATTTGGCCGAGCAGGCTGACGATTAGCACGCGGCCGTACGGCGTCTCGGCTATCTTATAGCGCCGGCCGGGCGTACCTTCCGGGTAATTGGCGGGCCGGGCTACCGGCCCCTTAGCGTCTTCGAGCATCGGGAAGACCTCCGGACGCTTGGTGGTCCAGTTGCCGCCGGTAAAAAAGTCCACCCCCGCGGTCTGCATGTCAGCGATGGACGACAGTTGCATGCCCTTGCCGTGGCTCAGGTTTTCGCCTTGGGCGATGACAAAGTCGGCGCCGGTTTCCGCGAGTAAATCAGGCAACAGTTTCTGAACGGTCTTGCGTCCCGCCTTGCCCATGATGTCGCCGATGTAGAGGATTTTCATTATTTTGCAAACTCGATTGCCCGCGTTTCGCGGATTACACTGACTTTGATGATGCCGGGATACTTGAGCGTCGCCTCGATCTTGATGGCGATGTCGCGGGCCATTTTGATAGCGGTGAGGTCGTCGATATGGTCGGGTTTGACGATAATGCGCAGCTCGCGGCCGGCCGAGATGGCGTAGCACTTGTTGATGCCGGGAAATGTCATGGCCAGATTTTCCAACTCGGTCATGCGCTTGGCGTAGTTTTCCAGGGTATCGCCGCGGGCGCCGGGGCGGCTGGCGCTCAAAGCGTCGACGACGCGAATAATCAACGCCTCGGGAGTCGTGGCTTCCACGTCGTCGTGGTGGGCGGTAATGGCGTGGACGATGGCCGGCTCCATGCCGTATTGCTCGGCCAGTTGGCCCCCGATGTGGTGGTGGCCGCCTTCCACCTCATGACTGACGGCCTTGCCGATGTCGTGCAGCAGGGCTGAGGTCTTGGCAATCCGAACATCGGCGCCGATTTCCTTGGCGATCATACCAGCCAGATGCGTCATCTCCACCGAATGCTTAAGCACGTTCTGACTGAAACTGGTGCGGAACTTCAACTGTCCCAGCAGCACCACCATTTCCTTGGGCACGCCAACGACGCCGGTTTGCTTGAGGGCTTTTTCGCCGGCTTCCTTAACCATCTTGTCCACTTCGGTCTGGGCTTTGGCGACAACTTCTTCGATGCGGCCAGGATGAATGCGGCCGTCGGACAGCAGTTTTTCCAACGCGACCCTGGCAACCTGGCGGCGCATGGGGTCAAAACTGGAGAGCACGATAGCCCCGGGTGTTTCGTCGACGATGATATCGACTCCGGTTGCCCGTTCCAAGGCCTGGATGTTGCGGCCTTCCTTGCCGATGATGCGGCCCTTCATCTCATCGGACGGCAGCGCAACCGTGGTAATGGTACGTTCGACGGTCTGTTCGGAGGCGATGCGCTCCATGGCCGTGGCAATAATCATGCGGGCCGATTCCTCGGCTTCGCTGGCGGCTTCCGCCTGGAGTTTACTGACCAGCTTGACCAGGTCGGCGCTGATGTCACGTTCGGTGACCTTGAGCAGTTTCTCGCGGGCTTCATCCTTGCTTAGTCCGGCGATCTTTTCCAGGTTCTCCTGCTGCTTCACCCGGATGGCGCGCAATTCGTCTTTAACGTGGTCGAGGTCGGCTTCATGGGCGCGAACTTTTTCCTGGCGTTTATCGAGTTCATCGAGCTTGGCGTCGAGGGACGACTGCCTCTTTAACAGCTGCTGCTCGGTGGCCGACAATTCGCGGCGGCGTTCGCTGTCCTCACGCTTAGCATCCTGAGCCTCTTTGAGGGCCTCGGCTTTGGCTTCAAGAATAGTCTCCTTGGCTTGTGCCTTGGCGGCATCAACAAGCTGCTTCGCGGTTGCAGAAGCAGAATCGGTGCGTCGTTTACCGACGGCATAGTGATACGAATAACCGGCAGCGCCGCCAACAAGAATAGCCGGCAAGGCCGTGTATAACAGGATTAAGTCCATAAAAGCCCTAAATAACCGGCGGGATAAGGTCAGAAAAGCCGGGTTGCAGTAAAAATCGGATAATAGGTACGTTTATATTAAACGTGAAGTTGAGACAAAATTCAAGCTTTGGGTTTGGTTACATGGGCTTCGGAGCCATATACCGGCATTGCAATGACGCCGACCGGAGTTTCTGGCAAGGCCTTGGCCCCATCAATAATCCAACGCTCGCCGTCAGTTCCCGCGACCGGAATCTTAAGTTGTGACGCCAGCGCATTGACGACCGTGTGTCCGATTCTCAGCGATGTGAATGAACCTGGCCCGCTGAAAATAATGATGCCTGTGAGGCCGTTAAAGTCGGTGCCATTCTGGGCCAAGAATTCGGCAAGCGTTCCAAGGAGCTCATCAGCCAGCCGGCGGGCGCTCTCCCACTCGCGGGCTGAGATAACGGTTCCGGCAGCGTCCACTATATATATGTAGGTCGTCGGCCCGGCAGTTTGTAAGGCAAGGATCATGATTACAGTCCTTCGATAAGTTCGGATGAGCGCTGTCCGCCAGCCGTTAGGCTAAGTGTTCGCTCCGTCTCGCCGGTTACAGTGAACTGAATTACCAGGCGGTCGGGCGGCAACTTAGCGTCGGCGACCCCGGCCCATTCGATGACGGTGATGACGTTCGGGTCGGCCACGTCTTCCGCCAGTTCCTCACCCACGATGCCGCCCTCAGCCAGTCGGTAAAGGTCGTAATGATGGATCTCCAGCCCCGTTTCGCCAAGATAGGCATTGCTGAGCGTAAAGGTGGGACTGGTTACCCTACCATTGTATGACAGCGCGCGGGCCAGACCCTGCACGAACGTGGTCTTGCCGCCGCCCAGGTCGCTCGCCAGCTCGATCGTCTCCCCACCCCTGAGCAGTTTGGCCAACCGTGCCGCCAAGGCTTGGGTTTCGGAAGGCCCGATAGTAGTAATTTCGTAGGTCATGTCTGAACTCATAGATAATATAGCCAATGGTAAGACCCACTAGTACAAAGAGCAACCAGCGGCCGCCCCCGGTCGACGTACCGGCCACGAGCGGTTTCGCAGATTTAATAACTTTGGCTTCTTTAACGGCCTTGGCCTTGGGGGTGGTAACGGCCTTTGCCGTGGCGGCCTTTTTGGTCGTGGTTGCTTTCTTGGCAGCCGTCGCGGCGGCGGCCTTTAGGGCAGTGGCGGTTGCGATGGCAACCGCGGGAGCCGTAACCAGGTTAACTGTGCCCGGCGTTGGAGTTGTCGACCAGCCCCATACGCTACCGTCGAAGGCCCATGACTGGCCAGGTTTCGCGGCATCATAACTAATCGTTTCGCCAACCTGCGCGCCGACAGGATCAAACATCGCTACACTGGAGCCGGCATTGGCCAGACCTAATTGCGACACAGCTGAAGTCAAATAATAATATTGGCCGGCATCAAGGATCAGCGTCCCAAAAGTATAATGATCGCCCAAACTTTTCCCGGTCCTCAAGGTATAGCCGTTTAAATTGAACGGTTCGTCCGTTGCGTTGTAGAGTTCGATAAACTCCGCGGCAGCGTCTGAGTCGGGAGCTACAGGATCTGGCAACAGTTCGGTAATGATCGGCGGGACTATCACGGCGGCCGTTTCAACGGCCCCGAAGCCGGAGGACTCGACGGCCGGGTCAACTTGCGGCAATGCTGGCGTTGCAGCAGGAGACGGACTCGGAGTCGAGGAAGGTGCGGCGCTCAGCGTCGGAGTCACGGCAGCAACCTGCACGGTTGCTGCCGCCTCGGTGCCCACGAGCTTTAACGTATTAGCCGCCAAGCTTGTTGTCGTACCCGTCCAGTGCCAGCCGTCATTAAAGAGCGCCCACGACGCCCCCGCCACGGATTGCGCCCAGGCAATCTGGTTGATCTGGACACCCGCAGCGTCCAATATAGTTACGGAACCGCCTGAATTGACCAGCGCGATATGAGAAACCGCCGACGTGATTGATACGTAGCCACCAGCCGGGATGACCGTCATGGGAAGCCTATAACTGGTACTGGCAGTTTTCAGCACATACCCGGTAACGTCCATCGGTTGCCCGTTGGGATTAAACAGCTCAATGAACTCATCCGCCGCATCCGTTTGTGGCGAAACCGGATCCACGAGCAACTCGTTGACGACCGGCGGCAGCATAATGGTCGCCTGGGCAGTGGCGGGCTCAAGCGTTCCTGCCGAGGAGGCAGCCACACTACTCGCGACGATCTCAGCGCTTTTCGCGCTGGATATATCGATCAGATGAAGAGCTAACGGAACCCCGAACAATCCAAGAAAATTACCAGAAACCAGACCGATACAAAGAGCGTTGCGAAGCGACATGATGAGGGATTCCTTAAAATAAGCTGAACACCCTCATGAACAATGAAGCTAGCTTAAACGAACAAAAACCGAATTACAACCCTTTTATGTAAACGCTTATGGTACGATACCTCTATATGCGTATTTCGGATGCCGAGTTAAAGAAATTGCTCCTTGGACCAGGTCAGGTCAAGGAAGCCGCGCTGACTGAAATCATGCCCAAGGAGGACAGCGGCGAGTCGCTGCTGACGGCGGTTATCAAGAAGAAGTTGCTGAGCGAAAAGGAACTGACCAAGCTTTATGCCCAGAGCCTGAACGTCCCCTATGTCGAGCTGGACGATATCAAGATCCCGCGCGACCTGTTGCTCAAAATTCCTGAGCGAATCGCCCGCAAGTACCAGGTAGTCTTATTTGGCATCGAGGAGGACCAGCTGCAACTGGCCATGGCCGACCCGGAAGACTTCCAGGCCGCCGACTTCATTACCAAGCAGATCGGCTCCAAGGTCAAGATTTCGATTGCCCCGGCCCCGGATATCCTGGCCGCCATCGACCAGTACAAGGGCAACATTTCCAGCGAAATCACCAAGGCCATCAAGGACTCGAGCGCCGACGTCGACAGCCAGCAGGAAAAGGTGTCGGCCAAGGACCTGGCCGAAGACGCGCCCATCGCCAAAACCGTCAACGTCATTTTGGAATACGCCGTTAAGAGCCGGGCCTCCGACATCCACCTGGAGCCACGAGAAAACATCGTGCAGGTGCGCTACCGCATTGACGGCGTGCTGCGCGAAACCATGACCCTGCCCAAGCCGATCCTGGCCGCCGTAGTCAGCCGCATCAAGATTTTGAGCAACCTCAAAATCGACGAGCACCGCGTTCCGCAGGACGGCCGCTTCAAGTTTTCCCTGGGCCAGAAGCAGGTAGCTTTGCGCGTTTCCACCTTACCCATCATGGACGGCGAAAAGGTGGTTATGCGTATTCTCGATGAGTCCACTCGCGCGCTGACGCTCGAGGAGCTAGGTTTTGAAGGCCGGAGCCTGGAGATTATCGGACGCAACCTGCATAAGCCGCACGGGATGACGTTGGTGACCGGGCCGACCGGCTCCGGAAAATCCACCACCCTATATTCCGTCCTGAGCCTGCTGAATACCGACGGCGTCAACATTTCCACCATTGAAGACCCGGTAGAATACCGCGTAGGCGGCGTGAATCAGACCCAGGTGAACCCCAAGGCCGGAATGACTTTTGCCTCCGGACTCCGAGCCCTGCTCCGCCAGGACCCCAACATCATCATGATCGGGGAGATCCGCGACGGCGAAACCGCCGACCTGGCCGTACAGGCCGCCTTAACCGGACACGTCGTGCTCTCCACCCTACACACCAACAACGCGGCCACCACCCTGCCCCGGCTACTGGATATGGGCATCGAGCCGTTCCTGATTGCCTCCACTGTGAACACCGTCATCGGCCAGCGCCTCGTACGCCGCCTCTGCCAGGTGTGCCGCCTCACCTTTATCCCGGAAGGCGCGGAGCTGACCAACATCAAGCGCGATTTCCAACTGGATATCGCCCTTAAGCACTTTGCCGAGATGCATGGTAACCCGGCTCCCGCCACTGAACAGGCTGTCCCCTCTCCCGTGGCCCAAGATGCACCCGCCCCCAAAGTCGCCAGCATCGGCGCCACGGAGCACAAGAAAGGCCGGATCATTGAGCCGTCAGGAGCGATTGAAACCGCCAAGAGCATTCTCGATAAGATTGCCGCCGACCCCAACATCATCAACCGCTCGGCCGGCGACGCCAAGAAAGCCGCCGACGCGCCCGAGCTCCCACCGGTAACACCCCAACCCAACAGCGAGACTGCCCCCGTTGTAGCTGCACCGATCGATACGTCCAAACTCAAGAGCGGGCAGTTCGTGCTGTATAAAGCGGGCCCCGGATGTGAGGCCTGCAACGGTGCCGGCTACCAGGGCCGCATCGGCATCTACGAGGTCCTGGAAGTGAGCGACTCGCTGTCCCGCATGATCGTTGGCCACGCTACGGCCGACGATATCCAAATGCAGGCCGTTCGCGACGGCATGCTCACCATGCAACAGGACGGCTTCGTCAAAGCCCTTATGGGCAGCACCACTATTGAAGAAATCCTCCGAGTAACACGGGAATAATAAACCATGGCAACATTCAGCTACAGTGCACGTGACAAGGCCGGCCTCATCCAAAAAGGCAGCTTATTTGCGGCCGACCGCGCCGCCGCCACGGCCAGCCTGGGCGAAAAGGGTCTGACCCCCATCCTGGTAAAAGAGGCCGCCGTTACTTCCAGCGATAATATGGGCCTCGTGGAACGCTTGTCCGGCGGAAACCGGGTAAAGCTGGCTGACAAGGTTATATTCAGCCGCCAGTTCGCCACCATGGTCAACGCCGGCGTGCCGCTGGTCCAATCACTCAACATCCTGCGTGAACAAACCGAATCCAAGAAGCTCAAGGCCGTGGTGGGCGAAGTCGCCAAACAGGTCGAAGGCGGGTCAACCTTGGCCGCCGCGCTCGGCGGGCATCCCGAGGTCTTCAATGACATCTACGTCAACATGGTCAAGGCCGGCGAAGCCGGCGGTATTCTGGACCAGGTCTTGGACCGGCTGGCCATCCAGCAGGAAAAAGACGCCGAAATCGTCAGCAAAGTAAAAAGCGCCATGATTTACCCTATGGTCATCACCATCGCCACCTTCGCCGCCTTCTTCTTCCTCATGACCGTGATCGTGCCAAAACTGGCCAGCATCTTTGCCGATGCCGGGGCAAACCTGCCAATTTATACTAAAATCATGCTGGCCATCTCCGGTTTCCTAGTGCATTCATGGTGGCTGCTGCTGATTATCATCGCCACCGTGTTCATAAGTTTTACCCGTTGGATCCATACCACCAGCGGCAAGCGTATCGTCGACCGAGCCATGCTCAAGGCCCCCATAATCGGTCCTATTTTAGTCAAGGTCAACGTCGCCCGCTTCGCCCGGACCTTCGGCTCGCTGATGGCATCAGGAATATCGGTTCTTGAAGCCATAAACGCCACCAAAAGCGCCCTTGGCAACAGCGTGTATCAGGACGAGCTGACCGACGTCGCTCAAAAGGTCAAGAACGGCCGCCCCATGAGCGAGCCGATCCGTGCCTCCAAGAACTTCCCCCCCATCGTCGGCCAGATGCTGAGCGTCGGCGAGGAAACCGGCCAGCTGGACGAAATCCTGCTGAAACTGGCCGGGTTTTACGAGCGTGAAGTCGATACGGTTATTGCCGGCATCACCAGCATCATCGAGCCAATACTTATCATCGTACTCGGCGGCATGGTGGGCTTCATCGTTATTTCCGTCTTTGGGCCGATTTCCAGCATATCCAATTCGGTTTAGGTATTGCAAATAATACCTATTTGTGCTATAATGAGAGATTGGACCATCCTACGCATCCGCGTGTGAGCCAAGTACCCGCTCTGAGAGGAGCATGATATGAAAGTTGATTTCACAGGCCTGCAGGATGCCTGGACTATATTCGCCGCATACTTTGGATCATCATCTATCGGGAATCGCATTAGTCTCATTGCCATCGTAGTAATTCTCGGCGTGGCACTGTTTCAAATGTTTCGTCACAGCTCCCGGCGCTACTACCTACTGCTCGCCGCTTTTGGCTTGTCGATCGGCTCAGGCTACGGTGCCTTCGTCGGGTTGACGAAGTACGTTTTGCCCGAGCTCACCTTTGTCACCGCAGTTAACCGGCCGATAATAGCCGCTGTCGCCGCGACATTGGTGTCCCTGATAGTCGTATATTACCTGTCTCACCGCATTCTTGACGACAAGCCTCGCAGATCGGGGCAAAAGCGCAAGAAGGGCAACGACAGCCTGGCCACAGAGACAGGGTACTTTGGCAATACCAAGGCCGACTCGAGCAGTATCGATTGGCTGAGTGACAGAGCCCTTGAGCAAGAAGTCAGGAAATCCTTCGAGGACAAAGGAGTGTTTCCTACTCCAATGCAGGTCGGCAACGAAATCATGGCACGTCGAGAACTGCGCGATAAGCCCAAAACCAGCTAGCCCCATTCCCACCCACGACCCCTCTGGCACATTGCCGGAGGGGTCGGTTTCGTTGTTGGCCTTTTGAGGGTGAAATGAGGATAAGTATATTGACACCGTAACCACAAGCACTTTATAGTTGTGGTACATAGAGCTCAGGGCTTTATCCAAAGGTTTCGTCTATCCCATCAATATAAGGAGGTGAGCACTCGTGCTTAAGAACATCACTAAAAAAGAAGGCGGTTTTACGCTCTTAGAGCTTTTAATCGTTATCGTCATCATCGGCATTCTTGCCCTGTTGATTATCCCGAACATCACATCGGCACCTAAGAAGGCCCGTGACACAGACCGTAAGACCGCTCTTGGAGCAATTCAGAAGGGTATGGAAGAATACTTCATTTCGAACAACTCGTATCCTACTCAGGCAACCTGGCAGGCTGACCTCACCGCAGGCGCCACCCCGTATCTGAAGACCATTCCAACTGATCCCAAGAACACCGGTGTATACGTATACACCTACACTGAAGGCACTCCAGTCGGCGGCTTCACACTTAAGGCTTGCCTCGAAAACTCCAACGACAATGGCAAGAACGTCACGACTGACGCGACTTGTACGGGAGCCACCAAGGCCTTTACCCTGCTCAGCGCCAACTAGGATTGACTTCCTAACTAAAAACGACCCCCAAGCGGGGTCGTTTTTAGTTAGCGTAACCGTTATAATACAATCTATGACGCACACTAAAGAAGGCGGCTTCACTCTCATCGAGCTGGTCGTGACAACGGTCGTACTTTCAACAATGTTCCTGGCAATTCTCGGGCTGTTCGGTACGCTTCGAGATATCAATGCCCGGGCTAACAATCTGACGATTGCCACCGAAGCAGCGCAACAACAGCTTGAATCGTTCCGCAATCTACCCTATGGCTCGATTACCGTCGGCACTCAGAACACGACCTCGCAATTGGCAAGCTACCCAATGCTTGGAGCTGCCCGATCGTCATCTTCCGTCGTGACATTGGCTGATAATCGTGGACTCAAGAAGCTGGTCATTACCCTCACCTATTACGACGGCAGGATCCAAAAGCAGCTCCAGATATCTACCCTCATTGCAATGAGCGGGATTAACCGATGAGTGGCCGACTAGCCAGTGAAGGCGGGTTTTCATTATTGGAACTGCTGGTTGCCATCAGCATAACTACCGTTCTGTTGCTAATAGCAGACAACTTCGTGATTGATGGCACCTTAAGCGCTAATATCGCGTACAACAAGACCACCATCCAGAGCAATACCAAGTCGGCCGTGGAAAACGTGGCCCGTACTATCAGGTCGGCTAAGTCCGTGGAGGCTACTAACTCCCAGCCGGATCCCAATCCGCCCATACCGGCTAATCCTTACAGTTGGACCGCCGTGGCGGGTAATAATGCGACGCTGATTCTGGCGGTGCCTGCCCGAGATACCGGCAATAACCTGCTTTACGTGGACGGTCTCCATAGCAATATATACACCAACGACGTTATCTTCTACCTGGACTCGGCAACCAACCGGCTTTACAAGCGCACCATTGCCAACGCGGTAGCCGGTAACGCGGCCAAAACGACCTGCCCACCGGCGTTATCGTCCTCCAGCTGCCCACCGGACAGCATCATTGTAGAAGATATCGCGGGCCTGAGTACGACCTACTTGAATGCCGCCAATGTCAGCGTGGCCGTACCCAGCGGTACCGAAGCAGTGGGGTACTCCGTGACTGAAACGACGAACATCGGCACACGTTCGTACTCCAGCACCTACTCGACGATTACCGCCTTGAGGAACAAATAACATGACACTCCTAGCTATTCGCAATCAACCGGCCGGGTCACCTGATCGCTCGGGCGGCTACGTCCTGCTATTGACCCTTATTCAAGGCATGGTTTTCCTGACAATCCTTATGGGCATAATTACTCTGTCGATGGAAAATTACAAAACCGCTAACCAGTCGGCTAAGGACATGGTGTCCTTATCGGCTGCGGAGGCCGGTGCTGATGCGGCAATCTTCAACTTGAACGTGGCCTCGAACAGCGGCAGCAATTATGCGGGAACCACTCCTCCGGTTGGCGGCGCGTGTTCCCTAGCGACATCGGCAACGTCCAGCGCGGCGGCCGTGGTACTGACGAACCAGCCTCAGTCATATGTAACCTACGAATCATGCATTATCGACAGCTCCGCCGGCCCCAACATGGAGCGAACGATTTACAGCGTGGGCAAGGCCTACGCCAAACAGGGGGCACCTCATCCGCAGTCGGTCCGACGGGTCAAGCTCATTACCTCGGCCCAAGTATCTGGGAACTATTCGGTACATACCGGCAACGGCGGGTTGGTGATGTCCAACTCGGCGACCATCGCCAACGGTAACGTCTATGTGAACGGCAGTCTCTCCATGATCAACACAGCCCAAATCGGCAGCTCAGCTGCGCCGGCTCAGGTATACGTCGCCAACTACTCCTGTCCTAAAACCGCCCCCTACACCGGGTATCCGTCACTTTGTGCTTCCGGGGAGCCTATTACCATGGACAATACGGCGCATATTTACGCCGACGTCCATGCCAACGGGCAGGTCACCGGAACAGGAATGAGCAATGGCGGGTTGGTGCAATCCACCGGCGTAGCCACCCTCCCTCTGCCCACCTACGACCGAGCCGCCCATCAGAGCCGTGTCACCACCACTATCAACGGTAATCAAAGTTGCGGCGGGTCTGCCACTCTGACCTTTCCGGCCAATACCAAAATCACTGGCGACCTCAGCGCCGGTAATAACTGCCAAGTAATCCTCAAAGGCGACCTGTGGGTGACCGGTAATATAACCCTCAACCAGAAAGCCCTCATAATTACCGATGCGGCCGTCGCCGCCATCCCGACAATTATGGTCGACGGCTCAACCGGCGTGGTCTTTAATCAGCAGTCCGGCGCGGCCACCAACGCCTCCGGCATAGGGACACAGTTTGTTACCTTCTACTCCACGGCCGGTTGCTCACCCAACTGTGCCGATGTCACTGACGCCGACCTGTTCAACTCGACACCGATAACCACTATCAACCTTGGTAACCAATCCTTGTCGGCCGGCTCACGCTTCTTTGCCCGCTGGAGCACCATATCGGTGGCGCAGGGCGGGGCTATCGGGTCAGTAGCAGGTCAGCGGATTTTGCTCAGCAACTCTGGCAGCATCTCATTCTCGTCCAACCTGGGCACTACCACCTACTCCTGGGTGGCCCGCTATTACGAGCCGGTTCCGGTTCCTGATGCGCGCAGTACCAACTAAAGTGATACAATATTCAAAATGGCTATGGTTATAATACAATGAGACGTCCGCCGCTTATCTACCATGATCAGCCCCTGTTTGGTTTTGATATTGGCACCCGTACGGCCAAAGTCCTCCAACTAGGGTCGCATGGCAAAAAGAAGCCTGTCCTGGGATACGGGTTGGCCAACTTCCCGGAGGAGGCAATCGTTGAGGGGATTATCGTCGACCCGCAGGAAATTGCCGCGGCGTTGCTGCCCCTGCTGAAGAAAATGACCTGCGGTAATATCTCGGCTAAACGAGTGGCCGCCTCGTTGCCGGTCGCCAAAGTGTTTACCCGCGTGCTCGACTTGCCGCCGATGAACCCGGCCGACCTGGGGGCCGCCGTCCGGCTTGAGGCCGAACAGTATATCCCGGTACCCCTGCCCGATCTCTACATCGACTACGAAATCATTGAACAGCAGGCGGAACACATCGAAGTGCTGATGGTGGCAGCCCCGCGGTCCATCGTCGACTCCTATATGAAGTTGTTCGAAGCATTGAATCTGGACGTTGCGTTCATTGAGTCAAGCTTGTCCGCCGTCACCCGCGCCATTCTGGCAGCTTCGCCTCTGGATCAGACTACGCTGGTGGCCGACTTCGGGTCCCAGTCCATCGACCTGACCGTCCACGACCGCGTCATCCGCCTGACCGACACGATTGATTTGGGCGGCGACGATATCACCCATCAGCTGGCGGAGTCTCTCCAGATTACCCACGACCAAGCCCATGACATCAAGGTTAAATTCGGCCTGAATAAATCCGGCCTTCAGACAAAAGTCCAGTCCGCGTTGGCGACACAACTGAGGACCATTACCGATGAGATGCGCCGGGTGATGAAGTACTACCAGGACCGCGGACACGACCGACGGCCGATCCAAATGGTGATGCTGGCGGGCGGCAGCGCCAGCATGCCCGGTCTCGTAGAATACCTGAGTGCTCAGCTGGGAATTCCGGTTGTCATCGCCGATCCGTGGATTGGACTTGAGTTCAAGAACGTCCAGCATGTGTCCAGACATGAAGCCCCTGCCTATACCACGGCCATCGGGCTGGCCCGACTGGATGGCGCACTATGATTAACCTCCTCCCATCGGCGCGCAAAGACGAAATCCGCTTTGCCAAATTAAACCGAATCGTACTGCGGTATCTGCGTCTGGTGCTGCTGCTGATTGTCGTTATCGGCGGGATCCTCGGGGGAACGATATATTACCTCGGAGTCTTGAACACCCATGCCACCGCCGATATCGCGGCCAAGAACCTGGAGATTTCAGCTGGAGCACCGTTCATCAAGCAAGCCAAGGACGTCAGCGACCGGCTACTTGCCATCAAGACTATCCAATCTTCCCAAACCCGATTTTCTTCGCTCCTTGATGACCTGGCTAAAATGCTTCCTCAAGGCGTCGCCATCGATACCATCACCCTCACCGGCGACGATACCAAACCGGTTCGGGTAGCCGTGAGCGGTAACACCTACAATTCGATGCTCGCCTTCCGCGACGCCGTAGCAAAATCGTCCCGTATCAGCGGCGTGGATTTGGAATCAATCAGCCAAGACGTTGCCGGGTTCCACGCCGGGGTTGTAATCGGCTTCAAGAAGGGGCAGGCACGATGACCCCAAAGAAATTTTTCTTCACCTTGATGGGTATTATCGTGTTGCTGATTGCGGCCAGCGGCTACGGCTATTATTACGCGATTACCCGCATTAACGCGTCCAAGGCGGAACTGGCAATGACCCTGACCGACCAGGAAGCAGCCCAGCAGCAGCTGGACGACATGGCCAAGCTACGACTCCAGTACAACCGCGATATCCTGCCGATTCTACCCCGCATTATCGACGCCTTGCCCCGGACCAAGAACCAGACCGAGATTCTGGCCCAACTGCAGTCGATTGCCGCCGAGAGCGGACTTTCACTGACCAATGTGTCGCTACCCAGCGCCACCGGATTGCCGGGGGACACTTCGCAGACGGTTAAATCGGGCACCGTGCTTGCCCTTCCGATCAGCTTTCAACTCCAGGGTACCTACGCCCAGCTACAAGCCTTCCTGACCCGAGTTGAGAACTTAAGCCGCTTTACCAACATTACAAGCCTGGCCATAAGCCATGCCGAAAAAAACAACGTAACCTACTCAATGACCGTTAACGCCTATATAAAGCCATGAAGATGAAATTTAAACTCAAATTTGACCCAAAAACCATTCTGCCCGCGTTGCAGCGAGCCAAGCCGTACCTGATAGGTGCACTCCTAATCGGGGTATTCGGCTACACGGCCTATGCTGTTAACGACGCCTTGAACGTGACTCCCGCAGCTGCACCAACCCCTTCACCCCGGGTAACCTTCGACAAGACGACTATCACCGCCATCAAGAACCTGAACGTGGTCTCCGGGCAGGTCCCCAGCGGAGACATCGGCAAGGACAACCCCTTTACCCGTTAGGTTTGAGGGTCGGCTGGGATGAGCTATGGTTTGCGGCGGTTCATCCAACCCAGTGGGTTATGACGCCAGCCACCACTCTTGCCGCCTTCACCGGATCCGGCTGCCTGCTCGAGCTCTACTAGCATTGCTTGAGCCTGCTGCTTCAACCGTGCGAACTTGGCAAGCTCCACGTCCAATGGACTTTCGGGGATAATGACGGTTCCGCGCTTAATATTCGTCACTGTTTCTTAGATCCAGACGACGGCAACCGCCACCATTATTACGCCGAGCAACGTTGCTCCGGCCAGCTCACCAATTTTTGAGATTAGCCTTTCAGGTTCGGTTAGGCTTTGAGTCGCCATAACAAAGCCCTTATTATCAGAATTATGTACCAGTACGGCGGCTTGGCGCGAGCCATTGGTGGGCTTCCAGGTGAAGCGGTTATCAGCGTGGCCCCGTGCGTAAACAAAGGTACCCGCCGGCGGCGCCTGGACAACATCCGTCAGGTTCACAACATCACCGTATATATTGGTGGCAACCGTTCTGCCCTGTTCATCAAAAACGTAGACACCCGGATACAGCTCACGCTCCGACGCCGTCGTCGGAGTTGGTCCGATTGCGGTCTTAGGGTCAGCGGTCGACAGCCGCAGGGCGCTATACAGTGCCACTCGCGCCGGCAGGTCGTTGGCACCCAGTCGGATGCTCTGCTGGACCGCAACGTAGCCAAAGAGCGTTAAGCCGGTTCCAATTGCCAACAAGGCTAGTCCTAGCCTCCAGTGACTATCCTTATGCTTACGGAACAACATATGACAATGCCTTACTTATAATTTGAGGCTAGCACCTGAGCGCGATGAATACAATTGTAAGGATTACGAAGAAATTGTTGCAGGAGGCAAAATACCCAGGTGCGCATAAGCCTTGGGGGTAACCTTGCGGCCACGCGGGGTGCGTTCGAGCATGCCGATCTGCATGAGGTACGGCTCGTATACGTCCTCGATGGTGGCCACTTCTTCGCTGGTGAGGGCCGCGAGGGTGCTGAGGCCCACGGGCCCGCCGGCGTAATGCTCGATGATGGCCGTCAACATGCGCCGGTCGGAGGCGTCCAGGCCGATCTCGTCGATTTCCAGCATATGCAGGGCGGCGCGGGCGTCTTTGCGGGTGATGGTATCTACGTTGTTAACCTGAGCGTAATCACGGACTCGCTTGAGGAGGCGGTTGCCGATACGGGGCGTCAGGCGGGCACGGGAAGCCACTTCTTCGGCGGCCTCGCGGTCCAAGGTGACGCCCAGGATGCCGGCGGCGCGCTCAATGATTTCGATCATTTCCGGAATACTGTAGTACTCCAAGCGGTGGACATGGCCGAACCGATCGCGCAACGGTGCGCTCAGGGCGCCGGCGCGGGTGGTGGCGCCGATAATGGTGAATTGAGGTAGGTCCAATCTGATGCTCTTGGCGCTTGGGCCCTTGCCAAGCATGACATCCAGGCCGAAGTCCTCCATGGCCGGGTACAAAATCTCTTCAACCGTCTTAGGCAGGCGGTGAATCTCGTCGATGAACAGCACGTCGCCGTCAGCCAGGTTCGTGAGAATGCTGGCCAAATCCCCTGCCCGCTCGATGGCCGGCCCGGAGGTTATCTTCAAATTGGCTCCGAGTTCCATCGCAATGACCCCGGCCATGGTGGTTTTACCGAGTCCGGGCGGACCATAAAGCAGCACGTGGTCCACCGGCTCACCGCGGTGTTTGGCGGCCCCGATTGCCATTTTGAGATTTTGCTTTAACAGGTCCTGGCCGACATAACTGTCGAAGCTTTTGGGGCGAATCGTCTCAAAGGCCCGCTCGACGGCAAGCTCTGCCGGGCTCTCGGGCACTGTTTCCGGATTAACGATTCGTTCGATCATGCAGGTATTATATCAGATACGATGCCGAACAAACAGCGAACGGTCTTACTTACCGACACCCTTAAGCGCCAATTTAATTCGCGCCTGCTCGTCAGTAACGTCATCGGGAAGGGCCGCAACTGCCTCACTGGCCTGCCCCGGTGTATAACCGAGCGCCACCAACGCCTGGTAGGTCGAATCAGCAACTGGGGCCAGTCCCACAACGCCCTCTTCCACCTTGCCGCGCAAATCCAAAATTACCCTCTGCGCCGTCTTCGGCCCGACACCGCTCACGCCCTTGAGCAACGCCGGATCGCCGCTGGCGATTGCCTGGCGCAACCGTCGCTCACCGGCGGCACTTAAGATTTGCATGGCCATTTTTGGCCCAACCCCGTTCACACCGATCATCTGCCCGTAGAGCTGCTTGGAACTGAGCTCGCGGAAGCCGTACAGGTTATGCGCGTCCTCACGGATCTGCTCGAAGATATGCCAATAAGTTGCATCGCCAACCTTGACGCTGCCCCAGTCTTCCACCGTCGTGATAATCTCGTACCCCACGCCGCCCAGGTCAAGGACCAGGCTATCGGGTAATTTTTCGGTTATTGTTCCGCGTAAGGTTGCAATCATTGTTCCAAGTATACCATTCGAATAAAGCGCTGCTTGTAAGCGTAAGTATTTTGTTTCATACTTGCCATAGCATAAATACAGGAACCGCCATGCATACCCAACTGTTCGATTACGTCACCCAAGCCCGTGACAAAGGTCTCAGCGATACGGTCATTAAGAGCAACCTGGTACTGGCCGGTTGGGACGCCGACCTGGCGGAAGCGGTGCTTACCGCCGACCTTAGTCTGCCGGCTCCCGTTGCCCCCGTTACAGCGGTATCCAACCAACTGAGTGGAGCCCCGTCCAACCAGCCAATCGCCGTCGTGTCCAACTTCACGACCCGCGGGCTGGAGTACATCATCATGTTCATCGCCCTGGCCGTTGCTGCCGTCTCATTGGGCTTGGTGCTCCATAGCCTGGTCGATACTATGATGGGCGTCACGAATGACTTCTACGAGGGGGTGGTGTCTTTCTCGACAGCGGCACTTGTGGTAGGTTTACCGATATTCCTGCTCCTGTTCCTGAGGCTCAAAAAGGCTGAGCTGGGAGATAGCTCACTAGTATCCGACCCTTCGCGCAAGCGTGCCGTCCAGCTGACGCTGATAGTTACCTTCGTCGTCGGCATATGGAAGGTTATCAGCTACATATACAGCCTGCTGAACGCTGGCACTAGCAGCGTTAACGACTACGGTACGAATCCCAGTTTCAGCGGCAATCTAATCCATACCCTCATCACTCTGGCCATCGCCGGCGGTATCTTTGCCTACTATTGGCGTGACTCGCACAAAGAGGGATCTCTGTGAAACGCTACTATCTAGCTGCCCTGGCTTTAACCCTCATCGCTCTCGCGGCCGCAGTCGCCAACGGCTTGGTTTCAAAGCCCTACGTTACCGATCGGATAATCTCCGATGACCTGAGTACCTTGGATACGGAGATAATCAGCTACCATAGCCAAAACCAGCAGCTGCCTGCGACTTTGGACCAGCTTGACACCAAGGGTGATATTAAAACCCGCCTTAAGGATTACGAGTACACTCCTAATTCGGGCCCAGTGGCTGCTCCTAATCGGGCATCTACACCGGGCTTGCCCTATAGCTCCGGTCTAACCATTCAGGAATCGTTTACCCTGTGTGCGACCTTCAAGACATCGACCAATGATACCCGCACCAAAATACGGGTACCGGGTTATTTCGATCCTTCCAGTCATGACAAAGGCCGCCAGTGTTTTACCGACACCGTAAACGCAAATTAGCCGGATAATAGCCCAATCGTAATCCCCTATCCTGATACCAAAATGGCTCCGGGTAATAGTTCCGGAGCCTTTTGGCATCGAATTGACGGCTAGTTGCTGGTTCTACGTCGACTAATCGTCTAAGTCCATCATATGGCCGCCCATTGGTCCGTTACCCATATGTCCCCTCAGCCCGCCCTTCAAGAGCAGGTTTTCTGGTATCTTGTTATCGGCCGCCCATTGCTTCAGACTGGCGCGATCGGCTTCCATAGTTGCCCGGCGCTCTGCCGGAGTCTTGCTTTGCAACGCGTCGCGGTTGGCCAGACGCGCGGCTTCCAGTTCTTTCGCTTTGGCCAGTACCTTGGTTTTCTGGTCCGCTGTGATGGTGCCAGCGGTTACCGCCGCATCCAGCCTGGTTTCAAAAGTTTGCAGACGTTCCGCCTGTCGGGACGCATACTGAGCGTCAATGACTGCCTGCACGTCGGCCTGCTTGAGCCCGAACTTGGTAGCGATGGCGGTAGCCAGGCTGGTGCCGTTGGATGTGGCCGCGTTGACAACTGCGGCACCGCCGAAGGCGCCTGCCCCTGCCAGAGCTACGGCACCGGTGAGTATCATGGTCTTGGTTCTGCTTCTCATATGTTTCCCTTTACTCATTAGTTGAGTGAGGCCAGCGTAACAGACCATTCTGAGTATTATCTGTACCCGGTCTTCAGCGAACTATCAGCCATCCCCAAAGAACCAGTGCTTGGCGACTAAGGAGCAAAAGGACTATACTGCAGTAAAGCTTCCGCCGTTTTCGGCATAACGCGGAGAAAATATATTGAACATCCTGATGATTTCCGGCGAAGTTGCGCCGTATGCAAAAACCGGCGGACTCGGCGAAGTCATGGCCGCGTTACCCAAGGCGGTCCATCGTCTGGGGCATGACGTCCGTGTATTCATGCCGCTCTACGGCAGCATCGACCGTCGGCAGTTTCCTCTGGTACCGATGAGTTCGGGCACCCTCATGGTGGACAACGACCCAAGTCCGATTAATTTCCACGCCAGTATCCTTAGTCAGGAAGTCCCGATTTATTTCCTGGAGAGCCAAACCTACTTCCCTTCCAGCAACAAGATTTACAGCGGCAAGGACGGCAACTTGCCATACTACGCCTTTAACCTGAGTGTATTCAACCTATTGCAAACGTTGGATTGGATCCCCGATGTAATCCACTGCCATGATTGGCACGCCGCGCTCATATCGAATCTCATAAAATACCTGCCCGAATCGTCGCCGTACAAAAACATCGCCACCGTCCAAACCATCCACAACTCGGCTTACGTCGCCATCGTTAATCAATGGGAGGTCCCCGCCGAATTTCAAGACATGGGTGAAGGCGAACTCCCGACCTCCATTGAAGCCGTCAACTACATCAATTTTCTTAAGCGCGGCATCACCAACGCCGACATTGTAACCACCGTCAGCGAGCAATACGCCAAAGAGTTGCTGATACCGGCGACCAGCCACGGTCTTTACGACGCCTTAAAACCGCGCGAGCGCAATTTCTTCGGCATCCGTAACGGCGTTGATTACAGTGTCTGGAACCCTATGTTTGACCATCACCTACCGGTCAACTACGACATCGAGATCATGCATCGCAAATATGACAACAAACGGGCGCTGCAACACCGACTGGGGCTGCCCGTGGACGAAAATATTCCGATCCTGGGAATGAACAGCCGCATCACCGAGCAAAAGGGGTTCGATTTGGTATTTAGTATCTTCGACAAACTCATGGCCAAAGGATTGCAAATCGTCATCGTGGGCACGGGCCAGGGCAGTTACGTTCGGTTCCTGGACGAGAAAATGAAGCAGTATCCCAAGCAGGTCGCCTATCGCCCCTACAGCGAGGAACTGGGCAGCCTGGTGTACGCCGGCTCAGACATCTTCCTGATGCCCAGCCGATTCGAGCCGAGCGGACTCGGCCAGATGATTTCCTTACGATACGGCACAATTCCAGTGGTTCGTCGAACAGGCGGTCTGGCCGATACCATTACCGATTACAATAAGCACACCCGCACTGGTAACGGCTTCGTCTTTGACGATTATGAAGGCCGGGCCCTGCTGGATGCCATTAAGCGGGCGTTACTACTATGGAATTCAAGCAAGGACTGCTGGCAAGAGCTAATGCTGCGGGCGATGGCGTTGTCGTACAGCTGGGAAATTCCGGCCAAAAAGTATGTCCGGATGTATAAGGCGGCCGTCAAAGAGCACCAAAACATGCCATGGAAAATCCCGAATAAATGGTAAACTGGGTATAAATGAATCTGATCAAACTTGCCCACAAGTATATCGGCGGCCTGACTCACGCTCATACTGTACTATCCAACCACGCCGGGCACCACGAATCCAATTTAACTATCGATCGCATCGTCCGCTCGCTCGATAAAGGCAATTTGGCGGGCGACGATACCTCACCCCTGGCGTACGTCCTGCTCAATGAGCATCCTTCCGATCCGGCTCGGCCACGCCAGCTCGGCCGTCTGTCGCCGCGGGGAAGGCGGTTGTTGCGGCAACGGCGGAGGCCGGTCGTCGGCCGGGTCCCGATAATGTACGGCTTGGAAGTGAGCCTGCTTGCCAGCGGCCGCACCGATCTGACTCCAAGACTGGCTGACCGCTGCCCGCTGATCATCGCATCCCGTCATACCCTCCCTCCCGAGACTGAACGTGACGAGGAGGCAATCGCTCAACTCTTCAGTGACGCCTGCGACAACCCGTTAGTTGACGTGCTTGGACACCCGCCGCGATTCATCGAGGATTTGACGGCTGTAGACTGGCCAGCTATATTTGCCAAGGCAAAAGCTACCGGAACCGCAATTGAGGTAAATCTCAATACCTTCCCGGACGATGACGATCACCTGATCCAGCGGCAATTCTGGCCGCTTTGGTTGAAGGAGCTGGCCAGATCTGAAGCCGACGTTTTTATTGGTACGGATATCCACAACCAGCTTCAGCTAGACAGCTTCATTTCCCAATGGCATGAACTTAACCAGGAGGTCAGCTGGCGGGATAACCACTTGGCGCAGTTCATCACTGCCCTTGCCGCGGCCGATATTAAGCCAGCAAAAGTCATTACCGCGGATTTCGATCGGTTTAAGCATTGGACGCAGTTGGACAAGTCTGAACGGTCTCATCTACACTCATAAGAGCATTCACCACATAAAGGAGCCTGCAATGGTTTGGGCCAACTTCCTACATATCTACCAACCGTATGGCCAGCAGCCAGATATCCTTGAGGCAGTTGTAGCCCAATCTTACCGGCCACTTGTCCAGAATTTGCTCAAGCACAAGGGTGCCAAAATCACCTTGAACGTCAACGGCTCACTATTGGAACTGTTCGACAAATACGGTTATCAAGACCTTATCGACGGTTTAGCCACTGCCGGCCGCGAAGGCAAGATTGAGTTTACGGCGTGTGCGAAATACCACGCTTTATTGCCTCTGCTTTCGCCAGAGGAGACCTTACGCCAAATTACCATCAACGATGAGACCAACCGTCATTACCTCGGTGACGCCTACCAGCCAAAGGGCATCTTCCTGCCGGAGATGGCCTACAGCCCCGAGCTGGCACCGACGCTTGAAGCCGCCGGCCTGGAATGGGTACTCATGGACGAGATCGCCTACAATGGCCAGGTCGACGCCATCGACTACACCAAACGATATACCATCAAGGGCACAAAATTGGGCGTATTCTTCCGTGAACGGCGTGTTTCCAACATGATAATGGCCGCGGCGGTCCGCGACGTAGCGCAACTCAAAACGGCTTTGCGGGCCGAAATTGCCAGTGATCGCTATATCCTCACGGGCATGGACGGCGAGACGTTCGGCCACCATCGCCCCGGTTTGGAAAAGCTGCTCTTCCAGACGTTTGATGACGCCGATTTAAATTTGGTTCACATCAGCGATCTTATAAAACTCTACCCCGAAGCGGTGGAATGCGAGCCCGTTGGCAGTACTTGGGCCTCCAGTCCGCAGGACATCGCCCAGGGGATACAATTTATTTCCTGGAATGACCCGACAAACCCCATCCACGCCCTCCAATGGGAATTACGCGACCTGGTTATAACTCGATTCTACGAACTCCCTCAAGATGATGCGGAATACCCGCGATTGCGCCAAAGCCTGGATTCAGCCTTGGCCTCCGACCAGTTCTTCTGGGCGTCAGCCAAACCGTGGTGGAGCTTTGAGCAGATTGAGGAGGGAGCTAAAAGCCTGCTCGACATCCTCCGCCAGTTGCCCAACGTCGACCACACTCAATATGAGGAAGGCGAGCTGCTCTACCACCGGATTCTGGCAACGGCTTTCGAGTGGAAACGATCCGGCGTGCTCCTGGCTCTGGAACGGGAACGGAATGATATCCTGCGTATCCCCTTTAAGGAGCGAACTTTGGACAAGGGTGATCTGATGGCTACAGAGTGGCACGCTTTCATCGATATGATGCAGGATGAGGAATCCCAGGCTACAAAGCGCCGTGACTATGAGGCGGCCATCATGTGGCGTGACGCGATATTTAAGCTCGAAAACAAGCTCGATATCTACGACGCCATCCATGTGGTCGACTTATTACGGATGAAGGTGCCAAACGCGGTCGTCGAAGACACCCTCAAGCGATACAAAGCTGATTATCTGCGAATTCGCGGCGGACAGCCCGAGCAGCGCGGCGCCTAACAACTTAACCCAAATACAATCATGAATATCCCATTAAGCCAACTATCCCCTTATGTCCTCGACGTCATGCAACGTAACCATTTTGAACCGGTTCAGGTAATGCGCTACGGGCCGCGTTTCTTCGTTTGCACCGTGAACAGCGGTGACGTCGAGGGTTTGTTCAAGATGGTTCTGCCAACTTCGGAGCGGAAGAAGTTCGGCCCGGCGGAGTATGTCTGGACGGAGTTTGATGAAGTCGACAAGCTCGGGAAACGACTGCTGAAGGAAGCTCGCTTTTTACAATTCTTCTCCCAGGCAATCGACAATGACGGGTTTGAACCCCGGATAATCGCCTTGTCGGAGACTTCACCGGTATGGTCGCTGAGAACCTTCATCCGTGAGCGTACAATGTCGGCCTGGGATTCTGACTTTGTGTTTAGTCCCCGGTTCTTCAAAGCCTTCCAGCCTCGACAAGCCATCGATTTCTTCCGCCGCATCCACGAGGTGTCCCCGACTATTCCCGAAAACCTCACCTCCCTGATTACCGACTACACTACGACTCTCAACAACCATTACCGTTTTGAGAGCACCTTCAACTACGCCCTCAAGCTCCCGCAGTTCAAGGATGGCGCCGACCTTCTTCTGGCACGCTTTGAGGCCGCCTCCGCGGCATACGCGCGGTACGAACCGGTCATAACCCACTATGAGCCCTACCCGCCGCACATCTTCGGTTCAGATCACCGATTCGGCCTGATCGACTGGGAAAACGTCGGCTGGGGACATAAATTACAAGACCTGTCTGTGTTGTACATGCGCTGCTTCGCACAGCCCGCTTGGCAGAAAGAGTACGTCAAGGTTATGGATGAGTATAGCTACTTTCAGGGCGACGGCCAGCTTTACTGGGAAAGTGAGCTGCTCATCCAAAGTTTCGCCAACCACCGCTACTTTACCCACGGCGGCCCAATCGGCACTCCGGAATACGACGCCCTGGCAATCAAGTTCTTCGAGGACACCATAACCGGTATTCTCAAATCAAGCGAGCATTTTCGGGCGCAGTGAATCGCCGGTTCTACGTTATACTTAAGCTATGAAACAAATTGCCTACTTTTCCGCTGAATACTCCGTTGCCGATTCGTTACCGATTTATGCAGGAGGGCTTGGCATTCTGGCAGGTGACATCGTTCAGGAAGCGGGGGCCGAGGGGCGCAACTTCCACGCTTACGGCATGGTATACCATCAGTCATTCACCTCGGGCGATCCGGATACCCGCACCATGTCTCAGCGGCTCGAAGCCGAAGGCTTTGCTATCATTGGCGGTGAAGACGGTAAAGCGCGCACAATCGAAGTCACGGTCGAGGATCAGCCGGTCAAAGTCGTAGCCTGGCGCAAAGCCTTCGGTACGGCTTCCCTTACCTTACTAGACACCAAAGTTCGCGGTAATCCAGGGCCCATCCGCCAGATAACCGATCACCTCTACGATGGCCGCAACGGCATGATGTTGCGGCAGCAGATTGTCCTCGGGCTGGGAGCAACTGCCCTGATGGCTGTTGAAGGCTTTAACCCGGATATTTATCACCTGAATGAAGGTCACATGACCTTCGTCGGAATCGCGGCGGCTCTGCGATACCGTCGTTCCCACGTCGGCATGACGCTGGCTGACGCGTTCGACGCCATGCGGCCGACGATAGCCGCCACCAAGCACACGATCCTTGCGGGAGCCGGGCTCACTCTGGAGCCAACCGTCCTGCGGGAAGCCCTCGGCCGCAACCTGAGCGATCCTGACGCCGACATGGCGGCCATTATGGCTTTGGGTGGTAAACCCGACGGTTATTTCTCAACTACCCGCGCCGTCCTCGCGTTGGCCGGCCATCACAGCGGAGTTTCGATGATCCATGTGCGCACCGAAGCCATTAATCATCCGGGCAGCCCGCTAGTGGCCACGACTAACGGCGTCTATGCGGCGCGCTGGCGCGCCGCTGAACTAACTGGCAACCAAAGCGACGACGAGCTGCGAGCCATTCACAACGCCAACCGCCACGAACTGGTAGAACACGTAAATCGAGCCACCGGCCGGGAATTGGCCCCCAACTGCCTGACTGTCGTTTGGGCCCGCCGCATGACGGCCTACAAACGGCCGGAATTACTGGTTTCCGACCTCAAACGCCTGGCCGCTCTGGCCAACAATCCCAATCGTCCAGTCCGTTTCATCGTTGCCGGCAAGGCCAATCCGGCTGACGCCACCGGCATCGGCTTGATGAACCAGATTATCAATGCCGCCAACCTGGCTAACCTTCGTGACCACTTCGCTTACCTGCCCAACTACAACCCCGCTTCAGCCCGCCTGCTGGTACAGGGCGCGGACGTATGGCTGAATACACCCATAAGGGGCCTGGAGGCCTGCGGCACCTCGGGCATGAAGGCCAGCCTTAACGGAGCCTTACAGCTATCGGTAAGCGACGGCTGGATCGACGCGATCGACATTGAACCTATCGGATGGGACCTGCCCGAGGAGGCACCAATTGCCACCCTCTATGACATCCTAGAGCAACAGGTTGCTCCGTTATACTATGACCAGCCCGACGCGTGGACGGCGAAGATGAGAGCCAACATCAACCTGATTGAATCACGTTTCACCGCTGATAAAATGCTGACCCGCTATGATGAAATATTGTATAAATAAGTTATTCAAAGCATAAGAACTTTAGAAAATATGATGGGGCAGACAAGATTCTATCTCGTCCGCCCCTTAGGGCTAGGTCAGACCGTCATCTTGCGATGAGCGCTGAGCGGCTGGCCTTGGTGGCCTTGATCCAGTTATCAAAGCGAGCCAGGTCGCTGTTGATGACCCGCTCGGGAGTGATCCCGCAACTGGCCAGAAATTCATGGAAAGCGATCACGCTCTCCACCGAAGTCTCCGAACCCTTTACCGGCTCCAATGTCGGCCACATGCCGGCGTTGTGGATGTCGGCCCCGATGACCGTTTGAGCCGTGGAGCCGGCCACCGCTTCTACGAACTGCCGATGAAACTTAACGTCCCCCGAATCGTCCGCCTTGGGCTGGTTCTCCGGCCGGCACTCCTTGAACCATTGATTAAGGTTCAATTCAATGAGCGTGCCAGTGTCGGCTGCCATCTGCGCTACCTCGGTCCAATCAACCGGCACGTCACTGACATAGCGGGTAATGTGGCCCAAAGTGTCCACATAAGGATGCTCACAGAGCATGCGGATAGCTGCCATGAGAGCGTGAGGGCTTTTGTAAGTACTGGCATCGCCATGAAGCGAGCCTACGACGTACTTAGGCCACAACCTTGCTAGTGCCAAGTGGGGTACATCAAGCTCGAAGCGTGTCCGTACTCCATACTTACCGTCCGAATCCGCGCTTGTGATCGGCACGGTGTTACACTCAATTCCAAATGCAATTAGCGTGCTGAATGTGCTGCTCACCCGATTTCGGTGCCGGTTAAGCGCCTCAACTTCTTTGCCGTATGGCTTAAGTTGAAACGGACTTTCGGGGTTACTTGTGTGCTCATTCAGCATCACCCGCCGGAAACCGAGGCGAAAGGCCATATCAACAACATCGTCCAGCGACTGTTGGCCACTGCACTTGCTGTTGCCGAAGGTATGAACATGCGTCAGAACACTCTGCCAATTGAGAATCTCATCGGGCAGGCGCTGAATCGGGGTGTCGACCACCCGAACCACTTCCTCTCAAAGGGTATGTAAAAGGGTAAGGCAGAATTAGCCTATAGTCCAGTTATGGCATATAGATTCTATAATTACAATAATGTTACCGATGGACGGGAAGATGCGCCTGCGTAGCGTGCGTCATTGCAATCGCCAGCCCATCGGCCGCATCGTCAGGTTTAGGGATGGTCGGCAGCTTCAAGAGCAGGCGCACCATCTCCTGGATCTGGGGCTTCTTGGCTCCACCGTAGCCCGTGACGGCCTGTTTGATCTGCATCGGGGTGTATTCGCCGGGTATCAGGCCGGCCTCGGCCAGGGTGAGCAGGATGACCCCACGGGCCTGCCCTACGCTGATGGCGGTAGTGACGTTGGCGGCGAAAAACAGCATCTCGACCGCAGCTGCCTGGGGCTTGGTGTCGGCAATAACTTGCGAGAGTTCCTCGTGGAGCGTTATCAGACGTTCGGCCATAGGAATGCCTGGAGGAGTGGTAATAACTCCAGCATCCACGAAGCTGTATTGCCCCCGTTCGTAATCTATCACCCCGAATCCGGTAGTTGCCGTACCCGGGTCCACCCCGATTATTCTCATGTTATTATCTTAGCCTATATCTGGCACGGCCGCTTGTGAATAAAGTTTATTCGATATCATTTACAATATCGTACTAAGGTGTTAGAATAACTTATTCGCATTGGCCCCGACCGAGAGGAAATTGAAGTGGCTGATTACGACGTTCCCTTTGACGAGGCCGAAAGGCTGCGCACCGTTGGCAACACCCCGGACGACTTCCGGACGGCCATAAGGCTATACCAGGAATACATTGAACTGGGCGGGCCCGGTGTCAGGCTTGCAAACCAGATGATCGGTGTATGCCACCAACGCCTCCACGAGTACGACGAGTCCATCAATTTCTACCTCAGGGCCCTGGATGGCGCATCCGACTACGAGCGTGGCAATATCGAGCGTGACATTGCCGAAAGCTGCATTGCGCTCGATGAGTATGAGTTCGCCGAGATCAGCATCGCCAAATCCTTGGAACTCCTGCCCTTCGAGGAGTACCCCGAGGAGCATGCCCAGACCTTGGGTTTCCAAGCCCGGCTTCAGCTTCGACAAGGGGATGTACCTGAGGCTGTAGATACTCTTGCAGATGCGGTTGCCAAACTCACGGCTGGCCAGTACTACCAATCACTGCTCTATCCCGAGCTCGACTACGCATCGGCGCTGTCCCGCAACGGCCAGTCCGCCAAGGCGCGTCTCGTGGCGTTCCGTTGCCTCAAGCTTTCAATATCCCAGGACCCACGGACGGGACGGCGTTACGGCAGCCGCCAACACCACAAGCGGGCGCTTGCACTTCTCGTGGGAGGTCACAAACTGGAAAGATCCCTCAAAAACAGGCAGGAGAAGTGACCACAGTCGCCTCGACACCTACCAACAACCCGCCCCTGACGAAGCTCTCAACCGAGCCCCGTTGGGGGCTTCGTCATTGTTGGAATATAGTGGTCAGAATCGTGTCAGGGCTTAAGCGAGCGACTCCAGCAACTCTGGAGCGATATCAAAATTGGCGTAGGTTCGGGTGACGTCGTCCAGCTCGTCGAGGGTATCGATTAGTTTCATCAATTTCCTGGCAGTTTCCTCGTCGGTGACAGCAATTGTCGTGGTTGGTTCGTAACTGAGCTCGGCTCGCTCGGGAACGTAGTCTTTTTCGGTCAGAGCTTTGCGAACCTTATCCAGTTCGTCGTGCTTAGTAAAAACAATCAGGCGGCCCTCGCCTTCTTCCACATCCTCGGCGCCCGCCTCAATGGCGTCCATTTCGGCCGCGTCCAGATCGCTGACAGGTATTTCAATGACGCCCCGCTGCTCGAACTGGTAGGCGACCGAACCGGCTGTTCCCAAATTGCCGCCATGCTTGCTAAACGTCGCCCGGACTTCGCTGGCCGTCCGGTTACGGTTGTCGGTGGCCGTTTCCACCATGATGGCGACGCCCCCGGAACCGTAGCCCTCGTACAGGACTTCATCGAAAGTACCGCCGCCGTCCTGACCAGAACCTCGTTTGACGGCGCGTTCGATATTTGTGTTTGGAACGCCGGATTTACGCGCGCTATCGATGGCTAAGCGTAATTTAAAGTTAGTCGTCGGGTCGGCGCCGCTGCGGGCGGCCACGGAAATCAGGGCGGCGTACTTGGTGAAGCTGGCGCCGCGACGGACATCTTTTATACCCTTCTGGTGTTTGATGGAAGCCCATTTTGAGTGTCCGGACATGGCTGGTTCTCCCGTTATCAGATATGCTTCTAGCTTTATTATAGCAAAAGGCACCGTGAGTATGAAACTCACGGTGCCTGAATAGTGCGGAGGTCTTCATCGGTCATGGCGTCTCGCGCGGGAAAAAAGGTCCCGCAATGTTAGCCAACGCACAGGTCGCGACGCCGATAGTCTCTCTTGCTGCAATGCCGCATAACGATTTGACGCGGCTATATTGAAAGCATCCGTCAATGAGTCTTCTCCCGCGTGCTCTAGAAGCACCAACATGGCCTCCGGCGTCGGCAAGCTGTTGTCAGGAATATCGGCAACTCGGACGGTTTGTAGGAGGTGCTTACCGCCAATTCTCTCAGCTTCATCATAGATTGCATGCCTGAGAGATTTACCCGTAGTGCCAAAGTCGCGTGCAAGGTTATCCTCGACCTTTACGCGCAGCTGGGTTTCGGTGAAGAGAGGATTAAGCTTTCTGACGTGCTCACGCTCTCCCTCATATAACTCTAATAGTCTCACGACTATTTCGTCGCGGTTCATGGCTCTCTTTTCCGGTGCTATCGTGCAGGAAACCTACAGATTGTTTGTCATTATGGCCCTTTGGAACATAATTTTCAACTTTAACCGCGGGCTACTCCGGCCCCGCTCCCACTGAGAACGTCCATGCTATCTTCCCGCCTGGCCATCCGAACGTTGGACCGCTTCATTGCCAGAATTAATATACCCAGTACCCCGTACATCATAAGCATACCGGCAAAATCGATATGCATGTGGGTGGCGGCCCAGGACTGCCGGGAGAACCAATCGACCACCGCCAGCATATATTTAAGCACCAGTGCTGCCGGCCACGCGAACCAGCCGCAAAACGCCGGCGCCAACATACCGGCCAGACCGGCGATAAAGCCCGTGAGCATCGCCAGCGGTACCAGCGGCAACACCAAGACGTTGGTCAGTGGGGAGGCTATCGATAATTGGGAGAAATAGTACAGGATCAGCGGGATAGTCAGGACGTGAGCCACCATAGTCTCGGTGAAAATCTGCGCGGCCAACCATTTGGGGTTGCCAATGCGCGCCGCGACCGACGGTGAGACCACCATTACCGCAAAGAATCCGATAAAGCTCAGCAGCCACCCCAGATCGGTCAGATAAGCCGGCTTGAACAACGCCGTGCCGGCGGCAGCCAGCAAAATAAGGGTCAGCGGGTTGAACTTGCGACCGTAATAAGTTGCTAGCAGGGCCAGCACGGCCACTACGCTTGACCGCACGATACTGGCACTGGCGCCAGTCACCAGCAGAAACCCCCCGATGAGCCAAAGTGACGCCATAACGGCAATCCCCTTGCCTCCCCGAATAAATAATTTATGCGCTGCCGCCACCATAATGGTTAAGTTGTACCCCGAAACGGCCACCAGGTGGCTCAGCCCCACCAGATTGAGCTGGGTTTGCAAATCCTTGGGCACAAGCCCTCGAACGCCCACCAAGAGGCCAAGGGCAAACGAAGCGGCCGGCTCCGGCAAGGCAGTGCGGATCCCGGTAAAAAACCGCTGCCGGATCTGCTCCAGCAGGCTTTGTTTGGTCGAGAGTACCGTCATCTGCGGATAAAACAGTTCCGCCGGAACGCTGCCGAACCCGTCGCCCAACTTGCCATCCAATTGGATCCTATAACCACGATGTAAATTCGTGGGGTACATCCGGACGGTGATTTCGCCGGGCAGCTTATGGCCTTGCGACTCAAGATGGCCGGCTTTGAATTCCAAGTACCCTTTGGCGGCCAAGGCGGGGTCGTCATCCACGGCCGCAGTAAAACTCACTTTTTGGCCGATGAGCGTCGTCAGGCGCGCTTGGTCATGGCGATATACTGTCGTACGCCAAAGGCCCAATACTACCGCCAACAACAATAACGCCGGTACGGCAAAACGGGTGCGAGCAAGAATCGCCAAGAGCACCACGGCGGCTCCGGCCTCCGCCGCCCCGACCGCAGCACCCGAGCGCGCACCGATTATGCCCAGGATAAGGGCTCCGCAAAATAAGGAAATAAGTGTGCTACGGCGCAAAAAACGAGGGCTTTCTACCCTCGTTACAATGCATTGTATTGTGCCCGAAAGTAAGGCCGATTACAAATCCAATATAAAAACCCGACACAAGGTCGGGTTTTTATTGGTGGGCCAGCTGGGATTCGAACCCAGGACACGAGGCTTAAAAGGCCCCTGCTCTAACCAACTGAGCTACAGGCCCAAGTCTGTCGCTGAACCGTCTTACTATACGGTATTTAGCCTCAAACCGTCAATGATGACGGCTGTCTTTGTTTTTCAGCATTCCCAAAACCAGCGCCACTAGCGGCAATCCGCCGAGCAGCCAGAGCTGATACTGTTGCAGAATCATGGCCACGAACGAATCATTATCCACGGCCGCCATTTCGCTGGTCGGCATGAGACGGAGGGCGCTGGCTACGATCAATCCGCCGGTCAACATTCCCACGAGCAGGTTGGCAATCGAGGAACCTTTGCTTTGGGCGGATTTATGGCTCTTTTGAGGGGCCAGGCCAAAAATAAGAATCGGCAGACCCAGCAGTACGAAGCCGGTTTGGCTCAAGGACAAAAACCCGACATAAGGCTTCACCACCTGGGAAAACTGCTCGGCCAGGACTATGCCGACGTATACGCTCAAAATAAGCAGCCGCAGACGCTGTTTTCCGGCCATCAAGGCATAGAACGTCGCCACTATCAGAATAGCGATGATCAACAGGTTTGGACTGAAAGCTGGTATTTGCATAAGGCTTACGCTTTATGAAATTATAGCACCTTAACAGCCGCTCAAATGCAATCCCAGAATCAAACCCCAGCTGCACGGGTGACCCGCGAACCAGCCGAGCTGCACGGCCAGCGCAATATTGATAATTCCCAGCATAAACAGCGGTTTATGTTCCTGTCGGACACCCCGCAGCAGCCACATGACCGCACCCGTCAAAATCAGGCTGGTCGGAATAAAAAACAGGCAGACGAAAGCAAAGGTAAACGAAAAAGTACTCGTAGCATTGCCCAAATTTCGCTCGGCAATAATGAATAATTGGCCCGCTTGTAACATCACCAATAAAAAAGTGCCCAAAAGGACCAGCCGCAGCCGCTTATCCATGGCCTGAAGTCGGGAAGCGAGTTTCATGCCCTAACTATACGCCGGTCGGAAGGTTATTTCTTCCAGAAACCTTTTTTATCGCCTTCGGAAGCGAATTGTTCCAGTAGTTCCCGCTGTTTGGCCGACATTTTGGTGGGCGTTTCCACGGCAACGTGCACGATGTGATCGCCGCGGCCGGAACTGTTGAGGCGCGGCACGCCGCGGCCGCTCAGGCGGAATTGCTTGCCGCTTTGAGTGCCGGCCGGAATTTTCAGCTTCACTTCCCCGTCGACGGTTTCAACCGGGATCTCTGCGCCCAGGGCCGCATCGGCCATGGCAAGCTTAACTTCGCTGTGGATGTTGGTGCCGTCGCGCTCGTAGCGCTTGTCGGCGCGCACACGGATGGCAATGAACAGGTCGCCCTTGGTGCCGCCGCCTTTTGGTGCCGCGCCCTTGCCCGGCAGCCGCATAGTACTGCCGTTGTCGACGCCGGCCGGAATCTTCACCTTGATGGTCCGCTGTTTACGCTGCGTCCCGACGCCCCCACAGACCGTACAGGGCTTCTCTGGTACTTGGCCGGAGCCGTGACAGGTCGGACAGACACTCTGCTGTTGTATAGCGCCCAAAATAGTCTGCTGAACGTGCATGACCCGGCCCGCACCCTTGCAGGTGGCACAAGTTTTCATGGCCGAACCCGGCTCGCCGCCTTTGCCGTGGCAATGGTCGCAGTTGTCGTCCAGGGTCAGTGTGACGTCCTTTTCGGCCCCAAAGACCGCTTCGGCGAAGTCGATGGTAATGCCCACTTCCAAATCGCGGCCACGGGCTGGCCCGCTGCTACGTTGCTGGCCGCCCATTCCGCCCATGAACTGATTGAGGATATCGGAAAAATCAAAGCCTTCGGTGCCTCCGAACCCGCCGGAATACTGTTGGCCTCCTCCGCCGCCGAACGGATTGCCCTGCGCCCCGGCGTGGCCGTATTGGTCATAACCGGCGCGTTTCTGCGGGTCTTTAAGCGTTTCATAGGCTTCCCCCAGCTCCTTGAACTGCGCATCGTCACCGCCGTGCTTGTCCGGGTGGTGCTTCATGGCCAGCTTACGATAGGCGCGCTTAATCTCGTCGGCGCTGGCCGACTTGGTAACGCCTAATATCTCGTAATAATCGCGTTTAGTTGCCATCACATACCTGCTTTGTCATTGTGAAATTCGTAATACCGTCAGTGTGCGATACCTCTGCACCCGTTAGGATATACCCATGCTTCTCATAAAAAGGTATGGCTTCCTTGCGAGCATCAAGTATAAAACCCTCTGCGCCCCGGGCAACGGCTACCCTCTCGGCCATCTCCAAAACCCCGCCACCTAACCCTTTACCCTGATACGCCTCGGCAGTAGCCATTTTTCTTACCACGTAAGTATTAATCTTGGCAATCAACGGGTTAAGCCTGACCGTTGAGACTATTTTGGTGCCATCATATGCCGCCATATGTATGTACTCAGTATCGTAATCGTGAGCACTGAGGACTAAGTCGCTGGGAATTTGACGCTGAGGATCTAACACATCATGTCGGAGCATTTGAACCAGCTGTAGTTCTACTGCTTTAGGTGGGCGCACAATATAATGATCAAGCATTTTTGTAATTATTAGCCACAATGGTTCCTATATTACCTCAAGTAGGCTAAAACGCTATTTCTTGCCGTCTTCGTCGACGACTTCACCCTCGACCGGACCCTCGGTCTGGCCCTCATCTTCGGTGGCTTCCACCTCTTCCGGGGCGCCCTCAGTGCCGGGTGCCGGATTGGCGGTAGTGTCAGCGGCGGCATACATGGCGGCGCCGACTTTTTGCATCTGCTCGCTCAGCGCGGCAGCGGCTTTTTCGAGCTCGTCCTTGTCGGTGCTTTCAAGATGCGTCTTGGCCTCGGTAATTCCCTCTTCCAAGGCGGTCTTGTCCTCTTCGGGAGCCTTGTCGCCGGCGTCTTTAAGGGTCTTCTCGGCGGTGTAGATAGTTGAGTCGAGTTGGTTCTTGGCTTCCACCAGATCTTTACGCTTTTTGTCGTCCTCGGCGTGAGTCTCGGCTTCCTGCTGCATGCGCTTGATCTCTTCTTCGCTCAAGGCGCCTGAGTTCTGGATGGTGATGTGTTGCTCTTTGCTGGTGGCGTTGTCTTTGGCCTTCACGTTGACGATACCGTTGGCATCGATGTTGAAGGTGACTTCAATCTGCGGAATGCCGCGAGGAGCCGGCGCGATGCCGTCCAGAATAAAGCGCCCTAGGCTCTTGTTGTCGACGGCAAACTCACGCTCACCTTGTATGACATTGATTTCCACCTGCGTCTGGCTGTCGGCCGCGGTCGAAAAGACCTGACTTTTGCTGGTCGGGATGGTGGTGTTGCGCTCAATCAGCTTAGTAGTAACGCCGCCCATGGTCTCAAGACCCAGGCTTAACGGCGTGACGTCGAGCAAGAGGATGTCCTTGACGTCCCCGGCCAGCACGCCACCCTGAACCGCGGCACCGATGGCCACGACTTCGTCCGGGTTCACGCCCTGCATGGGCTTCTTTCCGAACAGCTCTTCCACCCGCTTCTGGACGATCGGCATGCGGGTCATCCCACCTACCAGGATGATCTCGTTGATATCGCTCTTGTTGAGTCCGGCGTCTTTGAGGGCGGCCTCGCAGGGACCGACAGTACGCTCAACCAGGTCGGCAATCAAACTCTCGAGCTTGGCCCGGGTCAGGGTAACGTTAAAGTGCTTCGGGCCGTTGGCATCGGCCGTGATGAAGGGAATGTTTACTTCGCTCTCGTTAGTACTGGAGAGCTCGATCTTAGCCTTTTCGGCGGCCTCTTTCAGCCTCTGGACGGCGGATTTATCGTTGCCCAGGTCGATGCCTTCGGTTTTCTTGAACTCGGCGATGAGATAGGCCATGATTACCTGGTCAAAGTCGGCCCCGCCCAGGTGGGTGTCGCCGTTGGTCGAACGTACTTCAAACACGCCGTCGCCGAGCTCCAGGACGGACACGTCAAAGGTACCGCCGCCGAGGTCGAAGACAATGATCTTCTCTTCTTTCTTCTTGTCGAGGCCGTAGGCCAAAGCGGCAGCCGTGGGCTCGTTGATGATGCGCTTTACTTCAAGACCGGCAATCTTACCGGCGTCTTTGGTGGCCTGGCGCTGGGAGTCGTTAAAGTATGCCGGGACGGTAATGACCGCCTCGGTGACAGGCTGGCCCAGGAAGGCCTCGCCGTCGGCTTTGAGCTTGCCCAAAATCATGGCAGAAATTTCTTCCGGCGAGTACTCTTTGTCGGCCATGGTAACTTTTATGCTGTCGCCGTGCTCGATGATCTTGTACGGCATCATTTTTTCGTCACGCTTGATTTCTTCTTCGGTCGACTTGCGGCCGATGAGGCGCTTGACCTCAAAGATGGTGTTTTCCGGGTTGATGACGGCCTGGCGCTTGGCAACCTGACCTACCAGCCGCTCGCCGTTCTTGGCGGCCGCGACGATGCTTGGCGTGGTGCGCATACCTTCGGCGTTGGCAATGATGGTCGGCTGGCCACCTTCCATGACGGCCATGGCCGAGTTAGTGGTTCCCAGGTCGATTCCGATAATTTTACCCATTAGGTGTTCTCCATATTTCTAGATGAATGTAAGACTCTCAGACGGCATCTGGCACTGAGTCCTGATGACTGCTGAACAATCTCAATTATAAGAAGTTAGCACTCTCACGTCAAGAGTGCTAACTAGCTTCGACAGGCGCGATGGCAATCAGCGGCGCTCCGGTCTTTTCTATGGCCTCGCGCATTAGATCCCCGGCAATTTCCTCAGCGGCCGATAATTCTTGAGGTGAGTAAGCAGATATAGAGTCAGTGTCACCCGGCTGAGAGCCTTGGCCGATTAATACAAGTTGCGTGGTCAGATATTCATTCAAGCTCAAAATCGATCCCATATCTTCCTCGCGGGTCTTCGCGCTCATCGGGGTTAACCGGTCGGCATCAATGGCCACGAAAATCTCGGTGATATCATCCCCTTCCTGGGTGAAGGTCCAGGAAAAACAGTAACCGACCTCGCGCTTGGACTCGGCGAGGAAAGTTGCTCCGTCAGGATAGTGGTCGTTGGATTCAGCCGCCAGCAACAGGGTTACACCCAAGGCACGCTCGCTTTCATCTGGCAATTGGTCGATGACATAGAGCAACGGCTCACCCACCACTGCGGGAGAGAGGCCCTTGGCCGCCAAAGCGTCAAACAACGCCACGCTACCCGCCACTTCAACGCCGCCATAGGTTTCCGGGTCGCCAAAGATAAATGCATCCTCACGGGCCGGGTTGAACTGGGAGATGGCTTTGTAACCCATTACTTCTTGCCCTTAACTTCGTTGCTGCGGCCCACCTTGACCATGGCGTGGCGCAACACGGTTTCGCCCATGACGTAACCCGGCTGGAGTTCTTCGACCACCACTTCGTGTTCGCCGTCCCCCTCTTCCATGGTAATGGCATCGTGGCGGTGCGCGTCAAAGGCGTGGCCGACGCTTTCAAACCGCTCGACGCCCAGGTTCTTGAGGCTGTTATCGAACTGGGAGCGGATGCTGTCGATGCTGGCGGTCCACTTGGCGTCCATGTCGTCGGGGCGATGGGCCAGTTCCTGGTCAAAGCTGTCGCGCACCGCCAGGAATTCACGGATTACGCGGCCCTTGGCGAAATCCATGATCTCCGAACGTTCCTGCTCGGCGCGGCGGCGGAAATTGATGAACTCGGCCTGAACTCGCTGGAGATCGGCCGTCAGCTCGTCGATCCGAGCCTGCTGATCGTCTGAGTCAACCGAACCAGCGGTAACGGTCGATTCGGCGTGGGTTTCAATATCCACCTCAGTATGAGCGGTATTATTGTTCTGCATCTCCTCGAGTATTTTCTTGGCTTTCCGCTGGGCATCATCCATTTTTGACATAATTCCTCCTAATTCAACGTATCTTCGAGCAGCTTGCCGGTGTATTGCACCAGCCCGATGACGGGGCCGTAGTTCTGCCGGGTCGGTCCCAGCACGCCAATATAGCTGCGGTTGGAATACGGGCTCTCGAACCGGCTGATAATCAACGTCGCTCCGGATGCCCGCCCGATGGGATTTTCGCGGCCGATATAAACCGATATCGGGTCGTTGGGGGCGGCCTCGGCCAGCCATTCTTCCAGGCTGTCCAAGAGCCGGGCAATTTCATAGGCCTTGGAGCCGCTGGCAAATTCGGGCTGCTGGAACAGGCTGGCCATGCCGCTCATATAGAGATTGCCGGCAATGGTGGCAAGACCCATGTTGCGGGTAACGTTTGCCAGGCTCTCGACGGCGTTTTTTATCGCCCGGTCGGTCTCACCGGCGCCGCTTATGCGTCGGGCCATGGCCAGCTCCTGACGGCTGTCGCCGAGGGATGGTTCCATGGCGTTCACGTAGGCCCGGTAGCCTTTGTCCGTTGGCACCCGGCCGGCCGAAATATGAGGCTGCATAATGAACCCCTCGCGCTCCAGCGCCGCCATTTCCGCCCGTATCGTCGCACTGGAAGCATCAAAAGTATCCGCCAGCGACATTGACCCGACCGGTTCGGCAGTCTTGGCGTAGAGTTCGACGATTGCACCCAGGATTTGTTGTTGGCGTGGGGTCATTTGGCAACTACCGATAGTTAGGGCTAATTGGTTACAGTGTAGAAAATTAGCACTCTCGTGTCAAGAGTGCTAACCCTAGTTCAAGTGCCCAGCTCCCACTATTACAATTCGGTGTCATGCGCTACCATGTCAGTAACTATGGGGGCCATCATATAATGCTACCGACCAAGCTGGCAGATATCTTCTCTACGACGCTTGAAGCCGACCGGGTCCCGGAGACGGGCGGAATTATTCAGACCGGTACGTCGGGAAAGGTCAACAAACTGGGCCTGGCCCTGGACTGGGACTCGGCTACGGCCGCCTGGGCAGCCGCCGAAAAACTCGATGCCATCTGGCTGCATCGCTTGCCGAATGGCAGTTTGGCTTACCCGGAGCATCTGACGGTTATCCTCCACCATGCCGCTTTTGACCGACGGTTCGGACTAGCCGCCAACCCGACGTTGAACCAGGAGCTGGGAGCCGCAACTTACCACATGTTGTCCGACCGGCCGGGATTGTCTATCGTGCGCCTGGCCTTGCCGATCCTTCAGACAGAGCTGGCCGAGGCTCTGCGCAACCGCTTCGGCGGGATTGAGCGCACCTACGGCTACGGCACCCGTTTAACCATCCTGGCCTTGGCCGATTCCATGCACAGTGAGCTACTGCACGCAGCCGCCAGCGGCGGGGCCGAAATCTATATTTCGGGCCAGTGGCGGCCAAATGCCGAACCGGCCGCCGAAGAGCTGGGATTGAGCATCATAACCATTGGCCATGGGCCCATCGAGCGCCGCGGCTTGCAGGATTTGGCCGCCTTAATCAAACCCGAACTTCATAACGTGACGTTGACTGTCAAAGAGTAAGCGTCGATACGGTCGATTTAGCTACTAATACAATATTAAGTTGTACAAAAAATGCAGTCTTGTGACAAAGCCCCATGCCGTCTGACACACAATTATCGATACTGGAGAAGCTACTTTACCTAAATTATCGGAGAGCTGTTATGTTATACACAATTCTTGTAATATTACTCATCCTTTGGCTACTTGGGTTTATCTCCGGCGTTGGGGGTGGGTTAATCCATGCGTTGCTGGTGATAGCCCTAGTCATTTTCATTTGGAATTTGTTAATGGGTCGAAAGCGTATCTAAACTACTTCAGCTTGTTGATTGCGGCCACGGCGTCGTTGATATTGCTTCTGGTAATACGGAAGTTATCCCGTGCCGTGGTGATATTGTCACGATAGCTGCTGAGGAGTTTATGATCGGCCGCATAGTCCGAGGCTTTGAATGCCAGGATTTGTGCGGTCAACTTGCTAAACAATGGCTGCGCTGTTGTGATAGAGGTTTTCGCCAGGTCGATGGATTCCTGCAACGCGGCCGTGTCTTTACCGGCAGACTTGAGGATTGTGGCCTTTTTCTGCAATTCTGTCACAACCGTCTGAAGCTGGGTTTGGGTCTCGGCCATGCGGTCGGATGCGGTCACGATGCTAATTTGTGCTGTCAGCAGCCCGAATAAGCGGTACTCATCGATAATCGCTTGGACGTCCTTGCGGGCCAATGTCAGGTCGCTTTCGGTGGCCAATTTGCTTTTTAGCGTCCCAAGCGCGGCCACCTGGTCGCTAATCTGCTTCGTCAGAGCGTTCCTATCACTGGCCGTCAGCTGGGTGCTGTTGGCCAGTCGCGTCGCGACGGCCTGGAGCAGCGCCAACCTGCGGTCAACCTCGGCGGCACCATGCGTTTTGAGGTTATTCAAATGCTTGGAGCTGTCAATTGACGAAACTACGGGCGGAGCAGGTGTTGGGGTAGGCAGTGCCGGCGCGGCCATCACCACGCTCAGCGGCACAGCTGCACCAAGCACAATAAGACTTATGCGAATACTTAATTTACTCATTCTGAGAGATTCCCTTGCGCGTCGTTGAGACTGGACGTAATCGTCGATATATTAACATCGGCTTCCTTCAAGGAAGAGTCGATATCCGGTAGCGCTTGCGTGACGTCTTCAATAACCACCGCTGGAGTCGGAGTAGGAGCGACTGCCGGTTTGGGGCGGGTCGAAATGTAGGCGAACGCACCTCCGGATGCGGCAAGCAACACCAGCACCACAGCAAGCGATAATATAAGCGGCGTACGGCTGTGTTTCATGCCGGCGTAGGCCTGGGGTGCTGCCGGGGTTGGCTCAAGCATCGTGGGTGGCGGTCCCGGGGATACCGGCGGGAGAGGTTGTGGCTGATTCGGATCCATATTATCCTTATGCTTATTTCTGCTCTATTTATACCATGACAGCACACGTTTCTGCATGATTATAAAGTTTAAAGAAGTTATAAAGTCAATACTATTGACAAAATAGACTCATTGCTGTATTGTGATGACATTCAATACGCTTTTGCTTGTTGGACATAAGTGAACTTTTGTACCTTCCCAAAGTGCTACGACCTCAGGGAGTTTAAATGCCGAAGACAGCCAACACTCGCGCCCCAATCCGCCACCTGGCCATCGCCTGCGCCGACCTCGGTTTGCCCTACCACCGCAACCCCGCGCTCAGCGGAATCATCCAGGAGACCAACCGGTTGCTGGTTACCATTGACGACGAGCTCGAGCAGTCACTCGCTGCCCTCATCCCCGAGGATCACGAGATTGCCCCCTTCCGCTCGCAAAGTCCTGGCTTTGCCCTCCAGCTACGGGATCCTCGGACCTATGAGTCCGACTGGGATATTCCGGCCGGCGAGTACGCCCCCGCGACAGCCAAAACCTTTGGCTTCCTCTCAGGCTACGATCGCCTGAGGATAGACAACGGTTTGATCCGAGACCCGGACCACCTCCGCGAGGACAACGTCCTCACGGGTGGCGACTACGCCTGGGGCGGCTTCCACATCGTCTAGCACTTCACGTTCACTGATCCACCGGCACCGACACTCCATCCAGGAGTGCACGGGCCGGTTTTTCCGTGACTATTTACTTTTACAAACATTATAGTATAATTATATTAAATTAATTCGGCACGATTGGATTCAGCATGGCGTCCAGCTCATTCGACCTTTATCTCTCAGACGGAAAAGTCCATCAGAAGCTCGGCCATTACTCAAATGCTCGGCGTTGTTACCGTTGGGCACGCGATGTCGCAACAACCACCGACGAGCAGACTCGTGCCAAACGCCTTATTACCGAATGCACCGACAAAATCGGCGACGGTCCCCACCGCTAGTTATCGCGGCGTACCAGCACCATAAAGGCTTCGGCCGGAATATCCACCTTACCAAAGCGCTTCATCCGTGCTTTTCCCTTTTTCTGCTTGTCGAGCAGCTTGTTCTTGCGTGAGACGTCGCCGCCGTAGAGCTTGGCCGTGACATCCTTGCGCAGGGCTTTGACGTCTTCGCGGGCCATTATCTTGCCGCCGATGGCCGCCTGCAATGAGACGTCAAAGGATTGTCGCGGCATGATTTCCTTGAGTTTGGAGACGATTTCCTTGCCGCGTCGATAAGCTTCATCGCGATGGGTAATCAGGCTTAAACTGTCAACCATGTCCCCGCCCACTAGTATGTCCAGCCGAACCAGGTTCTCCCGGCGGTAGTCGGCCAAATCGTAATTAAAGCTACCGTAGCCGCTGGTTATGGATTTTAGTTCATCATAAAAATCAGTCAGGACATTGGCCAGTGGCGCTTCAAAGGCGATTAGGGCCAGGGTCTCGTCCATGAAGGTCAGGTCCTTCTGGATCCCGCGGACGCGGTTTATCAGCTGGATGACGCCGCCGACGAAGTCTTTAGGTACCACCACTTCCCCTTTGATCCACGGCTCGCGAATATATTCGATGCGGCTGGGATCGGGCAGCTCGGCGGCATTACGGATATGCATTTCTTCGCCGGTTGAGGTACGGAGCTGATAATCGGTCGAGGGGTTGGTTACCACCAGCTCCAAGTTATATTCGCGTTCCAGTCTTTCGTGCACTATATCCATGTGAAGCAGCCCCAGGAACCCGACGCGGTAACCAAAACCCAACACCTGGCTGGTTTCCGGCTCAAATACCAGTGCGGCGTCGTTGAGACTCAGTTTATCCAGCGCATCCTTGAGTTCGGGATACTGCTCGTTGGAAGTCGGGAAAAAGCCGGCGAAGACAAACGGCAACACTTGCTTGTAGCCGGGCAGGGCCTCGGTGGCGCGGTTTTTGGCCAGCGTTACGGTATCTCCGACCCGCGCTTCGCCGGTGGACCGCAGGTTGGTCACAAAATAGCCGATTTGGCCGGCCACCAGATCCGGCGCCGGGGTTTGTTTGGGGGCAAAAGTGCCCGGCTCCAAGGCGATGCCTTCGGCGCCCGTTGCCATCATCCGGACTACGTCGTTCTTGCGCAACACGCCGTCGAAAATCCGTATATATAAGATGACGCCGCGGTAGTCGTCGTACATCGAGTCAAAAATGAGGCCTCGCAGCGGGGCGTCTCGGTCGCCTTTGGGGGCCGGAATCTGTTCGACGATGGCATCGAGGACTTCGATTACGCCCTCGCCGGTCTTGCCCGAGACGCGCAAAATGGTCGCCGGATCGCAGCCCAGGAGGTTAGCCACTTCGTGGGACACACGTTCCGGATCGGCCGCCGGCAAATCGATCTTATTAAGCACCGGAATTATTTCCAGGCCCGCCTCAATTGCCAGATAAACGTTGGCCAAGGTTTGCGCCTGGATGCCCTGACTTGAGTCCACCACCAGCACCGCCCCTTCGCAGGCAGCCAGGCTCCGGGAAACTTCATAGCTGAAGTCCACGTGCCCGGGTGTATCAATTAGATTGAGCGAGTGCTCCTTCCAAGCCATCTTCACCGGCTGGAGCTTGATGGTAATCCCCTTTTCACGCTCCAGATCCATGCTGTCGAGCAGCTGCGCCTGCATGGCGCGTTTTTCCACCGTGCCGGTGAGTTCCAACATCCGGTCGGCCAGCGTGCTCTTGCCGTGGTCGATGTGGGCGATGATACAAAAATTTCTAATCGATGATTGGTTCACAATACCTGATTATACCCTATCGCCCGGCCTGACGGCCGATTTAGCTCAAAGCGCGGCTATTGGATGACGTGGTAGAACCACTTGTGGGTCGTGGAACTGGCCGGAGTAGTGCCAGTATCAAGATCAAACGTGGTGGTGGCAATGGTGGCGTTATCGATGTAGCTCTGGAGGGTGGCACTGTTGGCTTCGGCGGGGGTTAAAGTCACATTAGGGGCCGCGCCGAAAGCAGTCGAGAATGTGATGGTCGCCAGTTTTCCGTTAGCAGCACAGCCCGTTCCCGTGGTTACGGTAATCAAGCCGGAAGTATCTGTTCCAGAGATACTCACAGTTGGCGTTGTACAGGCTGCCGCACCGGCCGCAATCGTCGGTGCGCTGCCGCCGGAAATAATGTGGCCATTGACGGTCAAATCGGCCGTAACAACCAAGTTTTGGACGGTAATCTTCATATTTGTCGTATCAGCGACTAACAAGGGAGTACCGGCGGCATTTTGGATCTGGAAGGCGGTCGTTGAGTCGGTTGAGCTCACAAACTGTGCGTCACCTTTCATATCAAAGGTGCGAAGTGGCGAGTTTCCGGCGCCAAGGCCGATACCAACGCCGCCGCCGTTAAATAAGGCTACTGTGCCTCCGGTTGTGCCGACATTGCTAACGGCAATGTTATCGATAGACATCGAGGTACCGCCACCGTTGGTATTTACGCCGTCGAACGACCAGGTAATGGTGTGCGTGCCCGAGGCGACCCCGTAGGACGCGTAGAGCCAAGCACTAGTGCCCCACCCACCGCAGCCAGGCAGCGCATTTTTTACACCACTGTCAATCTGGAGCGTGAAACCAGACCAGTAAGAAGTACATTGATACCAGAACGATACATTTCCCGCGCTGGAGAGAGTTTTAGTGAGGTGTAAGTTTGACGTTCCCAAATTGCCGGTATTCGGGTTAATTTTAGCAACATACGAGCCACTATAAGGCACCGGACTGGCGCTCGTGGTTACCGCCCATGAATAGGTCGAAGTTCCACTTGTAGTAAAGGGTGCCAGCAGTCCCGTTTCAAGATTATTGAAAGAGCCGGGCGAGCTACCGGCGACATCCAGCGGAGCGGCCGGAGTTGGGTTTCCAATTCCGACCCACTGGTTAACGGTATCAACAGTCAAAGCTGCCCCACCACCGCTGTCCTTGACACTAAAAGCAGATCCCGAATTTGTCGCAGCCTGGAAAGTTGCCGAACCGAGGGCGGTGAATGATTTACCGGTGGCTACGGTCGTGTTTTGATTCAGGTTGATGGCTGTAGCGCTGGTGGTTCCGACATTAAGCGCAACTGCCGATGCTGTATCGAGTAACGGCGTTTTAATAACCGTGCTTGCCTGCAGAATGCCGGTAGCAGTTACAGTTCCATTGAGGGTAACACCACCGGAACCGGTGCTTAGTGTACCTGTGTTGCCAAACACGACATTCGTGAAATTACCGTCAACACCACCGCCGACATTGAGAGTGGTGCCACTATTCTGTAGAGCTGTATAATCGGTAGCTCCAACGCCAAAGTTAAGACACAGCTGAGTAAATGAGCCGCAGGCGCCAGTATTCAAATAGGATGCCCAACCAGTTCCCGTCCCATCGTCGTAGCCAAAGAAGAGTGGCCTAGAAGCTGACGTCTGAGAACTACGAACGACTAATGTCGGTAAATATGAATTAGGGATGGTTGGTGTCGCCCCCGAAACACCATCGTTGAATGTAAAGGCATTCGCAACGTAGGCAGCACTCTGAAAGGTTGCCGTTCCCTGAACGGTGAGCGTCTTGCCGCTCGCCAGGGTCGTGCTCTGGTTGAGGTTGATAGCAGTGGCGTTTGTCGTTCCGAGGCTTAATACCCCAGCGCTAGCCGTATCGAGAAGTGGCGCCAGCAGGCTAGTACTCGCCTTGAAGGTGGTGGCGATACCCGTTCCAGAGACATTGAAATTGCCCGTATCAGGCGTTCCAGGAGTAGCTCCTTGAAGCGTCACACTGGCCGTCACTGAACCACATGCTCCAAAGCCGAGCGCACCGGCACCGGTCGTATCCTTTAAACAGTCTCCCGCGACGCCGCTCAGTGCGGTTGGGAGAGTTAGCTGGTAGCTGGCGCTAGTGGTGCCGCTAACTACAGTGACGGTATTGGCATTAGTGGCATTGTTGACAACCAGTTTACCGCCGACACCACCGGCGCCGGGATTGCCGAGGACAATCTGGGCGTTGATGGTGTCGACACCAAAGATATTGTTGCCCATCGCGGTTTGGACCAGCAGCGCCGTCGTGGAGTTAGAGGCGGTCTTGACCGCCAGCGTGCCGGTCGAGAGGTCGCCAGATATACCAACACCGATTTGAAGTTGGTTGCTGCCGGTGGCATTAGCTGCCAAGGTGCCCTG
>DHXV01000001.1:230337-416838 GCA_002415345.1 Patescibacteria group bacterium UBA5147
GTGTTGTTGGAGCCGGTGGAGTTGCTCGATCCAGCTAAGAGTCCCGTCCATGTATTAGTACCGGTAGCATTAAAGGCTGTGACGCCACCGACTTTGAGAGTTGCAGTAGTATTATCTCGAGTGGCGGCAGCAGTAAGACCCGCTGAGTTATCGGTAAATGTGGCGGTAGTATTGTCTTGAAAGTTGTAGACGAGATTAAATGGGCCGGAACTAGAGGTTCCTCGATAAATCCTGCGCGCAACGACCTGAGAGCTTGGACTGATAGGAATGTTTATCTTAACCATCTGGGCACTAGGTGACATAACAGCAGATACCGGTCCATAACCGGTTTGGCCACTTGCTGTCGAATAACTCACTACGTAGTAGTAGCTGCCGGTCAATACACCGGCGGCTACGAAGGCATTGAAGGTTGGTGCAGTAGTCGGATTGGCCGCCGGCGCAAAATTAATTGTGCCATAAGCATTGGTTATACCCTGCAAGTCGATGCTGCCCGGGCCGCCGCCCCATCCAATGTCCTGACCGCCCCCGGCAGTCAAAACAATTCTGCCACCAAAGCCGTCTAAGCCGCTATCGCCGGTTCCTCCGCCGGCATTGCCGGCTGTCAATACGACGTTACCGGCAGCACCGGCGTTACCTCCGTCAAAGTTGGTAGCTCCAGAGGTTCCGCCATCCCCCGATCTAATGCCCACGCTCGAACCATCAGAGGCGGTGCAGTAGTCGGGGCTACAGCCTGCGCCGGTGGCTCCGCTGACACTAAGGACAGGCGTGGTACCAGACCCACCTACCACCGTTAGAATTGCTGTCGGTGAAGTCGTACCGATACCAACATTTCCGTCATTGCGGGCAAACAGGATTGAACTGGCGCTGGAGTTCTGGATGTTGAGGGCGGCCGAGACACTTGTGTTAACCGAGCCCTTGACAATAGTATTCCCGAAAGGATCGATAGTCAGGTCGCCGCTAGCTGTAGTTAGAAGGGGGGTACTTAAACTAACATCAGCCACTCCGGCGTTCGAAATATGGAAATTGGAAGAAGTCTGGAGACTAACACTATTATTGATAAATACACCAGCGGTCTTACAGGCACTGGTAGCCGAAGTGGTGCAAGCTATTCCAGTTTCGGCCGGCAACGAAATTGTGAAGTTACTATTTGTAGAGGTGCCTTGAAGCGTTATGGTTCCATTAGTGGAGGAGTCCTTAAAGCCGATCTGGCCGCTAGCAGAAAACGACGTACCGACCGTAAGCAATCCACTGGATACAGTCAGGCTGTTGCCACCCGTCACGGTAGTATTTTTATTTAGCGAAATGGCAGTTGCATTGGTGGTACCGACATTAAGGACCCCTGCCGAAGCAGTATCTAGCAGAGCGGTTCGTAGCGATGTTGCTGCCTGCAGTGTTCCACCCAAATACGCGTTTCGGAAGGTAAATGTACCAGAACCAAGATCGATGGCGTTGTTCACACCCGGCAACAGTGAGGTATTAATAGCGACTGCGGCCAGGTTATTGAGCGTCTGGTCGGCACAGTTCAAACAGGTGCCACTACTTGGGGAGCTTAGGGTAATTGTGCCCGCAGTATTAGAGATATTCATTCCAGCGCCAGCCGTTAAGGTGTTGAGGCTGAAGTTGGTGCCGTTACCAATTAGTAATTGGCCGTTGGTGGGCACGCTGTTGAGCCCAGTACCGCCGTTGGCGACGGTTAGAGCGTTAGTCAAAGCGAGCGAATTGAAGGTAGGGCTGGAGGTTGGACTGATGCCCTGGACGGTATCGACCGCTCCGGCCGTAACCGTGAAGTTGGTTGAGCTGAACGAGGCCAGACCCTTGATGGCTGAGGTGGCGTCATTGATGGTGATATTGTTACCGACCGTGGAAACGCTACCGACGGCGGTTCCGGCGAGGATGATTGCGCCCGTACCGGCATTAACTGAGGTGACACCGCCCGTGCCCGGGCAAACTTGGAAGACCGGGGCACCGGCGGTTGAAACTAGACATTGCCCGGCTGCACCTGCAACCAGTGAGGTTAGCCCGGAGGTACCCTGGCCAATCAGGACGCCGTTTTGGGTGAGGCTAGCGGTACCGGTGCCACCTTGGGCAACGGTGAGCGCCGTGGTCAGGCCGGTAAGGCTGGTGATATCCGAGTTCGGCCCAGCGGCAGCGGCGCCAAGGTTGGTCCGAGCTCCAGCCATAGTAATCGCTCCCGTACCCCCAGAAGTTACCGGCAAAGCAGTGCTGAGCGTCAGTGCATTAAAGGTCGGGCTTGAAGTTGTCGCCAAACTTTGGTTGATGGTGGAGTCGCCGGTTAGGGTAAGCGTATTAGGAGTAGTGCCACCGGTAATCGAGAATCCCGTGGCGTTTGAGGCAAGCGTGAGATTATTAACGGTGCCTGCTGATACTGAGCCAGCTGAGACGACACCGCCGGCAATAATGGCACCAGTGACGTTAATATTGCCGGCTTGGGCAGTGCCGGGAGTACTGGCTTGCAAGTCGACTGAGCTTCCGCCCACGGTATAACCACAGTTGTTGGTGTTGCGGCAGACCGTAGCGTCAACGGCCGTAGTAATGGAACCGGCGGCGTTGGTGATGGATATTCCGGTACCGGCAATAATATTGCCCAGCGTGTAGCTGGCGCCGTTACCGATGAGCAGTTGGCCATTGGCGGGCAGAGCGGTCAGACCGGTACCACCTTCTCCAACTGCCAGGGCTGTAGTCAGACCGGTCAGGCTAGTAATGTCCGAGTTAGCGCCACTGGCGGCGGCGCCCAGGTTAGTGCGGGCACCGGCAGCAGTCGTTGAACCGGTACCGCCTGAAGTGACGGCCAGAGCTGATGTAAGCGTCAGACCGCCGAAGGTCGGCGATGAAGTACTCGCAACGTTCTGATCGAGGGTTATATCAGTAACCACGTTTAAAGTCTTTGAGGCCGTACCGCCGGCGACGCTGAATCCGGTAGCGTTGGCGGTTAGGGCAAGGGAGTTTATGGTACTACCGGTAACACTGCCGGTTGCGGCCAGGCTGCCGACGGTAGCGGCATTGGTGACGTTCAGCGAGTTCGTCAGCGACATCGCGGCAAAAGTGGGGCTCGCGGCCGTATCTATGCTCTGAGGTAGGGATAATGTCACGGTACCGGCGGCGTTGGCCACGACAACCTGGTTGGGCGTGCCCTGAACCAGGATCGCGCCTGTCATGGCGTTCACCGAGGCGACGCCGGCCGTGCCGCCTCCCCCGCCGCTCGTCAGACAGGTGGTACAGGTCAGATTACCGCTCGCATCCAGTGTCAGAGGGCCAGCAGCGGAAACGGCGACAGTACCCGGAGCGTTAGGCAGGTTGATAGTGTTGGCACCAACTTTAATCGCCACTGACGAGCCCTGGAGGGTGAGGCTCTGGGTGGTCGCCCCAAGCGTTAAGGCGGCTGTTGGAGTGAGGGTGTTCACGGCCAGGGTACCGCTAATCGTTACGGTTGCGCCGGATTCACTGAGGAGCGAATCGACCAGAGTCTGGCTCCCGCTGAACTTGGCCAGCTTCCCCGCCGTCCCACCTGACGTCGTCACGCCGCCGCCGACGCCGCTGCAATTACCGGCCGTGGTACAGACGTTGTAGGTTCCGGCAGCGGCCGATTGGAACAGGTAGCTGACGTTGGCGCCGGGCGTCGCAAAGCCAAGCGTGGTAGTGCTTCCAGCGGCAGTGACCGCCAGCGTTGAAGTATCGGAGCCTTGTAGCGCCAATGATTGCGATGGCAGGCCGATGCTAGTGACTCCTGTGAGCGATGTAATGTCGGAGTTAGCTCCTGAGGCGGCGGCACCTAGGTTTGTCCGCGCTCCCGATGCTGTTGTGGCACCGGTGCCTCCGTTGGCGACCGACAAAGCGGCGGTCAAGTTCAGACCGCCAAAGGTTGGGGTGGCAGTGGTCGCTATACCCTGAATCGTGTTGACCGCACCGCCTGCCATGGTGAAGTTGGTGCCGTCAAACGAGGCTAGGCCCTTAATTGCGGCGGTAGCATCGTTAAGAGTCACGGCGTTACCTACCGTTGCGACCGAGCCGGCTGAGACGCCGGCAATCGTAATTGCGCCGGTTCCACCGTTGACCGAGGCAACCCCACCGCTACCCGGGCAGGCCTGGAAGACCGGGGCGCCAGCCGTGGAAACCAAACATTGTCCGGCTCCACCAGCGACAAGCGAGCCGATGGGGCTAACGCCATTGCCGAGCAGGACACCATTCTGGTTTAGGCTGGCAACGCCGCTCCCGCCTTGGGCGACCGTGAGAGCCGTCGACAAGGCTGAAAGCGACGTAATGTCCGAATTGGCGCCCGAGGCGGCGGCTCCCAGGTTGGTTCGCGCAGCGATAGCATTCGCCCCACCCGTACCCCCGTCCGCAACTCCCAACGGACCGACAAAGCTCAATGCTCCGGTGGCGGCGTTGAGACTCAGGTAACCTGAGGCCGAGACCGCTACCGTACCCGAGGCATTGGGCAGAGTAATAGTGCGTGTTCCGCCAGTAGAAGTTCCAGTGATGAGGAAGTTATTGGTCGCCGGAGTGGCTGACGAACCAGACAGGCTCAATTGTCCAAAGGGCAGCAAGCCGCTACCGAGATTTATACTACCGGCTGCACCAGGCAAGAGCGAAGTGTTAAGGGCAACACTACCGAGGTTCGACAGGGCATCGTTAGCGCAACCGGCACACGAACCGGCGCCCGGAGCGCTGATAGTGATGGCGCCGGCGGCATTGGTAATCTGGACGCCAGGACCGGCAGTTAGGGTACCCGCGTCGTAACCGGCGCCATTACCGATTAGAATCTGGCCATTCCCGGGAACAACCGTCAGCCCTGTCCCACCATTGGCAACGGTCAACGGGGCGGCAAGGTTGAGACCAGCAAATGCGGGCGTTGAGGTTGTTGCGATATCCTGAGGCAGGGACAGTGTAAGGGCGCCCGAACCAGTAACGATTATCTGATTTGGCGTTCCTGTAACCGAACCGACCCCGCTGCCGGTAGCCACCAGCTGGCCGGCACTCACTCCCAAACCACTTCCCAGGGTGATGTCTCCGGAGAGCCCTCCGACACTTAGTACACCGCTATTTTGTATGATCTGGCCACTTCGGGAGAGGCCCGTTCCGAGCAGCATGTCGCCGGTTGCAGTATCAATAGAGTTGATGAAGTTAGGCTTGGAAGTGACCTGATTAAAACCGATCGTTCCCGAAATAATTGCGCCACTAGGGTCAATCACGAATCGGTTGACTGGTACCGCGCCGGTTGAAAACTGCAACAAGTTCCCGCTGCCGGTTTTGTTGATCCAGATTGAGGGATTGGTTCCAGAGTCGTCCTGTGATGCGACCGGCCCCAGAGCCACGTTGCCACCGATGCCGGCCTCAATATCCAGGATGGTGTAGTTGCCGCTTGCATCGTGAGTTACTACCAGCGGACCACTGCCGGAGACTATGCTGAGAACTCCTGTATTCATAAGCGTTCCGCCCGATGCAGACAGTCCAGCGCCCACTCCGACATTGCCGGTCTGCCCGCCAAGCATCGTCACACCGGTATTCGTAATGGTCGTACCGGCAATACTGATTCCTCCACCGTTGGTCAGGGTGACAGCCCCGGACTGTCCCTGTAGGCTCAATACGCTGGCGGGGGTGGGCACACTGGAAAGCTGGTTTCCGTTTAGTGTCAGACCTGAGCCGACAACGATATTTCCACTCTGGCCGTTGAGGGTAGTTTTATCCGGTCCTCCCAGGACATCCACGTATACCTGGCCGTTGAAGTAACGCAGGCGGTTATCGTCACGGTCATAGTACATTTGACCGGCGGCTGAAACCGCTGTCGCTGGGCGCGTGGCGGGATCCATAACAAAGCCGCCATTAACCCTCAATTGCCCATTTACGCTCAAGGATCCTGCGGGGTCAATGGTAAGATTGCCGGCTTTGGCCAGATCGCCCAAAGGTATGGAAGCCACGGTATAATTGCCGTTTACGCCTGAAAGATTCGCCGCCTTAGGCTTTAATGCTCTACCGTAGGCTAGCGACAGCGCAGCAATTCCGACAATAAAACCAACCAAAACCAACGCCAGCAGCGCTAAACGCACCCCGCCGAGACCAGAGGTCAACTTGGTCGGCAATCCACTGATTACAGCATAGGGATTAGGTGCTTTGGCAGAGTCGGATTCAGCGTCGTTAGGATCGACAGCCAGCGGCTCTGGGTTGTTGATATTCGGATTAATTTGCAACCACCACAACGTTAAGCATAGGAACAGTTATCATTCCTACTTAGTTTAACGGTTATGCTCCACGTTTGAAAGTCTTTGTTATCTCAATTAACGGGTTAATACCAGGTACACGCCCAGCAATGAAATAAACAACAGTCCAACGGTCATAACTACCAACTGGAATAGGCTCCTAAAGATAGCCGGCGAGGACAACGGATTACGGCCGATTGAAATCAAACTGCTGCGAATGCTGACGTAAATGATTACACCGATAACAATAAGCGTTACTAAGATGATTGACGAGCTGGCCAAAATCCGCCACGCAGCAGTTGGGCCGCCGTTAATCGTATCGGCCAAGGTTTGTAACTGACTGGGAATATATGTTGCCTGACGCACCGGAGCAAACTGACCGACCCCCAGAACGACGTTGACCTGGGATATGTGGATTTCATGGGGTTTGCCGCTCTTGTCGCTGATTGTTTTAGTAAGGGCGCCATCCAATGAGAAATCGGACTGAGCAATGCCTATCGTATTGCCGGATTCTGTCGCCTTCATCCCTACCCCCTGGATCGGTGAAACGACGACATGATCCCCCGTTTTGATAGCTCCGTTCATGTCGGATACCAGAACCTGAGCTTCCCCGCTTTCAGCTACCTGGATTTGGCCACCCGCCATGTTGAATTGGAGCGTCGCACTGGAATCAGACACAACCACGCCCACCAGCCTGTAGGCGTTATCCGGTGTTGACGCCACAACGTTGCCATCGTTGCCGGAATCAAGGCTGACCATTGCACCCGAAGCCAATGATTGCTGCGACTTGTAAGCCCGCGAAGTTGCCGCTGCCACAATCGTGCTGAATGACCCGGCCAAGATGGTCGCGCCAAGAACTAGCAGGATAAGATGAGGGATGCGAAATGATTTAAGCATTAGCTTCTTTATCGTACTTATAGCTTACTTAAGAGTAAACGCCAAATGCAAGGGTAAAACGAGGTAAATTACGTCAGGTTTGCCGAGCGAACCATAATGTCGCGTACCCGGCCGACGAATATCTTGGCTTCCTTAAGTCGCAACAAGTAACACGGGATGAGATAGGCTAAACCGCCGATTACCAGCAGCAGGGTAAATTTCGGAGCCAAAGTCATAAAGCCCCTATCGACCGCATAGAGCGGAACCAGGAATTTGAGCGCCAAATAGGTTACGCCGGTCATCACGCCGCCGGCCAGCACCATGGGGGCGAACCCGCGAAGTATTTCCCTTTCGCCGAAGTTGCCTTCGCGACGCCGCAGTACTACAAGCAAGATCGTTGTTTCAAGTAAGGCGACGAAACTGGCCGCCATTGCCAGACCGGCCACGCCGTAAATCCGCGACAGGACAAAACTCAACAGGATGTTAATTGGAATACTCGCCAGACTGACATAAAGCGGCGTCCGCGTGTCCTGCATGGCAAAATAGATGCGCGAAACCAGCTGAAACAAACCGGCAAAAACGATGGTACCTGCAAACCAGCCCAAGGTATTGGCAGTATCGGCGTCACCAAAACTATAGAGGAGCCGCACCAGATAACCGCGGGTGACCACCGAGAACACGGCGGCCGGTATAGACAGGAACAAGATAAGCCGGGCGGTCTGCACGTAACCCTCGATCAGCTCCTGACGTGCCCCTTTGGCGGCCCGGTCGGCGAGCCGGGGAAACACAGCCGTCGTAATGCTCGACGACAGCAGCACCAGCGGCACGTTCTTGAGGTTATTCGCATAGGTAAAGGCCACGATGGAACCTTGGGCCAAGGTCGAGGCGATAATCGTCTCAAACAAGTAGTTAATTTGGTCGATGCCCTGATCGATGCTACGCGGGGCCATCAGCTTGAGGGTCTGCCGCGTGCCCGTCAGGTTTAACCCGAGTTCCGGCTTGAACTTAAAGCCGAGCCCGATGAGGCCCGCCCATTGCAGAATCGCCTGCAGGACAACCCCGATCACCACGCCGTAAGCCACACCGTAGATACCGAAGTGTTTTGCCAGTAACAGGATGCCGGCGATGATGCCTAGGTTGTACATCACCCCGCTCAGGGCGAAGATCGTGAAGCGGTTAAACGACTGCTGGATACCGCCGAGGACGCTCGATATGGCAAAGAAAATCGGCGTCAGCAACATGATCCGGGTCAGTTCCACGGTCATCTTATGGCGTGCGGGATCAAAGCCAGGCGTAATCAGGGTGGTGAGCGGGCCGGCGAACACGGCCATGATTGCGCCGCCCACAACCGTAGCGATCACCATCAGCGTCATCAGCGATGAGGCGATGCGCCAGGCCTCTTCACGCTTGTTCTTCTGTAGATGCTCGGTGAAGACCGGGATAAAGGCCACCGCAAAGGCTCCTGAAACCAGGAGCGTGAACAATAGTTCGGGCAGGCGGAAGGCCGCGTTATAGGAATCCAGAATGGGACCCTTGCCGAAGGCGGCAATCAGGAGGCGGTCACGAAACAAACCGAGGAGCCGGGAAAGCAAATACGCCATTGAGATGACGATTGCTGCCGACCCGACGGTCTGCTGCGCGTTAGTGCGAGCAAGCAAATTCCGGGCTCGTTTTACCATGTGCGTTGAAGGTGTTTCATATTGGGATAATTATACGCTTATAGCATAAGCGTATTTTATTTTCTTATACTGTCGCCATGTCGCCGGGAACTTCGGGGCCGAAGTCCTGACCGGGTTCATCCGAGTCGCGGGGATCGTTCTGTTTAGGACGCGCCGGCTTGGGCCCGATGAGTTCGATGAACTCTTCCTTGTCGATGACCTCGTCCTTGATGAGCTTGGCCGCGATTTTATCGACGTCTTTGCGGTGCACTTTGATAGTTGTGGCGGCCCGGTCGGCAGCTTCATCAATAAGCGCGGCCACTTCGTTGTCGATGATTTTAGCGATTTCTTCCGAGTAGGCTTGGGTCTGGTTAAAATCACGGCCGACGAAGACCTGATCGCTTTGGTTGCCGAAGACGCGGTGTGGCAGTTTTGTACTCATGCCGTAGTCCATGATCATACTACGGGCCAAGGCGGTTGCTTTCTGCAGGTCGTTGGAAGCACCGGTCGTGACATTGGCGTCTCCGAAGACGACTTGTTCGACCATACGCCCGCCCAGCATCACGGCCAGGTCGTCCTTGAAGTCGGCGACAGAGTTGAGGTGGCGGTCGTCTTCCGGCAGCTGCCAGGTGAACCCACCGGCCCGGCCGCGGGAAATAATCGAGACCTTGTTCACCGGATGCGCGTGGGGCATGATGTGCGCCACTATGGCGTGACCGGCCTCATGGTAGGCGGTGATGTTCTTCTCTTCATCGTTCATGACGTGGGTCTTGCGTTCTGGCCCCATCATCACTTTCTCCAGGCTCACGGTCAGGTCTTTGTGATTGATTTTCTTCTTGTCGTGGCGGGCCGCTAGAATGGCGGCCTCATTGGTAAGGTTCTGCAGGTCGGCGCCGGAGAATCCGGGCGTCTTCTTGGCCAGCTCGTCCAAATCGACGTCCTTCTCGTAGGGCTTGCCCTCGGAGTGGACTTCAAGGATTGCCTTGCGGCTGCGATAATCGGGCAGGTCCAGCGTAACGCGGCGGTCAAAGCGACCGGGACGCAGCAGAGCCGGGTCTAGCACGTCGGGACGGTTGGTGGCGGCAATGACTATGACGTTGGTGCCCTGCTCAAAACCGTCCATTTCCACGAGGATCTGGTTGAGGGTCTGCTCGCGCTCGTCATGACCGCCGCCCATGCCGGTGCCGCGCTGACGGCCGACGGCGTCGATCTCATCGATGAAAATGATGCAGGGCGCGTTCTTCTTGGCCTTGAGGAACAAATCTCGCACGCGGCTGGCACCCACACCCACGAACATCTCGACGAAGTCCGAACCCGCGATACTGAAGAACGGTACCTCAGCCTCGCCGGCGACGGCGCGGGCCATCAAGGTCTTGCCGGTTCCGGGAGGGCCGAACAAGAGGACGCCCTTAGGTATCTTGGCACCCAACGCTTCGAACTTACTGGGGTACTTCAGGAATTCTACGACTTCGGAGAGCTCCTGCTTGGCCTCGTCGGCGCCAGCCACTTCCTTGAAGGTCACCTTCTTCTTGTCGGTACCGTACAGGCGGGCGCGGCTCTTGCCGAAGTTCATAGCCTGATTGCCCTGCCCCTGGGCCTGTTTCATCATGAAGTAGAAAAAGCCGATGATCAGCAGGATGGGAATGATGGAAATTCCCGCCTGGAGCCAAATGCTTGAACCGCTCTCGGGGTTTTTCACATCCAGGACCACTTTGTTCTGGTCTACGCCGTAGTCCTTTACCAAACTGGATCCAGCCTCCTTGTTGGCGATCTGCTTGGGTTCGTTTGGATCCTTGAGCGTGGCGGTAAGTTTGTCGCCTTGAACCTCAATCCGCTCAATCTGGCCGCTCTTGGCCTCTCCGAGCATCTGAGATAAGGACACATCCTTGGTTTTAGTCGTGGGAGCCGATACTGCCAACAGAATCGCGACAACCATGACGCCGCCGATCAGGAAAAGAAAGCTCCGCGTGCTCTTTTTGAGTTTCATAAAATTTACCTACTTTCAGTCATAACCATGTGAGTATTAAGTATACGCTATTTGACGGCATTTTGGGCAGTAGCAAGGTTACGAAGCGAAATTTCCTCCCGCCCGATTTCCAGCCGCATGTCGGCGCGGACCGGTCGCGCGGTTCCGGGCCGCCCGGTCTTTCCAAACAGGGCTAATTCCTGAACCAGCCGGCGATCCAGTTCGATGGCCGGATTAAGGTTTTTTGCCTGGACGACGAGGATTTCTTCTAAGCTCTGCGTCGACAGGTCGCGCATCTCCGAGCGTGATATCGACCAGCACCCGTCACCTTCCACGCCAACGGACGACGCCAGTACCCTGGCCGTTTCGCCAGCCTCACTCGCCTCTTCGATCAAAACGAGGTACCGCTGGCGCCAGTGTTTATCAGCGCTCGGCAGCAGCTCATGGCGCAAAAAATTCCGTGGATTCGACCGGTCGGCGTTGGTAGGGTCCTCATGCCACCACAAATGATGATGCTTGGCATAGGCCATAATCTGCGTCCGGCTGACTGGGAGCAGCGGACGAACGATATCGCCCTTGTTAAACGGCACCAGCCCCTCCCAGCCGGTACCCCGGGCAAGATTAAGCAGGCTGGTTTCGATAAGGTCGTCCTGGTGGTGGGCCGTCACCAGACGGTGATTGGGGTGCTCCCGGATGACGTCCTGTAAAAAGGCGTGCCGGGCCGCGCGTGCTCGGGCCTCACCGGTAAGCGCGCTGGCGGCCCTGGCGGTCACGAACTGTGCTCCATAGCCCCGCGCCGCCTCCGCGACAAAATCCGCGTCGCCCGCCGATTCCGGACGCATCGCGTGATCAAAATGGGCTACCACCAGCTTGTAACCGCGCCGCGGTGGAGCGGTGGCCAGGATATCCAGGAGGACCATCGAATCGACGCCACCGGACACCGCCACCACGTACGCCCCCGCCTGGGGCCAAATTATTTTGCGTTCAACCATAGGGGTATCATACCAAATAACTCCGGTGGTCCCCTTGTAAGGGATGGCTCAATCCTCCAAAATAGCCTTATCAACAGGATTCTGCCATGCCGATATCTGACGAATTATCCGAAACCATCAAACCGGGAGATGACTTTTACCACTATGTGAACCAGCGCTGGATTAATGAGCACCCCATTCCGGATGACAAGTCCCGGGTAACCGCCTTCAGCGTATTGGCCGACGAGAATATCGAGCGGCTTCATGCTCTGTTAGAGGCGGATACGCCAACCGGTGAGCCGGAAAACATCGGTTTGCTGCGACGGTTCTTCCACACGGCAATGGACCAGGAGAAAATTGAGCAAGACGGCCTCAGCGCTCTAAGGCCGTATCTGGAGCAGGTTGACGCCTTGTCGGACTCCGCTGGCGTGAAGGATTTAATCTCCGACTGGCACGCTCGCGGGATGAGTCTGGTCTGGCGGGCAAATATCGAGCCTGATGACAAGAACAGTGAGCGCTACATCCTGCGCTTCTACCAATCGGGGCTGGGCCTGCCGGACCGCGATTACTACACCGAAGGCGGCGAGCGCTTCGAAGGCATTCGCGCCCAGTACCGGGAATTTTTGATCAAGTTCTTTGAGCTGATGGGTTCGGATAACGCCACCAAGCAGGCCGACGACGTCCTGGCCATCGAGCACAAGCTCGCTCAAGTCTCGGCCACGGCCGTCGAGAAGCGCGATGTCGATGCCATGTACAATCTGTATTCCCGAGCTCAGCTCACCCAGAAGTTTACCGGCATGGAATGGGACGAATATTTGAAGGCGCTCCAACTGCCCGGCACCCAGGAACTTTTGGTGTCCCGACCGGCTTTCCTGACCGAGGCCCTGCGACTGTTGGCGAGTGAGCCGATTGACCGCTGGCAAAGTTACCTTCGCTTCCACTTGGTGCGGCCGCTTATGGCCAATCTCCCCAAAGCTTACGACGAGCTGAGTTTCTCGTTCTACGGCCGTGTTCTTATGGGCGCTCGGGATCAAGAGCCCCGTTTCCGTCGCATTATCGGACTGGCCGAGCACATCCTGCCGGAACCAACCGGCCAGTTGTTTGTGGAGCATCATTTTGACGAGGCTGCCAAAAAGACGATTCATGCTCTGGTCAGTGACATCAAGGATGCCCTGAGCCAGCGCATCGGCCAGCTGGAGTGGATGAGCCCGGTTACCAAAGGCAAAGCCCTCGAGAAGCTGGATACCTTTTTGCCCCTGCTCGGCTATCCGGATACCTGGCGTGATTACAACCGGCTCAAAATGGACGGCGGCCACGCGGCCAACGTCTTGGAAGCCACGGCCCACGAATGGCAATACGATATTGACCGGATCGATAAACCGGTCGACCGTCAGCAATGGCTTATGTCGCCGGCGACGGTGAACGCCTACTACTGGGCAAGTACCAATGGCATCACCTTTCCTGCCGGCATCCTGCAACCGCCCTACTTTGACGCTTCTGGTGATGTAGCAACCAACTTCGGCGGCATCGGCGTGGTCATCGGTCATGAAATAACCCACGGCTTTGACGACAAGGGATCAAAATTCGACAAAACCGGCAACCTCAATTCCTGGTGGACCGATGCCGACCGCACCGCCTTTGACGTCCGCACCGCCAAACTAAAAGACCAATTTGACACCTACGAACTGGAAGGTACACATGTCAACGGTGCCCTGACTCTCGGCGAGAACACCGCCGACCTCGGCGGGATCCTGATCGCCTATGACGCTTTGCAAAATCACATGCACACTACCGGCGACGTCGAGTCCATAGATGGCCTGACCCCCGAGCAACGCTTCTTCATCGCCTACGCCCGCGTCTGGCGCGGCAACGCCCGGCCAGAGCTGACGCAGAGCTTCCTCGTCACCGACCCGCATTCGCCGAGGATATTCCGGGTTAACGGCGTCGTGACCAACGTCGAGGCGTTCTACGAGGCGTTCGATGTCCAGCCCGACGAAACATTGTATTCAGACCCCGCAGCACGAATCCGGATTTGGTAAAGAAAAACCCCCTGCGGTTAGCAGGGGGAGAATCCGAAACATCGTCAGAGGTTGCGGATTCGTCTGAGGGTTTCCTCGTCAGCAATGTCTGCCGGATGCCGCTTGAGCGGAATCCCGGAGGATTGCGGCTTGGGGTCGCATGTGGGGCAGTAAGGAACGTTTTCCATCCACACCTCACCACTACCCGACAAGGGGAAGGGGCCGTCGTGGATCGGGTGCGCGATTGGAGCACCGTGCAACGTCGTGCCGCACTTGTGGACATAGCCGTCATCCTGCCGGGTACTTTCGGCCAGGATTGGATAGTCGGTCATGGCAGTCCTCTCAGATTGAGAACGATAGGGATGGCGCAAGTAATGACCTCAAAGCCATAGCTTCATCCCGGCTCAATGCCTGCAAGCGCCGACGGAGCTGGATATGAACGATGAGCTCGCCAGGTGGCGTATCGGTCCGGATTTCCCAATCGCTGTGCGGCAGCTGACACCACTCGGATTCAACGGATTCAAGCGAGAATTCACTCTGGAGACGATTGAGCGGATGGCTCACAACGCAATGAGCATTATGAGGACTGAAGGCACCCCCTGTTGCAGCCAGAACATTGCCGCCTGCTAGGTCGTATTCATGAGTCTGACCGAGTACGTGAAGTATCTCAGGAACGTCATCTCTGGATATCGAAGGCACGCTTTCTCCTTGAATTTGAAAAGGGACGAAGGACACTACCGACCCGCTAGATTTGGGTACGATAACCATTTATACCATTAAACTATGGTTTATGGAATAGTAATTTTATGGCCAACGAGAAACCCCGCCAACATCGGCGGGGTCATATGATAATAATTCCATGGTGGCTACGGCTAGATTTGAACTAGCGACCAAGAGCTTATGAGTCTCCTGCTCTACCACTGAGCTACGCAGCCATGCATTACGAACATGTAATCTATCATATTTTAAGGGAGATTGTCACGATAGTCGACCCTATGACAACTCCCAATCAAAAAACGCCTCCGTTGAGGCGCTTTAATAATTCCTGGTAGCGGGGGCAGGATTTGAACCTGCGACCTTCGGGTTATGAGCCCGACGAGCTGCCACTGCTCCACCCCGCGTTATCTGAACCAAGTGCTAATATACCAGTTTTCAGGGTCGATGGTCAACCATTACCACCTAGAAAATCCAGCCATTGGCCGAAATTGGATTTTGTTTGGATCGGCTTGACGCCGTTAATCGGCTCGGGCAAATCACTTTGATGCGGATTAGGCAGGATTAAAACCCCTTCGCCGGGCAGTTGGAGTCCCAGTTTGGCCCGTGCTTCGCGGTCCTTAAAGGAGTCCGTCTTGTAATAGGAAATATTGTAATTGAGTCGCTCCTGTTGCGCTTGGAGCAAACTGATTTCACCCCGGAGCGTCTCAATATGCCGGTTCAGGGTGTAATTATAATAGATTGTTTGAGATAAGACGACGGCCAGATACAGCGCAATCAGAATACCGGCAAAGTTCAGCACGTCGATGGGCGTCACGCGCGGCTGCCTTACCATGATCCGCCGCCCCCGCCGCCAAAACCGCCACCGCTGAACCCGCCGCTGCTGCCGCCGGCTGACGACACGGGTGTGAAATTACTGGACACGCCTTGTGAAAACTCCGAACCCAGCGTCGATGCCAGATAGACGGCACTAAAGCCCGTCGGGTCGTAGCCACTGTACCAGCCGGTAGTCGGGGCCACGTCGATACCTTCGAATTGTTTGGCCCACTCCTGTTCCACTCCCAGAGCGACCGCAAACGGTAATAATTTATTAAACCGCTCGGGGGTTTTGTCAGGAGCGTCACTAAAATTGAGGCGGTCTTTTTCGGCGACGGTCAGATATTCCTTGAATCCGCGAACTTTGGCCCATTCATCAGCCCCTGCCGGCGTCATGCCGCCTGGTTTACGTAGGAGATATATTGCGGCCAACGAAAGGCCAATTGAGACCAAGGACGCCGCTAATACCAACATCGCAGTACTTAAACTCGCGGAACCGGCATAAATGCCGATTGGGATCTGCAGTCCAAAAAAAGCACTACCCAGCAGGATTGTGGGCAACCCCCACCGCCAATTGCTCGGACTCTTGAAATACCAGCCGCGGTTTTTCATCCTGTCACCCACCTGGATCTGAATTTCCGTAACGGCGCTTGCCATACCGGTGCGATCGACATTCTTGAGCTCGACTGAGTCATTGCCGCCAAACAGGGCATCAATGAGTTTTTGCTCGAACGGCTCCAGCGAGTCCCCGTTTTGCAGGCGATGGAAGGTATAGGCCGCCGCGTGAAACAAATCCTTCTTGTGGGTTTGCTCAATCTGTAAATGGCCGCGTACCGCCAAATCGATGAGTGTAGCCGTTATTTCCGGCATACCGCTCTTATTGTCGGCCAACAGTCCGAGTTCGGCGGGGCGCAGGGTATCGGGGGCGTCGTATTGGGCCACGATAGTCCGCGACTTGCGTAGGCCTCGCTCGGCCAATGCCGTCATAATCATCTGAACGAAGCCGCCCAAGACAACAAGCCCGGCCAGCAACGGGGCCAGCAATACCAGTGAATTAGGTTTCGGCGGCGAATAGGGTTGCAGATAACCGTTGATTGCACCCGTCGGAAGATCGGCAAAAACGCTCAAGCCCTCGCCGGCCGACAGGCTCCGGGTACTAACCGCGTCAATTGTCTCGCCGATCGACGTAACCGAACAATTGACATCATTGGATCCGGCTGTGCCGGTAAAGCAGTTGGATGCGATGGCCAAGACGCCGGTCGGCAACGTGACATGCGCCGAAGCGGCCAAAATCGGCACGGTCCATCCGTTACCCGTAACGTTGAACTTGAAGACGTCATGCCCGTCGCCTGGCTGGATAAAAGGATGGAGCGAATAGCGGATTATATACCTATGATACCCGGTAAGGGTCCGTCCGGCATCTCCCAGCTTCAAGGACAATTGTTTTTGACTTCGGACATCGGAAACTGTTGCGGGCTGGCCGTCCTGCGTGGCGGAACTAAACGTGACGTCGGGGCGGAAGGAATGATTCGAGTCGTCAGTGTAAATCAAAGGAATATCACGGTAAATTCCGTGCCTCGCCGATGTGCCGAAATCGTAATCGATGGTCTCGACCACGTCCAAAGTCGAATCAGCGCGCAGGTTCGCATTAACCTCAAAGTTGGATATTTGCTCCCCTGATGCCGCGTGAACGCCCAAAGGAGCCGCGACAACAATGAGTGCCGCAGCCACAGCAACTAGCAGATGGCGCGTTTTCATAACATAAGTATAACCAAGCCCGCTCTCGACCACAATCAACGCACTTGGTATACTGGCCGTACTCGAACACCCGAGGCAAGGGCCCGTAGCTCAGTGGTTAGAGCAGGCGGCTCATAACCGCTTGGTCGCTGGTTCAAGTCCAGCCGGGCCCACCATTGTAATTATTCTCGATTTATGCTATCATATATTAGTTCAAAAGCCCCAGTCTTTTGGTACCTTCACTCCCAGTGCCCGTTTTGAGGAGAGTCAATGTCTACTCCCTATTCTGCAAGAACCGTCCTGCTCAGGAACGGCACCGAAGCGCCCAATGTGCTAGCCCGCTACACTTTGATGTACCTGGAATCATTCATCGAGCAAGAACCAGCAGTACTCAATGACTTCATCAGATCCGTCTTTGACAGCTCTCACCAGCTGTCCGCGGACTCAGGCGTCCGACTGCTGGAGCTCGAGTTGATCCAGACCATCAACCCTGACGGCACTGCCATCATCGATGACGCAACCCGCAATATCGTGCTTGCATCTGTCGAAGGTACTGAGGCGGACATGACATTCGTGACCCCCTATGCACCTAAACCGAACTGACTTGCCCCACCAAGAGCACACGCAACACCTGATTCAGGTGAGAGACCCCGTTGCACTTTGGCGGGGCCTTTTCCTTTTTTTGGTTCCAGCCTACCCCCGTAGTACATTCGAGCTTACCCGGGTTAACTCTCGGAATATCCGATGCCATTCCACTAGCTCAGCCTTTAGCTGGTTCCAATCAGGCCCAGTAAGGCCCACCAATGTCCTTATCATCATTTTATCAGTCACCCAGAACTAGACTTTATTCAATTGTTATGTTATAATCCATAAGTCAGGTTAGTCCACGAGTTTGGAAGGAGGTGAATACCTCTATTATGCCCACTCTTGAAGTTGTCCTGCCAGATGCCGATGGTTATACCCCCAACGGTTGGGTCAATCCCTACCCCCACGACGATGCCGAGCGGCCCTGCACCGGTATGTGCTGCGATCCAAACGCCTACCCTCAGCCAATCCGATGGTCGTGCTCCGCTGACCATCACTGCCCTGCGAAACTTCGCTCACCGGGCGAGTGCATCAATTGCTGCCCGTCCACACCATGATTTTCCCGTCTGCTACTAGCACCGGGAGAGGCCCTGCCAGAAAATGGCGGGGCTCTTTCCTGTTAAAGTGGTACTAATCTAGTGCCGTAACTGTTGTTGACTGACCAAACTCGAGACTCCGTAACACTAGATACCGTTCCACAAGTTCAGCTTTCAGTTGGTTCCACCTCGACCAGATTAGCTCCACCATTGCACTTATCCGATGGATCAATCACCCCTAAAAATAGAAAAGAGCCCTCGGCTCCGATGGAGCGTTGGGCTCGGATCAAGCAGTTACCTGCAAGATATGGTGTGAAAAGTTCGGAAGCTTCTGCGTCCTCGGGACACGCAGAGCTCAGCTTCTATATCGCAATTCCCCATAATAGGTGGAGGCTGGCGAGACCCACGATTCCCGGGTTGCATCCCGGGTTACGCGTTTTTTACGACCTACGCAGGTTGCGTAGCCTAAACTCTTACCCGAGAAATATCCCCTCTTTATACAGCGGGGAGGCCCTAATGGGCTGTGCTGCCTCAATTTGCTTAAGATTGAGAAACTGTTCCTGGGTGGCACACGGCTGGGGTCTCGAACCCGCGGCGATGTTTTCCCTGAACTCACTCGATGCCCGCAAATTGCGGGCCATGCAACGCCATAAGCGTCAGCCGAGGGAGCGATCCCCGACACAGTAGTCAACTGGCTTTATTGAGTAGGGTGACTAAACCCGGACCCAACTGATACTGCAGCGCCACGCAAGACGCCGACCGCACCCTCAGTAAGGCACGATACAAGAATGCCCCTCGGCCGTTTTCCATAAAAGAACTGGAATTCGACTTCGGTATACACCCTGCCAAATCTAATGCACGAGCCGGAAAGGAAACGCCGAAGCGTCCGCTCGATTGGCCCATGCAAAATGTTTGCTACTTATGTAGCCTTAGCTAATCTCCTGGTTAAGAGACCAATTAACGCCACACAAGGTTACAGATTTCAAAGAATAATAAATATACTATCATATGATTGTACTTGTGTCAATGATATTGCGGACACTGTCCGGCCCATCTCCAGAGGGCGCCAAATATAGCTTAAGTGTATGCCGGGCGTTAGGCTCCAAATTCAGGCTCTGCATCGCCTCGGCGCCGGTCAGCCATACATGGCCCTGGGCTTCGTCGTCCAACACCACGCGCTTCGATCCTACCTTGACTACATAATCACTAAAAATGTGGTTTACATGCTCCTGGTAGTAACCCGACCCCTTGAATTGATCGAAGGTCACAATATGCCGGCCAACCTTGGCACGGAGCCCCGTCTCTTCCCTAACGCCGCGCACCAAGGCTTCATCGAGCCGCTCGCCCCGTCCGACTTTCTCACCGATCATCGAGTATCGGCCGCCCCATTTGTGGGTCTTTACGAACAGTAGCTCCGTTTCATTGGCGGCGGCGTATTCGATAATTGCTCCCACTGCCACCGTTGATCCCGGAACTACCAAGCGCTGCCATAATCGGTGAATCAAGTACTCGTTCGGATCGATTAGCGGGGCCGGCAATCGATTATATTCACTGATGTAGTCCACTAGTTCACGTGGCGACCAAATCGAATTCTTCACCATATAGCCAGGATGGTCGATGGGCCGTTCCATGAAGAAGCAGCGGGTATTCGTGAGTTGAGCTATGCCCCACTCAAACGACGTGCTGCGGCCGATATAGCCCCTGGGGTCAACGAAATAGCTGAAACCGTTGCCGCCCAACCGTTTCAGGTTATGGAGATACCGTGCCTCAATGTAACGCGGGTCCAGATCTTCTTCGCCTTTGAGAACAGCAAAGCCGTCAGTCGAGGCAATAATATCAGTTGCTTCCGGAGCCAGAACCGTAAAGCCGGCGGCTTCGAAAACCTCGACTGCTTCGAGAATCTGGTCGAAGTGGCGGCGAAAGCTGCCGTGGACCACTATTCGAATATCGGCGGGCCGTAGTGCCATAAGCCAAACTCTGTACTTATTTAAACCATGATATCACGCGGCGTTCCGTCACTTGACCCTACATACTTTTTTACAACACTTTGCCTCGGTATTTTTTTGAAAATATCCGGTGATTAACTAGACATTTCTGTAGTTTCGTATCAGGCATCGAACCGGCATAGTGAGTAAACTTTGTCTTACGTTCATCGAAATTTTGATGTTACGGAACAACTTCCGGACAGTCCATGCAGTGGTAGCCTTCGCGGTGGCCATATGCGGAAGATTCGTTCGGTGGGCTGGTGTTTCGCGCAAGCGACACGCCAGTGGCCAGCTGCTTCTCACAGCTGCCAATGGATGGAGAAGGCTGTGGCGCAAGCTATCGTCTAATCCAACCTCCACTCTCCGGGTTACCTGGTTCTGCGGAATCACGGTCCAAAAACGATAGTGGGCAACCACGTGCGGGTAACCGCGTCTAGGAGAGGATCTTCGGTCGGTAATGGTAACGAATCGCTTCGGCGAGGAATGCTTCCGGGTAAAATGGGGCCAAAAGCTTCAGAGAAGCCAGAGGAAACTGGTGGTTGGGCGACCGACCTACAAATGACATGTGGAGATGACGAATCCGAAGTTCGCCGTCTCCACCACCCCCAACTTTCGTTGGGACACAGGTCTACCTTAACGGGTGGGCCTTTTTCCATTTTAGCTTTTCTTTATGCTTATGCTTTGTCATACTGGATGTAGAGCGACAGCCGCTTGCACCTTGGCCCTTAAGGAGCCGGATATGACATTGATCAGTCTGGCCGTCAGGCCATCGGACGACCCGAACCCGCAGCCTCACACCGACAATGGCGAAGACGTGTTCATGGCGTTCCTGTGCGGCCTTGGATACCGGTTCGAAATTGAGCCGGATACGCTCGAAATCGAGCCGACCCGACTTGGACGTACAGCCGCGGGAATAACGCCGGACATCAAGCTCTGCGCCCTGCAGGACGGACGGACGGTGGACGGGCTCTACCTGGAGCTGACCGAGGCCGACCGTTATCTGGCCGAGGCACAGCTACCAGTTGGCGTGGGCCGAAAGAACCGCCGTCAAAGTGCCAGCCGCCGCGCCTACATTTCCCCGCAGGAGTATCTGCAGCGCAAACAGCTCAAAATCGATGCCGCCATCAGGCATCACGACGTCGATATCATCCTGTTGGACTCGGTGGCGCAAGCCCAGCTCATGGCCGACCCCGCCAAAATCGCTGCTTTACTTGCCCCTTACCTTCCCGCCGCCATCCGCCGTTCTACCAACCATGCCGCCTTATAGGCGGCATTTACTTTACGGCAGTGAACACAATATATTTATCAACCGAGCTGAATTCCAAGGTTGAGGCCTTGACTAAACATAAGTTTAATGCTATATTAGCATAATCCGTTTGGATAACTCTTGTGCTAATGCACACATACCTTAGGGGCAAATCTTATGCGCACCAAGAGCTTCAATGAGATCACCAACGGCACCCAGTTCCGGCTTGTCAAAGACACCAACGCATCCATCTACACCAAACAGGGCAAAAATGGCCTGCTCAATGGTCCCGAAGGTGGCCAGATCAAGATCGCCGGCTCCACCACGGTCCACACGCTTTAACCACCCCCACCACGTCGCACAAACGACGTAAGGCCCCACTGCTTGCAGCGGGGCCTTACTCTTGTTCTGACACTTGCTACCAGGTAACACCTTTTACGTCTTAAAAGGTGGCCAGGTCCTGATCCAATGAATTGGCGTCATTGCTATTGTCATCGATAGCAGCAGCGTCCAGGCTCTGCTCGGCGGTCACGAGGTCGGCCTTGGAGGTGATCTGTGGTGCCGGTGCGACGGTGGCCTGGGCAGCCGTTTCGGAGGCTACGTTATCGTGGTTCTTAACGGCCATCACAATGACGAACCCAAACACCGCGACAAAGGCTACCACCAGCGTCAGTTCGATAAAGGAAAAACCGGATTGGCGTGATTTCATTATTTATCTCCTTCAGCGGACTGAACTGATTTTACGGCCACGATCAAATTCTTAACCGCGGTCTTGTAAGCCTTAAGGTCGGCTACTACCAGCTTGGTCTTGGTTTTAAAAGCTTCGACTGAGCCCTTGGGGTCGGCACTGTCGCAAGTAAAGGCTCCGGTAGCCTTGAGGGCGGCAATATTGGTTTCGGCCTTAAGTTTGGCCGTAGCGGCAGCGGCTACCAGGATGTCATATCCGGCGACGGTCTTGCCCTTGGAGAGGTAAAACGCCTGGGTGCGGTCGGAAATCTTGGTGAAAACGGCTAGCTGGGCCGTTGCTCGCTCGGTAATGCGGTTCATCACCTGGTTAACGTGCTTGGTCTTCTTGACGCAGACGTTGAGATTGGTTTTGGTGAGTCGCTTGGACTCGGACGGCTCGGGACTGGATGATGCATGCTCGATCTCAGTCTTATTTTCCACTTCCGCGGTGCGGACGCTAGGACGTGCCGTAGTCGATGGTTGTGGCGAGGACGAGACTTCAACTTCGTTGTTCGACCCGTTTTGAGCCAGCACAACTCCGGTCATACCCGACAATGACAACACCGTCACCGCTCCGAGCACGCTTAGTTTATGAGTAATTCTAACCATACGTTTGATAAACCTGTTTACTTAAAAAAAGCTTAACCTTTTTACGTTTTGTCTGCAATTTTGAAACGACATGCGGAGCAGAGGCCGGTAAGTTCAACCTGATGGTTCGCAAGCAAATAACCCTGATCCATTGCCAGCTTCACCAACACCTGTTCCAAGCCCTTGTCTTCAAATACCGCCGACCGGCCGCAGTCAGTGCAGGTCAGATGGTGATGGTGGGGATCAAATCTGTCGCCAAGCTCCACCATCGGGCGCCAGCCGGCCGCGACATCACGGATAAACCCCAGCTTTCGGAATAGTCCGACGGTCCGGTAGACGCTGGCACGGTCCATCTGAGATTCCAGCAGGCCGGCGAGAGTACTGACCGCAACCGGTCCGTCCGCCCGGTGCAAGGCCTCGAACACCTGCAGGCGCGGCCGGGTCACGCTCTGGCCGGCGTCTTTGAGGGCCTTGGTAATTGATGAAGTCATAGCAAAATCATAGTGTTTTTGCGACAAGTTTGCAAATAGTTCTTCAGTTTGGTAGGGTTATCCTAATGTTACCTACTATTTTTGCGCTGACCACATTCTTTTCAACCGCACTCGGCGGGTTTTTTGCTCTAAAATACCGGGACCATCTGCATCGTATATTGGGCTTTACCGCCGGCGTACTGCTGGGCGTCATAGCCTTCGATTTGCTTCCGGAGATATTCGCGCTGCTGAATTCGACAAAATCCGACCCCGTCGTGCCTATGATCGCCCTGGTCATCGGGTTTTTGACATTCCATATCGTCGAAAAACTCACCCTCATCCACAGCGCTCATGAGGGCGAGTATGAACACGGCCATAAGCATCCGCGAGTCGGCTTCTTTTCGGCGCTGGCCTTATCGGCGCACTCGTTCTTTGACGGAATTGGGATCGGCTTGGCTTTCCAGGTCAACGTCCAGGTGGGACTGGCGGTCGCCATTGCCGTGATCGCCCATGACTTTTCGGACGGCCTCAACACCGTCAGCCTCATGTTGAGCCACAAGAATTCCGTCCGCAAAACTTTGTGGGTTCTGGCCTTGGACGCCCTCGCACCAGTTGCCGGTGCCGCCTCCACTTTACTGTTTAGGCTCAATGGCACCCAGTTGTTGGTTTACCTGGGATTCTTCGCGGGATTTCTGCTCTACATCGGTGCGTCCGACATCCTGCCGGAAGCCCACTCCAAACACCCCTCCCGGATTACTTTGCTCCTGACGATTCTTGGGGTAGCTATTATCTTCGGCATTTCCCGCGTTTCAATCGGTTAATTCCGCTAGGCTTTGCCCCCTGCCCTATCTCATTTATAATGACATCGCATCACTCCCTACTCTGATTGTGGTGAGAACCTATGTTATCCCGAGACCGTCTCCAGCTATGGGGCCCGGTCATTGGGGCCGGATTGTCATTTATTATACTGGGTGCCCTACTGACAGGCAGCGCCCGTGCCTTCTCGTCATCGGCTTTGGCCGGCCTGGGTTATGAGCTGCTGTTCGATGGCAGCTACTACCTGGTGGGAGGTCTGCTGAGCCACCTGTTCGCCCGTTCCGACACGCACTTTTGGAGCTGTTGGACTCGCGAAACCCTTGAACTTGTGGCTCTCTTGGCAGGAACCTTCTTCTTTGCACTTGGCGCATTCCTGCAACCAAGCTCGGAAACCAGCTTGGCACAAATGGTGGCGGGGCTCGTTTTTGCACCTATCGCCATTCCGCTCAATTGGTATTGGCACCGTCGGCTGGAGCCGCCGACTGGCGGGCATCACCATACCGGCTTTGACACCCACATGAAGATTGATGCTGCAACGGCCGCACTGGTTGCCGCCTCCGGCGTGGTGGCCTTTGCCACGCACAACCCGATATGGAATTCGTTTTTTGCTGGCATAGTAGTCGGAATCGCTATCAGCTTGAGCATCAAGCCAGCTTTCCACATCATGAGCCGCATGTCCCATCGGGCGCACAACCACAACAACTAGGTATAAACCCGACCATATCCACCCATGGGTGACCCGCATAGGGCCACCCGTTTTTCTATCTAGACGAAGTAAAAGCCTAGCGTTATAATCTGGGCATAAGTTAATAAAAGGAGGTGATCATTGCAAAGTCCTAGATCTAACGGGCAGGCAACGAACAAGTAAACGCGGGAGGTACGCGTCCTTTAACCCCTTTCCTGAACAGCCTGCCTAAGTAGGCCGAATACCTTAGCCGCTCCCCTCGGGAGCGGCTTTCGAGTATTATGGCCGTTGGCGTTTATGCTATACGATGTTATAGCACTAACCTACTCGATGCGGATTGGATGTGGTTACCGTGAGTACGCCCATAGGCATTATTGCTTTTGCATATGGTCAACGAAAAATTGAGCCCGGCCCATCCAATCAAAAGTTGGCCGATTGGGTCAAGCGGATCAGGGCCGAGCTCGAGAGCCAAGGCCATGAGGTGTTTGTCGGGGCACAGTGGCAGATTGCCATGCAGCTCGACTATTACGACTGGTGCGTACGGCCGGACTTACTCAGCTATCAGGGGTCGGTTGATGTCGTATCCGAATGCAAAGACAAGCTTTTCGGCCCGAGAGGCTGCACCACTGTGATACCCGTGGTGCAGCCGTTTCTGCAATCCTTCGCCGTTTATCGCCACCTGAAGCGGGATGGATTCAACGTCGACAGACGCAAGATTCGTGGGATTTACCACGACCTCGAGTCATTGCAACCACATACGCAAAGCGCCTGCGAGTTGGCCTGGTACGCTGCCCGCCAGATGCTCACCGGCCATGAAGGCAACCTCGTCGTCACGGACCAGATGCGCCGATTGGTGGAGCTAGGGCAGCCGCCACGGACCAGACCGTAAAGCGCTCACATAAGAGGCGGCCTCCCATTGGGAGGCCGCCTCAAAGCTTTTATATGACTCGGCTACTGCTTGAGCGCAGCATCTACCGCATCCCGAAGAGTATTGTAGTCGTGAGCAGTCATTATCTTGCCATCAACATAAATCGTTGGTGTCGAGTTTACCTGCAAGGCTGTTCCATCCGCCGCGTCCTTATCGATTTTGACTTTGTAAGTCTGGTTCTTAATAGCATCCTTAATCTTGGCACCGTCCAGCCCCATCGCCGTAGCGTACTGGGCGAACGTGTCTGATGGATCCGCCAAGTTGCTCCACTCAAGTTGGGTCTCATACAGCTTGTCGTGCATTTCCCAATATTTCCCCTGTGCCCCGGCGGCTTCGGCGGCTTCGGCACTACTGGTCGAGTTTTTGTGTTGAGTCAGCGGGAAGTTGCGAAACACGAACGTTACCTTGCCGTCATAGGCTCCGAGCAGCTGCTTCAGTACCGGGTAGACGGTACCGCAGGCTGGACACTGATAGTCGCCGAACTCAACGACTTGTACCTTACCGGTTCCGGTCTTGTTACTATCGCTGCGGACCAGCACGGACGCGTCGGCCTTGGTGGTATCAGCTGAATTAGTGCCGCCGTTGGCCATGACGAACAAACCGATCATTCCGGCCACTACCAGCAATAATATGCCGGTCAGGACTTTAGCTTCTTTCGACATTCTTGTGTTCCTTCCAGTAAAAATATAGACAAACCGTAATGGCGACGAACGAGAGGAAACCCAAAAACGGAATTGTAATGAATCCTAACAGATTTAGCTGCTTTGTGGCACAGCTTATGCCGCTGCGGCAGGGAGCGATGGCTTCGGGGATGATTCCCCACTGCAAAAACGAGTGGTATAGCGATAGCACCACGCCGCCAATGCTTAGCGGCATCGCATAGAGCGCCCAGTTATGATCCTTGCGTAATATTCCGACCGCTCCGATGGCGACTATAGGATACATAAGGATGCGCGAGTACCAACACAACGTGCATGGTACCCAGCCCACAACGTCAGATAGGTACAGGCTGCCGAGCATGCCGACAAGAGCTACCGTCCAGGCACCGTAATTGCCGTAACGTCCCAGCAGTTGGATCTTTTTTCTGATTACATCCATAATGGTCATGCTAACCGAACCTCCTGTGAATTAACTGAACAATTTAGCACTGTCCTACTCATCTTAGCAGGCTAGAGGTTAATTGACTCGCCCGACCATGCTATACTATCGCCACCGACTACTCCGCGAGACCGGAAGGCATCCCTATGGACCCCCAAGACGCGCCGGAGCACATTGACTGGCCGCAAAAGTTCGTCGAGTTGGATGACGCCATGACCGAAGCTGATGTCATCGAACAGGACCTTGTTGCCGCTAAGCGCAAGGAACAAGACGCCAAGACCATCTTTAAGGCGGCCATGATCGTGGTTAGAGATATCGATGACCAAAAAACCACCAACCGCAATCGAGTTGGCTATGTCATGGGGCGGCACTTGAATGACCACCCCGTACGCATCATCCACGGAACCGCGGTGGCCAAGGATAAGCACCCGGATAGCAGCATGCATGATTTTGCGAGGGACGACACCGTTCTAGACGGCGAGGACGCCACAGTCTTTAGCGGTGGCAATCTCCGTACTCAGCAAAGTCTCGGACGTCGCGGCTTCGGACTCACCGTTAGGGTTGGCAAGCAGCTCTACATCATCGTGCCGACCGAGTGTGAACTTGAAATCGGCGAAATCCCCCCGGCGTAAGTACCCTGCAGTACTTACGCTCTTTTATTCCCAGCGGAAGACACGGAAGGCCAGGACGTAGATGACTATGATCCACGCCCCAATCAGACCAAGCTGTGGTCCCAACTCCAGCAGGGATTTGTTTTCTGTCGCGATCATGCGCAAGCCGTCGATGACCGGGCTCAACGGAATGAAGGCCGAAGCATTCTGCAACCATCCCGGCATCAAGTACCGTGGGAAAAATACCCCGGAGAGGAACATCATGGGAAACGACACCAAGTTGCCAAGGGGTGCCGACTGTTTCTCATCGTTGGCCCAGCCGCCCACGGCCATGCCGAACCCAAAGACCATGATGGCCGACAGGAGGGCAAAGATGGTGAATTCAAAGATATTGCCCCGCATATGGAAATGGAAAAAGCTGATGGCGACTACGAACTGAACGCCGATCGATACCACTCCGGCCGCCAGGGCCGATATCATATAGGCGATCACGAACTGCAGCGGACGCAGCGGAGTCGTACGAAAGCGACGGAGGGCGCCGGTTTTCTTGAGGGCGGGCAGCGTGTTGATCGGCCCAAAGATACCTAGACCAAGCAGAGAGAACCCCAACAGGCCGGTAAAAGCGTAATCAAACGCGCTCAACCCCGATTGGGCAGTCGACTTAGAGACGACCCCCAGCGGCGGCGTAATTCCCGTAACCTTGGCGTTAATGCCGGTAAAGATGCCGTCTAAAATTGACGCCACCGCCTGGCCGGCCTGGGCACCGCTCTGGTCGTAGAGGACCTGGGCCTGTCCGCCCGGGAAATGCTGCGCGTTTGCTTCGCCGAATCCCGATGGCAGCACGATGATGCTGACGATTTCGCTGCGTCCCAGTTTGGTCTTGGCCTCGTCGAGCGTCCCGACGTCCTTAACCTTGAGAATGGCGCTGTTGTGGAGGGAGCCGTCAAACTGCTTGGAAAAGGTTGTTCGGGCCTGGTCAATGACCGCGACGTTAAATGACCCGCCATTTGATTTACCAAAGATCCCGCCAAAAATAAACAGCAAAATCAGCGGGAATAAGACGCTGAAAAACAACGCTGTTTTCGAACGAAAATAGCGCTTGGTGAACAGGACCGACAAGTGCCAAGTGGTAAACAGATATCGCTTGATGGTCATTCTCGCAGGTCCTTGCCGGTTAAGTCGATAAACACGTCTTCCAGCGTGGCGGCCTGGACATCAACGTGAGGTTTAAAGCCGCGCTCCAGCAGATCCTTGATAAGTTTCTTTGGGGCATCCAGAGCAATAATCTTGCCGTCGTCCATGATGGCCACGCGGTCACAGAGCACCTGGGCCTCTTCCATGTAATGAGTGGTGAGAATGACGGTCACGCCCTCGTCGCGGATCGACCGGACCAGCCCCCACAGGTTGCGGCGGGCCTGCGGATCAAGGCCGGTAGTCGGCTCGTCTAAAAACAGTACCTTGGGCCGGTGAACCAAGGCCACGGCAATACTGAAACGTTGCCGTTGCCCTCCTGAGAGCTGCTCCGGATAGGCTTTGGCCTTGGACTCCAGCCCCACTTTGCCGAGCAAGCCCATTACGTCGGCCTTGCCGCCATACATGGCGGCAAACGCGACGATCAGTTCGCCGAGGCGTACCTCATCCAAAAAAGCCGAGCTCTGCGGCTGGACGCCAATGATTTCTTTGACGCGCTCCACGTTCGAGGCCACGTCAATGCCGTCGATTGCAACCGAGCCTCCGGTGATATCCCGCAGCCCCTCCATCATCTCCAGAGTCGTGGTTTTCCCCGCGCCATTGGGACCCAGGATACCGAAGACTTCACCGAGTTTGACGTCGAAGGATATACCCTTGACGGCTTTGATTTCGCCGTAGGTTTTCCTGAGCTCCTGAACTGAAATAAAAGCGTTTTCTGGCATATACTATGCCAGCTTAACACCAACGAATTGGCACGGCAAACGTGTTCGGCACTGCAATTATCGGATGCAGCGAAAGGCTGCGGTACTTATGCCAGTTTCTTAAGAACGAGCAAGCCGGTCTTGGCGTTTTCGGTCACGCAACGACCAGAGGGAATCGCGTCAATCGGACGGCCTTTGGGATTGATTGCCTTGCCGAAGAAATAATTTACATAAATCCGGCCGCCCTTGAGCGATGAATCAAACTCATGAAGATAGTACGTTACGCCCTTTGAATTGACCTGCGAATATGACATAAAGGTTCCTGCTCACTTATTAATCTTTAGTTAATAATATGCTTACGCTTATTTTAATGTCAACAGATAACCATTTACTGATTTCAGCTCGTTCGGCTAAGCCGACTAACTCAAACATCCAAGACTGCGAGCATCTAGACGTCAGCGAACAGCGTTACCTCATTGACGTTAACCCGGAGGATCCCCCGAGCGATGTTGAACTCCAATCTCTGATAGCCGGTATTAACCACGACGGTTCCTCCAGAAAGCAACGAGAAGAAGTTGATATGTCCGGGCAGCACGTCAAAGGGACCGGTCCGGTTGGCGGCGGTGAGGCTGGTCGCCTCCCCTTGGTAGTACGTTTGGTAAGGCGAAAAAATCTTCACCTGGAATCGCTGCTCGGCCTTGCTGTCTTTGGCCGCGACTTGCGCCGCCTGGTAGGTGCCACCGCTCGAGAGCGCCATTAGATGAGAATCTCTTCGACGCCGCTCAGGGTTTGCTCGCGGGTGAAGTACACTCCGGGAATGCCGTTGAGGGCTTCGGTCACGAACATGGCCTGACCGAAAAACTCGATGAGTTTCTTGGCCTTCTGGTAGTCGGCGCGATCCTGCGGGCTCAGCTCGTTCTCCCCGATGATGGCGATGATATTCTTGAGGCTGTCGTATTTTTGCATGATGGCCTGAACCTGCGTCACAAGCAGGTAGTGGCGGTCGCCGACGATTTCCGGCGTAATCAGGGACGAGCTGGTCTGGATCAGGTCCACGGCCGGGCGGATGCCCGCTTCAGCCACCGCGCGGGAGAGCACTATGACCGAATCGATTTGACTGGAAATTTCCTGCACGGCAGGGTCGGTCAGGTCGTCCGCCGGGATGTAGATGGTTTGGATGGCGGTAATGGAGCCGTTGGCATTGGAGATAAGGCGGTCCTGAAGGCGCTTCAAGTCGGAGAAGATCGTCGACTGGTACCCGCCTTCACTCGGAATCTGACCCATCATGGTTGAGAGTTCATTGCCGGCCTGAATATGACGGTAGACGTTGTCCACGAAGAACAGGATGTCGCGCTTTTCCTCGTCGCGGTAATATTCGGCGAGCGTCGCGGCGCTCAGCCCCACCAGCGCGCGCATGGCCGGGTTCTCATTCATCTGGCCGTAGAACATGACGGTTTGACCCAGCATCTCACGCTCCTTGAGGGTGGCGTAGAGTTCGGCGCCCTCACGGATGCGTTCGCCGATGCCGGCGAAGAAGGCCAGGCGGCTGGGGTCCTTACCGACGTTGTGAATAATTTCAGTAATGAGCACCGTCTTGCCGACACCGGCGCCTCCGACGATACCAATCTTGCGGCCTTTAACGAAGGGAGTGAAGAAGTCGATTACCTTAATGCCGGTTTCAAGCAGTTCGTCCTTGTTATCGAAAACCTGGGCTGAGTTGGCTGGCATATAGATGCTGCGCATCGGCGCGTCGCTTAGGTCGTCTTCCAGTTGGTCTACGGGTTGACCGACGGCATTAAAGAGCCGGCCCATGGCTCGCGCCCCGGTCGGGACTCCGACGGTAGTACCCGTCGATACGGTTACCGCTCCCCGCCTCAGCAGTTTCGATGTCACCAGGGCGATGCACATGGCATCACGGTCCTCATTGTAGGAATGTACCTCAAGCTTGACTTCGGGAGCCACTTCAAGCGTCATCACGTCACGCAGCGACGGCCGTTCATCGCCGGTAAACGCAACCTCGACAATGAGGCCGCGGATGGATTTGATTTTCCCTTTTATTCCGCTCATGGTTTGAGTATACCTAATTTAAACTGCACTTGCTTATCCATTCAACACGTTCATGGCGTTGACGATTTCCTTGATCCGGTTGTCCGCCTCTCCGCGTTTGGCCCGGTTATAGTCCATGACCATGGCCATCTGGAGCTCCTTGGCCCGGGTCTTGGCGGCCGACATGGCCGTGAACCGGGAGGCGTACTGAGCCAAACGACTTTCCAGGATGACCTGGCTGAGGGCGATTTCCATCATGACGCTCTCCAGATAGCGAACGACTTCCTCAACGTTGGGTTCGAACAGGTACTCATGCGGGCTGATGATTTCGTCTTTTTTGTCTGCCTCGGCGTCGGAGCCCAAAGCCCGCACCCGGCCCAGCAGGTCGATGCGGCCCGGCTCCTGCTCGCCCAGGTTGATATAGCGTTGGAAGTAGACGGTAGACACCTTGTACCCCACCAACTGGTCGATAATCGGCGAAACGTCGATGGCCTGGTCGACGTCCGGCAGGCGGAAATACCGCTTTATCTTGATTTTGTTCTGCACGAACTGCGTGGCGCCATGGGCACCGATTACGATGAGGTCGGTGGTAGCGGGGTCAAAATTCTCAATGACCTTATGCACGATTCGGGCGTCAATGTCACCGGACAGGCCGCCCTCGCTCGTCAAAGCCAGACAAACATTGGGCTTGTCCCGCTTGACGTGGCTGGCGCCGGTCAGCCGGGTTTTAGGGTCAACCCGCAATTGGCTGTAAATGTGCCACAGCTCGTCAAAGAAGGTCTGGGAACGAGTCACCTTGTCTTTAATCTTGGCGATGCGAATGCTGGCTATACTTTCAAAGATACCTGTAAGGTCGGTAATGGTACCGATCTGCCCGGCCTCTTTCTGAATAGTTGTGGCCAGCCTGGCCATTATTTATTGCCTTCGGCGGCGGCCATCGCTACGGGCGGTGCGATGGGTGCGCCGGGGGCCGGAGGCGGCGTTCCCGGTGCCATTGGAGCTGGGCCGCCGACGGGTGCCAATGGAGCCGTGGGCGCCTGAACGGTAGTTGCGGCTAGCAGACCGGCAACTGCCCCGTCCCAGTCCGAATCGGCCGTCATTGTGGGCGCCATCTCCACGGCCTTACGCTTGAGGCTGTCGATATTGATGCTGATTTTGCCTTCGGTCTTCATGACCGTGCCCAAAATCAGGTCCTGCTCGTTGGGGGAGTAAATTATGTCCGGCGGCTGTTTGAGCGCCTCATAGATTTTTTTGCCCAGTTCAAGGTCGTATTTGCTCTCCAGGGCGAGCTCGGAACCGAAGTGGCTGAATTCGGCGGCCTGGCGGTAGGAAGCCAGCTTCTTGAACAAGCTGCCGGTCAGTTTTTTCTGCCGCATGTTTTGCCCGATGCCACCGACGCGGGAGACGGACAGGCCCACCGATACGGCGGGGCGGATGCCCGCTCTGAAGGCGTTGGAATCAAAAATTATCTGGCCGTCGGTAATGGACATGATCGATGTCGGCAACGGGGCGGTAATGTCGTTATTCGGGGTCAGGATAACCGGAATAGAGGCCAGGGTGGCCCCGTTCTTGACGAGGCGGCCGGCCCGTTCCAGCAAGCTCGAGTGCGCGTAGAACATATCGCCGGGGAAAGAAGCGCGGCCGGGACTCACCTTGAGCAGCAAAGATAGTTCGCGATAAACTTTGGCGTGATTGGAGAGGTCGTCGTAAAATATGATGCCGTCTTTACCGCTATGCCAGAAATACTCCGCAATCGTCGCACCGACATAGGGTGCCAGGTAGCTCTGGGTCAACGAATCGAAGACGGTCGCCACAATGACGATGCAGTAGCTCATTGCACCGGTGGCATTGAGCTTGTTAATGAGATAGTCGACATCGGCCTTACGTTTGGCAATGAGCACGTGAATGACGACGTGTCCGGTATCTTTTTGGGCGAGGGTCATTTGCATGGTGAAAGCACTCTTACCCGTCTTGTTATCACCAAGTACGGCGATACGCTGCCCTTTAACCAGAGGAAAGAGCTGATCGGTTATGGCGACACCTGTCGGGAGCGGGTCGGTTAACGCCTGACGCTCAATGATGCCCGGTGCCTGCGTAAAGACCGGCCACTGTTCCTTAAACGTGATGGGGCCCTTGCCGTCGAGCGGCTGGCCGGTAACTGATACCACCCGGCCGAGTAAAGCGTCGCCTACGCCGGTTACCAGCTCATCTGCCTCATTTACGGCCAGCGTCCCGATATCGATACTTTCGGACGACATGTTAAGCACCATGACGGTGTCCTCGTGGACCTCGCGGACGAGTCCCTGATGGCCGTTGGCAAAGTAAATCAAAGCGTTGATACCCACTTCGCCCAGCCCACGAACGGTTACCAGGAAGCGGTCAACGCCGATCACCTCGCCGGTCGCGTGGCCGTCGGATACCAGTTTTGCGAATTTTGGATTATCAAACATTTTTTATGATCCCCGCAAGTTTATCCCGGCCGTCCACCAGCTGCTGCCGCCAAGAGTAATCGAGCACATGATTCGGCGTACGCACCATGACCCCGCCGCCCAAATTGCGGTCAGCTACAAAGGCGACTAACATCTCGGGGTTGATTTGGCTGCGGAACCAGTCCACGAGCGAGGCACGCTGAGTATGGTTGGGCAGGGCCGCCATCGTCACGTGGACCACCGGCAGTTTCAAGCCGCGCAAATGCGTCAATAACTCCTCGATCCCCCCGACCGTCGGTTTCTTGCCTTCGAACCAGGCTTCAATGGTCTGGACCGTCTCGCCGGTGAAACTAGGTTCTTCGGCCACTTTGGCACCCACCGTCTTATGGACGTGTGCCTCTCGGTACCAATCCAGGTACTGCCCAGTCTCGTAAACTACGCTCTCGATCAGCGACGGGCTATACACGCTTTCGGGTAGTTTAAACGCCACTCATCAAATCCTTCTTGAGTTCGTCTTTGTGCGCCTCAAGCGATGCCATAATGAATTGCATCTGGGCGCCCAGATCGACACCGCCGCCAAGCGATTCGGCAAAGTAGGACGCGACGATGTCGCCCATCTTGGTATCGAATTTGGCGGCCAGTTTGTCATGTTCGACAGCCAGATCGGCCTCCATGCCCTGGCGCAACTCTACACGCTGCTGTTCCACTGCGGTCCGAATCTTATCCATGGCTTCAACCGCAGTGTGGCGGACTTCTTCGAGCGTCTTCTGATATGATTCAAGCTCTTCTTCAATGACGCTGGTGGTAAGGCGCGATACCTGCTCGCTGAGACGCGTGGAGGTGCCCTTGAGGTCTTCGCCGAAGGTAGCGGTAGCCTCCACGATCTTGGCGTCATAGGCCGCCTTAAGCCGGGCCTCCAGCTCGGCCGCCGTCGGTTCGCTTACCGTAATCGGTTTGGGCTGAAGACTTAATTTTGCCAGCTTCCCTTTTAGCCCGCTCAGCTGCAGGGACTGGATTAATGTAAGCACGGCCAGAATACCGATTACACCCGCCAATATATAAATTACTAAATTCATACTCACCTCGTTATCACCAGATACATCGCGCCGATTCCTACGCCCAGGACCGCTGCGGCAATCAGGAGAACCTGAAGCATGCCTTTGTAAACCGCGCTGCGCGATAGCGGGTTACGCCCTATAGATATAATGCTATTGCGTACGGCAGCATAGAGCAAGACGGTAACGCTTATCATCGAGACTATCAGGATAATCCCGGCAATGATTATCCGAACTGGGGTGACTGGTTTCCCGGCCAGGACGTTGGAAAAATTCTGTAGCCATAGCGGCACGCTATAATTCTGACCATCACTGGTCGTATAGTTGGTTACACTGATGACAACCGGAATCTGCCCGATAGCTACTTCTTTCTTACCGCTTCCCGTATCAATGGTCCGGCGGGTAACATTGACGCCTGAACCGTCAAAATCGACTTGCGCCGTACCTATGACCCGGGTCTTGCCGAGCGCCTTCTGCCCCACGCCGGCGATCGGGGAAACAGCAATGTAATCGCCCACATGGATGGCGCCGTTGGTGTTGGTGACAAAGACGGTGGCGCTGCCCGTTGTAGCTACCTGCACCTGACCGGCATTGCCTGAGCCAAGCGAAATATCAGCTGACGACGGCGAAACCGCTACTCCGAACAGCCGCTCACTGTTATTGATGTCGGCAACCACTACATTGCCCGTGGTTTTGGCATCCAGAGCGACTAGACTGCCGACGGCGACCGGGGTGGTGGTGGCAAAGCCCTGCGACAAACTGGCCACGGCGACCGGCGCGACAAACAGCACCGCGATCAAAGCCGCCGTACCCCTACCAATGCTGCGCGTCACCCAGGCGCGGCGTGCCGTCATGTATCACCTCTATAATTGTTATGATTATATCAGTACGGAGGCCAATACCGCAAAGATTACTGGACTAACTATTCTGATGTTGGTACCATAAGCCTAATGAAAGTTTAGGAGTTTTTTAGAATGGAGTTTCGTCAACAACCACAAAGCCAGCGCCCGGTAGGTTCTCCTATCGCCTCGCCTGTCGCCGCAGTCACCGCAGATGGTGGCGGTAGTTTTCTTGCCAAATTATTGACCGTGTTCCTGATTCTGGCTGCCGTAACCTTTATCGGCGTATACTTGTCCCGCGCCGTCGGAAGCCTGACGTCCAATTCCGCCGTCAATGGCAAGGAGTTCCAAGCCGTCTTCCTGACCAACGGCCAGGTTTACTTCGGCAAAGTATCAAAAGTAGATTCAAGCTATGTCAAACTGACCAACATCTACTACCTGCAGGTAACCGCAGCTGCCAACGGTTCTCAGACCGTCCAGCCCAAGGCCAGCGATACCGCCAACCAGCAAGTTTCCTTGGCGAAGCTCGGAGGTGAGCTCCACGGACCCGAGGACACCATGTTCATCTCTCGCCAGCAGGTTCTCTTCTGGGAAAACCTCAAGAGCGACGGTAAAGTTGCCAAGGCAATTGCCGACTACGTGGCCCAGGGAAAGAAATAATCCCTCAAACCTAAAAAGAGCCCTACGGGGCTCTTTTTTTGTGTTAGTTAGGGGTTTGGATTGTTCTTGCGCAGCTCCGTCGGGTAGTGGATAAGAACTGCCCAAATCGATCAAGAACTCGCACCACCACAAAAAACCCACGTCACCTTAGAAGAAATATCCGAATCTCACAGACTCAGCAGCATGATACTTCTACGACCAAAGCCAAACTAAAAAAGAGCCCGAAGGCTCCTTTTTAATACGAACTGATCGACTATGCGCGAGGCGCGAAGTCAGCCTTAGGACGAGCTTCGCTGACGGTCAAGCGGCGGCCGTCCATCTCGGCGCCGTCAGCCTTGGCAATGGCTGCATCGGCTTCTGCGTCGTTAGTCATCTCAACAAAGCCGAAGCCCTTTGAGCGACCGGTTGCGCGGTCCATGATGACGGCGGAGCTCATGACTTCACCGAACTGAGCGAAAAATTCACCCATAGATTCATTAGTAGTTGTATAAGGCAGGTTGCCTACGAACAGTTTCTTGGCCACGTTTGGTTGGCTCCATATATTACATCGTTTTGGGCCTGTGGCCGGGACGACAGTTCCGCTGGTGCGGGTTTTAATCTAACGCACGTATTATAGCTTAAATAAGCTAGTCTGTAAATGCCTTTTCATTAAACCAGGGGGTAAATGTCAGCTGAGCACCAACCAATATCAGATATAGTTGCGACGAAAGTCCGATTATCGCTCCCGCTAAAGCGACTGTATTACCCAGGCTAGGGCCATCAAAAAACGGTACCGCCATCAACTGCCACAAAGCGTTACCGGGAACGAGGAGCATTAATAGGAGGATCAACCCAAGCGCACAAAGTACTTTTATCCCCAATGTCGCCCATGGCCCCTGCCATTTTCCCGAGTTCATGTAGCTGACTTTGATTGCGACTTCGTTCCGTGCCTGGATATAGACTCCGTAAAGCGACCAGCAGACCAAATATACGATCATCCCGACCGCGGCCCAGAACATAATTAGGACGATACTTCCCACAATCGGCGAGTTAAGAACAAAATGAAACTTTTCCTGAAATGTTGCGCCGGCTGCATTCACCCCGTCGGTCGTGATGCCGAAAACCCGCAAAATGACCGCGCTGCGACCCGCCACAATAAGGGCAGCCGAGGCTGCCACGACGAGCAGTACCTGCCCCATTGTCGGCACGAGTTCCCGGCCGAAACGGTTAAACAGTGGAATTTTAGCGCTCACGCTTGTTTCTCCTGATTGTCATAAACCCAGCCATGATGAGGGTGGCCACCCCGCCCAGCAGTAAGGATCCGGCAGCATCGGGAGTCCATATAGGTGACCCATAGGCAAAAACGAAATCACTGGCCTTAGGTGCCGCCACCTGGGAAGGTGCAGGGGCCGCTACTAGCCGCTTGGAAACGTAATCCTGGACGCAACGCGCTTGCGTTATCGAGTCGGTGTGGCCTGAGCAGGCTTGCTGGGCCGCACTATAGAGCTGGGAGCTGGATGCGGAGGAGTCCGACTGGGCTCGAGCCTGAGCCTGCGCGCGCTGGAGAGCGGCGGTCAAGGTAACCGAGGAACTACCATTGGTATGGGTGGCGGCATAGCTTTTGAGCGCGCTCAGCTCGGCTTCAACCCCTTGACCGCTGTTATCTTTAGCAATTATCGCAGCAACTTGAGTCTGTGCTTCATTGTGGTTCAAAATGGCCAGCCAACCGCCTGCTCCCAATAGCAAGAGACCGACTATCACCAGGATTCGTTTTGTCATAGCCAAAGCGTACTATTTTCCCTGCCCCCAGGCAAGCACCCTTGATACTTGCAAATTGCGTGATAGGGTTAAATCATCACTTAGAGGCGTCATGGCTCACCCTATCGTCCGCAAAACTTGGGTTACCTTTGCCGGAATAGCCGTAATACTGGTTGGAATCGCACTCCTGGTACTGCCCGGACCGGGCCTGGTAACCATTGCCGCCGGTCTTGCCATATTGGCTTCTGAATTCGTCTGGGCACAAAAGCTCATGGAGCCGGTCAAACGGCGTCTCGAGCAGGCCAAAACCAAGCTCAGCGATACCAAAAACACCAGCCGACGATCCAAAGACTAACCACACTAGTGGCAGCAAACCCTTGCATGATCTCGTGACTTAGTGTATGTTTAACACTATAAATGAGGTCTTAACTCGTGAATCAACTCAAAGATATCATTCAAGCGACTGCCGCCACACCGCGACTAACGGTCGGCGACGTTACGTTTAACGTCGATCAGACTATTGAAACCGCTCGCTCGCTGACTGACTCTTCCCTCATCGTCTTCCCCGAACTGGGCCTCACTGGCTACACATTGGCCGATTTGGTGCACCAACCAACGCTCCTGACTGCGGCACGGCTTGGACTCCTAGAATTAGCCGAACAGTCCGCCGATATCCCGGCCATTCTCATCGTCGGGCTGCCGCTTGACGTCCAAAGCCGGCTGTTTAACGTGGCGGCAATCGTTTACGTCGGCCAGATTCTAGGCATCGTCCCCAAGGTCTACCTGCCCAACTACCAGGAATTCTACGAGGCACGCTGGTACGTGAGCGGCGAGAACCTTACAGCAAGCGAAGTTACCATCGGCAATCAGACCGTACCCATCGGCACCGATCTGCTCTTTGACTGCCCTGCCGTCCCCGGTCTCACGCTGGGAGTGGAAATTTGCGAAGACCTGTGGGTTCCGTTGCCGCCCAGCACGTTCATGGCCTTAAGCGGTGCCACCGTCATCGCCAATCTCTCGGCGTCCAATGAACTGGCGGGCAAGGCCGGCTATCGCCGCGATCTGGTGGTGCAACAATCGGCCCGGTTGCGCGCGGGGTACGTCTACGCCTCGGCCGGGGTGGACGAATCCACCACCGACCTGGTGTTCGGCGGCCACAACCTGATTGCCGCTAACGGCCAACTATTGGCCGAATCCCAGCGGCTGGTGCGCGCCTCAACCGCCATCAGCGCCGACATCGATCTGGCTCACCTGGCCTTTGACCGCCGCCGCGCCGGAACGTTCCGCTTACCGGCCGGCCTGCCCGCGCCCAATTACCGCCGCATCCCCGTGCCGCTAGAGGCCAAAGCCGATTCGCACCTAATCAAACCACCGTCCGCGGCGCCGTTTGTCCCGTCGAACGGACCCGAACTAGACGAGCGCACCCAGGAAATATTCAACCTCCAGGCCGCCGCGCTCGCCAGTCGCCTGCAGCAATCGGGCATCCGTGAGGTCGTACTGGGGCTGTCGGGCGGGCTCGATTCCACCCTGGCGCTCCTGGTCGCCGTCCGCGCGCTGAGCGAGCTAGGCGAGCCGCTCACCCGGCTCCACGCCTTTACGCTGCCCGGCATGGCAACCTCCGGCCGCACCAAATCGAACGCCCACCGCCTGGGCCAGGCTCTGGAAATCCAGGTCGAGGAAATTGCCATTTCCGAGGGCAGCCTGGGGCAGCTGCGCGATATCGGCCATGACGCAACCACCCAGGACGTCACCTACCAAAACGCTCAGGCCCGGTACCGGACCACCTTACTGCTAAACAAGGCCAATCAGCTGGGCGCGATGGTGCTTGGAACCGGCGACCTCTCCGAAATCGCCCTGGGTTGGGCCACCTTTAACGGCGACCACATCTCCCACTACCACGTCAACGCCGGTGTCCCCAAGACGCTCGTAAGGCACCTGGTAACCTGGGCAGCACGTCAAAGGGAGTTCACAACCGCCCGCGCTACGCTGCTGGATATCGTCGATACGCCTATCTCCCCTGAGCTCACTAGCGGCGGCAAGGACGCCCTCGACCAGTCGACAGAAGCCCTTATCGGCCCCTACGAACTGACCGATTTTTATCTTTACCACTTCATTCGGTGGGGCGATAATCCGGCCAAGATCCTGGCCCTGGCAGGGGAGTCCTTTGCAGGCATTTACACAGGTGACGAGCTAAAACTTTGGCTCACCTCGTTCATCAAGCGCTTCTTCGGTGCCCAATGGAAACGGTCCGTCATGCCGGATGGCCCCAAAATAGGCTCCGTTTCCTTGAGTCCTCGGGGTGACTGGCGCATGCCGTCCAGCATGACTGCCGAAACCTGGCTCCGTGAGTTACAATAATGGCATGCCTAACTTTCCTAAGCCGTTACCGGAAATCCAGATGACGGTGGACGTCATTATTTTCACCGTTACCGCCGGCCAATTGAACGTACTGCTCATCCGCCGCCAAAGCGAGCCGTTCGCCGGTACCTGGGCACTGCCCGGCGGCTATTTGCAGGCCGATGAAATCTCGGAGGACTCCGCCATTCGCGTCCTGCGCGACAAAGCCGGCGTGCGTGAGCCGTTCATCGAGCAACTCTATACCTTTGACGCCCTTGACCGCGACCCGCGAGGCCGCCTGGTCTCCATCGTCTACTACGCGCTGGTGCCGGAAGAGTCGCTCAAGATTAACACTCGTCCCGACCTGCAGAATCCCACGCTCGTGCCCGTCACCGCCCTGCCCGACCTGGCCTTCGACCACGCCGACATGGTGGAATACGCCATCACGCGCCTGCAGTCAAAGCTGGAGTACACCAACGTAGTCTTCTCGCTGCTGCCGCCCACCTTCACCTTTACCGAGTTGCAGCGCACCTACGAGGCCATCCTTGAGCGACCGCTCGACAAGCGCAACTTCCAGAAGAAATTCGCCTCGCTGGGCCTGATTGAAGCCACTAGCGAGATGACCTCCGGCGACAAACACCGTCCGGCCCGTCTCTACCGTTTCATCGATAACAAACCGACCGAACTGAAGAAGTTCTTCTAAAACGGCGCCTGATCGTATTAGGTTGATGCTTTGTCATGACTTAGTGTTGACAATACAGTAACTAGGGTATATATTCAATTTGTAAGGTGTAATAAATACACTAAGCAACTTGATAAGGAGCCCCTAATGCTAACCGACCGCATCATCCAATCTTTGCTCGACAACGACTTCTACAACTTCACCATGGGTCAGCTCATCTGGCAGCACTTCGCCACCGTCGACGTGAGCTACCGCTTCATCAACCGCACCCGCGGCGGAGCGGATCTGGCCACCCTGGTGGACCCTCACGAGTTCGATAGTCAGGTGCAGGCGGTGCGGAAGCTACGGTTCGGCAACCAAGAGCTGGCCTACCTCCGAACGCTCGGAATATTTGACGAGGGCTACCTCGCCTACCTGCGCAACCTGGAACTTCCGGTCGTCACCCTGAACGTGCGTGACGGCGAGCTTGGCATCGACTACCACGGCCCGTGGGCGGCGGCCATCCTTTGGGAAACGCCTCTGCTTGCCATCGTCAACGAACTAGCTGCCCGTACCCTGGGCAGCGGCCGCGAGGCGCAGATTGAAGCCGAGGCCCGCCGGCGTTTTGAGGCCAAGCTCGTCACTCTTAAGGCCAGCCCCGACGTGAAGTTCGTGGAGTTCGGTACCCGCCGTCGCGCCAGCTTCGCTCATCAACGATGGGTTCTGCAGCGCTTGGCAGCTGAGGTGCCCGCCCAGCTGCTCGGAACGTCCAACGTGGAACTGGCTCGCCAAACCGGCCTCACCCCCATGGGAACCATGGCCCACCAGTTGTTCATGGTGACGACGGCCCTTGAGGCAGCCGCCGGCAGCGACCACCCCATCGCCACCTCTCAAGCCAAGGTACTGGACCTCTTTGAGGCCGAATACGGCGGCGTCCGGGGCGGCAAGCTGCTCACCTTCCTGCCGGACACCTTCGGCACGGAGACGAGTCTGGCCCTCCTGGAACCAAGCCGCGCCGCCCGCTGGGCCGGCTTCCGTCAGGACTCCGGTGACCCGTTTGAGGTCGGCGAGAGGCTCATCACCTATTGGGAGCAGGGCGGCATCGACCCGCAGGCCCAAAGCCTGATGTTTAGTGACGGTCTGGATTTGGACCTGATGAAGCGGCTGGCGGCGCGCTTTGGCAACCGCACCAACGTCGCCTTTGGCTGGGGCACCAACCTCACCAACGACACGCCGGTTCCGCCGCTGTCCATCGTCATCAAGCCGGTGGCAGCCAATGGCTACGCCGTCGCGAAACTCAGTGACAACCTGGCCAAGGCCACGGGAGAGGCGGCCACAATCGCCTCCCTCAAGCAGGAAGCGGGTTACCATGTCACCTTCCGTATGGCGACCGTTTACTGATCCACCCGCCCCGTCTGCGCGAAATGCGCAGACGAGGCCTTCTCATGTATGCTAAGTCCAAGGAATCATTATGCAACCCACGATTATAACCGCCCCCACCGAGACAGCCCGAAAGGCCCATAAGCAGCTGCAGGCGGCTCTCGAAAGCACCACGCTCCACCTGGACCGACCGGTCGTCTTTGCGGTGGGCGGCGACGGCACCATGCTGCGCGCCATCCGCGAATCCTGGCAAGACGACCCGATATTCGTCGGTATAGCGGCTGGCCATTTGGGATTTTTGCAGGCCTTTGAACCCGAGCAAATCCCGGAGGTCCTGACTGCCCTTAACACGCTTAAGCCACAGACGATTTCCGCCCCGCTGATCGCGGCCTGGGACCAAACTGGCCAGCCCTTTGGCTACGGTTTCAACGACATTTCACTGGAACGCTCCGGGGCGCGGGCCAGCCGGTTCCATTTGGACATCGATGGTTCAACCGGCAGTTTCATCGGCGACGGCGTCATCTTTGCGACGGCCTTCGGGTCCACCGCCTATTCGTTGGCGGCCGGCGGCCCCGTCATCGATTCGCGCCTCCGCGACGTCTTTGTGGTCACCCCCAACAATCCGCACGTCTCAACCCAATACTCCAGCCTCCAGCGCCCGCACGTCCTGCAGCGCGGGCGCCAGGTTAAACTGCATCTGACAACCGAGGACGCCGTCGAGCGGCCGACCCAGCTCGTCATCGACGGCAATACGGTCGAGAAGCAACTCACTGGGACCGTGACCATAGCTCTGTCGAATAAGACCATCTCCTTTTTACAGCTTGAGGCCGACAGCTTCCATGCGCGACTCGATGCCAAGCGGCTGGGGCGATCATGAGCATCACCAACATCCTTATTCCCGGCCGTCATCACGTTCTGACGAATTTCCAGCATGACTATTTGAGCCAACTCATAGCTGACCCGACCAGCGTTCGCGATACCGGCGGTAAGGCTGTGAATTTGGGCTCTGAACTCAAGTTTATCTGGGCCGTCACCAGCGCCAACCATGCAGGCACCCGCCGCAATCCCCTGCCCGGCCACCGGCGCGAAGCGGCTATCGAAAAATTCGCTTTGGGCGCGCCATCATACGTTTTTCCAATCGATAACGTCGGTGAATCACCGCGGTTCGCCGACCATACCATCAAGGAAATCGAGGTGCTCAGCCGCGGACAGTTCAGGTTGACTCCAAAAAATACCGTCGTGGCGGTGTCGACGCCGGCGGTCATCGACCTGTATGAGAAACTCGGCTTTGTCATCCTGCCAATGGAACTATCGAGTCGTGAAACCGGCGCGTCGTCCGCTCCCCGCGCTTGGGATATCGTCCTGGCGATTGCGGCGGCCGGTGCGGAGTGGCGCGCCGATAAGACCTATCTTGAGCTGGTTCATCCGGCATCAAAAGATATCTTGGAGCGCTACCGTCTCGGCGATTTGATCGTGGACGTCCACAACGACCCGCTGCTAAGCGACGAAGGCGACATCACCGAACATCGCGATTACGCCACCTACCGCCAGGCCTTTGACGAGGGTGCCGAACGCAAATACGGCCCGATGAGTGGCTATATCAAGCCCGGTCGCATAGTGGATGTTGGCAGTGCCACGGGTTCCATCATCAAACTCATGAGCGACGACCCGGCCTTAGCCGATGCGGATTTGTACGGCATTGAAGTTGCCCGGCCGCTGTATGAAATCTGCCGGCAGCGCAAGGCCAACGAGGAATTTGGCAACGAAAACACCTTCTTTTATCAACGCAACATCATGACGGGCAAGCTCTTCCCCGATAATACCGTCAATACCACTACCACATTTGCCCTGACCCATGAGATTGATTCCTACATCGGCCGCGACGGATTGAACAAATTTATAACCCAAGTCTACGACCAAACCGCTCCTGGCGGCGTTTGGATAAATTCTGACGTCGTCGGGCCAGAGGGCGGTGAGAAAATTGTTTGGCTGTGGCTAGCTACTACCGACGGGCAAAACGAGACCGACGAGCAAAAGTCGGCCAATTCTCCGGCCTCGGGCGGGTATCTGGCGAACCTGCCCACCGCCGCGCGCTTCAAGCGTTTTACCCAAGACTTCCGCGCCGACGAGGGCGATGGTTTCACGGCCGAAATAGCCCTGCGCGAAGGCAAAACCTACGCCTTGCTCCGTCTGGCCGACGCCGTGGAGTTCATGGTTACCAAAGACTACACGCAGAGCTGGTACAGCGAAATGCACGAGCGATTCTGCTACTGGTCGATTGATGATTGGAGGCAGGCCGTTACCGCTGCCGGCTTCACCGTCCATCCCGATTCCGCCGCCACCCGCAACGATTGGATAGTCCACAACCGCTGGGCCGGCCACGTCGCACTGCTGCGCGAAACCGGCGGCAAGCTTGAGCCGATGGAATTTCCGGTAACGAACATGTTGCTTATAGCCGAGAAAAAATAGGCCTGCCCACAAGAAAAGCCCGCTTTAGATGTAAGTCCAAAGCGGGCGTTGTAGTTCTTAGCCGCCGAAGCCACCCATGCCGGTGAGCTGCGAGAAGTTCGCGGCCTGCGAGGCGCGGACGGCGGACTGGCTGACGGTCTGGAAAGCGCGGCGGATCTCACTGGGGCTGTTGCCCGGGGTGAGGATCCATTCGTCCAGGATGCCCATGTCACGGAAGACCTGGTGGAAGTCCGTGTAGCCGTCGTCGATGCCCATGCCGATGATGATGTGGGCCTCGGTGCGAAGCAGGCCTGCGACCATCTGGCGGACGCTGGCGGCGTCTTGGGCGTACGAATGAGCGTCGGCGCCGTCGGTGACGATGACCGTGACGGCCCGGGCGGCGACGCCGCCTTGTTCGAACTCGGCCATTTTGGCGGCCACACCGGTGAGGGTAACGGCCGTCTGATCGTAGAGCGGGGTGCCACCCATGGGGTCGTAGTTGCCCGAATCCAGGCGCTCGGCCCCATCCAAGGTGCGGTACGGGTAGAGCACGCCATGGTCGGTGCCGCGGCTATCGTTGAGGTAGCGGCAACTGGCCAATACCGCGGCGGACTGCTTAGTGGCTTTGAGCGAATCGATGATCAGGTTGTGGCCGTCGCGTACCAACTGGGCGTTGGAGCCGAAACGGATCGAGCCGGAGTCATCGAGCAGCTGGGTAACCAGCAGGACCTCGGAGCTCTCGATGTCGTCGAGCTTGACCGAGCCGAGGCCGGCCATGATGGCGGGACCCATGGTGTCGGCGGCAAGCTGCATGGTTTGGGTGGCCTGGTCGTCCAGGCCCGCATCGCCCAGGAGGGCGGTGAGGTTAGCGGTGGAGCTCATAGCAGTGTCCTTTCAGGACGGGAGTGGGCGGGGGGGCCGGTCGGCCGCCCCGCGGGTTGAGCGTTACAGCTTGATGTCGGGCCACTGCTCCATCGGCGTGGTCGACGAGACGACGTGCATTCCGGCGGCCTTGAACTTGTCGAAGGCCGCGGTGGCGTCAGCCTCGTAGCTGTAAATCAGGTTGCCGGCCGGGTCCTTTACCACGATGGGCGTGGTGCAGTCTTCCAGCAGGTAGACCTTGCGGGCCAGCGACGGATCCTTGGCCGCGATTTCGCGGATCAGGTCATCGATGGTCCAGGCGACGCAGTGGCTCTTGGCCTGGCCAAAAATCACCAATACGTCGTAATCGAGCAGCTTCTGCACGAAGGCCGTGTTGCGCGGCACCGGTGTGCCGTTGAACAACTCCTTGACCTCCGGGCCCAACACCGAGTAGTTCTCGACCCAGGGGTTGGTCCCCTTGACCTCGAACCCGGTCTGGGCGCCGCGGGCCACCGCGTGGAAGAACGCCGCCTCTTCGACGCCGCTCACCAGGGTGTGTCCCTTGCCGCCGAGCATGCCGTGGAACGGCCAGATGGTCAGGGCGTAGCGCCCGGCCTTCTCGAGCTCACGGGTGTAGTGCTCCAGCTGCCTCTGGGCCGCCGGGTAACTGGTACCCAGAGCCGAGCAGAGCTGAGGACTGACGTGCCATTGACCGCTCTGCACCTCGTCGTGAGTGACGTTGGTGAACGGTGCGGGGTGGTTACCGTCGGGGTCGACCAGGAAGGTCTGATGGAAGACGGCGTAGGCGCGGTGAGTGTCCAGAGTGAAATCAAGCCCCGTCAGACGGTGCATGTTCCGGTAGAGCCACTCGGTGGTCCGGATGCTGTCATCGACGGCTCCGGTGCCGGAAGCTCCGGCGACGTAGAGCTCGCCGTGCGGGTTGCAGAACGTCTCCTGGACATCGATACCCAAGGCGCCGATGCGGACATGGTCGGTGGATGCCGCCTTGATCCCCTGCTGACCGCGCCAATTACGGGCAGCGGCCTCCAGGGCCTGGTAGTTGACCCACCGCGTGTGGTCGACGACTCCTTTGGGGTCGTAGTGCGGGGGCAGCGGGAGTTCGTTGTGGTTCATCTTGTTCTCCTTCACTTGATGGTGAGCAGGCTGATGACGCGGGCGGAAACAGCGTAGATTCCGCCTGGCCCCGGGTGGAGCCGGGTGGTGCGGTCAACGAAGCTGGCGGTATCCGGGAAGGTTTGCGTCACGGAGATGGCTCCGTTATCGGCTACGATCCTAAGGATACCGTCGTCGGTGGCGGCAAACAGCGAAGTGCCACCTGCGAACCGACCATGAATGCCGGCTGCCAGCCAGGAATCTTCGTCCTGATTGGCCTCGGCGTGGGCTATGACCGTACCTGAGCCGTCGATCACGTAGCAGTGGTTCACTAGGCGGCCGCTGCGTTGAACGGTAGCTAGGAGCCAGGCGTAATGATCGGAGATGGCGCAGGTCGCGTCGATGAGCTGGCCGGTGAAGGCCGGGATATCGACGCGGTCGTTGACGGCCTGGCCGCCTGTTGCGAACACGAAGGCCCGCATCAGGCTTCCCGCCTGGTAGAACCCGAGGCCGAAGCTGGGGCCCGCCCAAAACAAGGTACGGCCGGTCAGTACGTCACCGACGTAGTCGCTGCCAAGCCGGGTACTGCGCCGGAGTTGGCCGTTTTGGAGCCAGAACCAACGCGTTCCCGCGGTATCAAAGACCGGCGTGCTACCGGCCGTATCGACCGCCAGACGCTGCGGAGCCTGGTCGGGACTCAGAACGATGAGCCGATTGCCCCGCCCGATGAGCGTAGCGTCTTCGGCAATCCCGTAGCGTACGCCGGGTTCGAGTACTCCGGCCAGAACCTCACGGTCATTCTCCCGACGGAAACTATTGCCCTCATGGTAGAGGTAGCGCAGTTTGTCGCCGGTGGTCGTAACCTTGAGGATTCGGCCGGTGGTCTTAAAGACCTGCGTCGCCGTGACCGTTCCGCGGATCACCACGGTTTGGCGGACGACTCCAGGCCTCGCACACCCCGGACAACTGTCCCGGGCGTGGCTCAGGCCGCACTGATTGCAAACCGTCCAACGGGCCGCCTGCAGGAGAGCGAGCGGAAATTCCTCGCGGCGGTCCCGGTTAAAGACGGCCGCAAATCGTTCCGCCAGCTCGTCGGGCAGGACGCCCAGCGGCAAGGCCGGCTTGGGGTAGATAACCTCCGGCGAACCGATCCCGAGGCGCTTCAGGACGCGAGCGTCATGTTGCAACCGCGGGCCCGTCGCCGGCCGGTGAACGCCGCCATAAGGCCCGGCGTAAAGCAGGGTCTGATGGAGCATCACCGCAAAGGCGTACCAGTCCGACGCCGAATTATGCGGTCGGAGCGGCGTGAGACTGCCTGAACCGCAGATGAGTGGATCCACGAACCGCGCCGTATAGGCGTGACAGAGGAACCGTCCGAACTGCAGGCTGTCGGCATCTACTAGGTGGAGCTGGCCGTCAGTTTCGACGAGCACGTTCAAGTCGTTGAAATCGGCGATGACGATGCCGAGCCGGTGGAGGGCTGCAACGACCCCGTGGAGTCGCACGAACACCTGCAAGGCCTGATTGCCGTCAATGGCTCCGGATTCCCGGAAGTGCCGGTCGCCGAAGCGCAGCAACGGTTGGGTGCCGATCAGCAGCGGCATGGCGTAGCCGACGATTCGCCGGCCGGAGCCGGAACGGGCCAACTGCCCGGGGACTACCACTTGTGGCGGCAGGCCGCTCGGAAAAGCCGGTAGCTTGGTCTGGTGTTCGCTGATCCGGTGGGTCGCACCAATCTGGGCCAGATGGTCGGCAGCGTAGGCGGGGTCGCTGGCTAGTTTATACAGCTTGAGTACCCGGTCGCCGCCGATATCGTAGATATCCGCCTCGCCCCCGCTGCCGATGATGGCGCGGGGATCGAGCCGGAGCCGTTTTCCGCCGAGCGTGACCTCGGTCATGTTGGATCACTTCCTTTGGCAAGTCGGCCGACGATCATGGTGGTATCGTCAGGCAGCAATCCGTGGTCGGTCGTTACCCCGCCGGTCGGCGTGCGACGGGTTACGTCGCGGCCAATCAGTTTCAGGCGGCGGCTTAGCACGGCCGGATTGCGGAAAACCGCCTCATCCGTCCAGAATTGGGCTATGGGCCCAACCGGAACCGATGAACCGGGCAGGGGATGGCCCGCCAGTCTCAGCAGGTCGCAGGCTCCGTCCGTTCCAATGAGGAACGATTGCAGCTGCGCCATGGAAACCTCGCGAACCAGTTCAAACCGCGGACCCTCCCCGGATAGTAGCCCATACCCCAGGTATGGCGGCTGATTTCCGGGAAACGGACCGAGTTCAATCACCTCGTCGTTAACTACGACGAGGCCGTCACCAACGGCGACGAAGCGAGCGGTTTGGGCGGTCATAACGCAGGCGACCAGCGTGAACAGGAAGTATTCCTGGACGTTGGCCTCGTAGCTGCCGCCCAGATTGCCGGCCAGCTGATGCAGACCGGCCAGGATATGGCGTTCAACCAGCCGCCAATCGACGGCTCCCTGGCGCTCTAACTGCCATTGGATGCTGCTGATAGCCAGCCTGGCGCCCAGCACTGCCCCAACCTCGCTCCGCGCGCTCGAACCACAACCATCGGTAACGACGGCGACAGCGAAATCGGGCGTGCTGACGAAGGCGGAAGCGTCCTGAGAATTGCGCGGGATAACCCGGTGGTCACGGCCGATGACACTGCCAGCGGCAAGTTCGAAACTCCGGAGATCCATGATGCCTCCCTTGGTAATGAGACTAAGTTTCAATGAACCTTAGTTAATGTAGAATTAACAGTAACTGTATTCAGTGTAGGACCACCTTAGTGTATTGTCAACACTATTAATAATGCCTTACTTCATATGTATCTGGCGAATTATTTCGAGACCGGGCCCAGGCGGTAAATGGCGTCATCCCCGGCGCGGGGCGTGCCGCGCCCGTCGCGGTTGGAAGTCAGCAGATACAACGCCCCGTCGGGTCCCTGTACCACTCCCCTCACCCGGCCGACGTTGACGTCCGCCAGCTTTTGGTTGGAGACGGTCTTGACCGGGTCGGTCTTATCGAAGATTACCCGGTATACACCCTCCCCCTTGAGCGCGGCAAAAAACAGGTTGCCGGTAAACTGCGGCAGGACCGAGCTGGTATAAAAGGTGGCCCCGCTGGGCGCCACGGCCGGCGTGTAAACCAGCAGCGGCGTCACAAAACGCGGGTCGGTCTGGGTATGGCTGATTACAGGCCACCCGTAATTGGCGCCTTTGATAATACGGTTGATTTCATCGCCGCCAGGCGCGCCGTCGGTGCCGGACGGGCCGTGTTCAGTGGCAAAGAGCTGATTGGTTCCCGGTTGCCAGGCCAATCCCTGCGAGTTGCGATGGCCTAAACTCCAAACTGGCGAGCCAGTGAACGGATTGTCAGTCGGAATACTGCCGTCCGAATTAATGCGCAGGATTTTGCCCGACAAGGCCGTCACCTGCTGCGCGCTCGACGGATTCATGGCGTCGCCAGTTGTTATATAGAGCTTCTTGTCGACCGGGCCAAAACTTAACTGGCAGCCGGCGTGGTTCTGGGCGGCCGGAATTCGATCGATTACCGTAGTGAGCGGCCCGATGGTTGTTATTCTATCCTCGAATTTGACTACCCGGTCGGTCAGAACACTGCCGCGAGCCATGGTGTAGCAGGCGTAGAGCAGTTTGTTCTTGGCGTAATCAGGATCCATCACCATCCCCATTGCCCCGCTCTCGCCCAGGCTCGTCACCTGGTCAAAGCGTGCCAAGGGTTCCGGCGCCAGCTTGCCGTCCTCAATTACCCGAATCGTGCCGGGCCGCTCCGTCACCAGCCAGCGCGTCGGGCTCGCAAAGACCAGGCTCCATGGCACGTTGAGACCAGTGACCATTTGAGTCGCTGCGTAGGCGACAGAGGTCGGCTTAGGTTTAGGGGTAGTCGAAACCACCGGCCGCGGCAATAAACGGGTGGCTTCTTGTCGGGAGAGTACGTAGGCCCAGGCTGCCGCCGATAACAGGACTATTACCGCCAAACTTACACTCAGAGCTTTGCTGGTAACCCATTGCTTCATGAGCCTGACTCCCTTGATTCAACGCCTTGATTTCTGCCTTTAGTGTACGCTTTTACGGCGATATGCCAACCTGGCGAGCGCGGTTATCCGGTGTCCTTTCCGCTTTATATTTTTGATTTATTGAGCAGGAGAGAACTGGTTACCACGGATACCGAGCTAAAGGCCATGGCCAGACCTGCCAGAGCGGGATTCAGGACCAGCCCCACCGAGGCGAACACTCCGGCGGCAATCGGGATGCCGGCCAGGTTGTAAACGAAGGCCCAGAACAAGTTGAGTTTAATCCGCGCGAAGGTGCGCTGGCTTAAGGTTAAAGCTCGCTGAACATCTTCCAAGTTGTTCTTGACCAGAACGATGCCGCCGGCTTCCATGGCTATGTCCGTGCCGGAGCCCATGGCGATACCAAGGTCTGCCATGGCCAGCGCCGGAGCGTCGTTAATGCCGTCACCCACAAAAGCCACCCGGCCGTGCTGTTGGAGCGCCTTGATGTGGTCCGCTTTCTCGCTCGGCAGGACTTGGGCAATTACCTCGGTTATGCCAACTTGCGCGGCAATAGCTTGAGCGGTGGCTTTATTGTCGCCGGTCAGCATAACCGGCTTGAAGCCGCGTTTCTGTAAATTTTGCATGGCAGACAGAGCCATCGTTTTGGGCCTGTCCTGAACTGCCACGAGCCCAAGTATTTTTTTATCAAGGGCGACCAGCATGACGGTCTTACCCTGCTGTTCCAGCTCCGCAAGTTTGCCATCGTATCCGGTTGTCGAAATTCCCAGGTCGGCCATGAGCGCGCGGTTGCCGATAGCGGCGTCTTTGGCATTAATACTCCCCACGACGCCTTTGCCCTCGACGGCACGAAAATCCTTAGGCTTAACCAACTGCACATTTTCGGCCGCGGCTTTCTCAAGAATCGCCGAGGCCAGCGGGTGTTCGGACAATGCCTCAAGCGCCGCCGCCAAAGCCAGGGTTGCTTCGGCTTCATCTGAGATGATATCGGTTACCACCGGCTTGCCTTCCGTAATAGTACCTGTCTTATCGAACACGATATATTTGATGTCGCGGGCCGATTCCAACACTTCCCCACTCTTAATCAGAATACCGAGACGCGCGCCGCGGCCGGTCCCGACCATCAAAGCCGTTGGCGTAGCTAGCCCCAAGGCACAGGGGCAGGCAATGACGATAACCGCCACGGCAAACAACAGCGCCTCGACAAAGCTGACCCCAAGCAGGACGAACCAGACATTAAAAGTAACGACCGCAATGATCAGGACCACCGGCACGAAGATGCCGGACACCTGGTCGGCAAGTTTTTGGATTGGCGCCCGGCTGGATTGGGCTTTGCGCACCAGCTCCACTATTTGCGACAGCAGGGTGTCGCTGCCAACCTTGGTAGCGGTAAAGGTTATGGCGCCGGTCTTGTTAATGGTGGAGCCAATTACCCGGTCCCCGGCCTTTTTGGTCACCGGGAAGCTTTCGCCCGTTACCATCGACTCATCGATGGTGGTCGAACCGTCCTTAACCTCACCGTCAACGGCGATCTTCTCTCCCGGCTTAACCAAGACCTGATCGCCGACCTTAACCTCCTCCAGTGGGACTTGTACTTCATTACCATCACGGATGACCGTGGCGTGCTTGGCCTGGAGGCCGACCAACTTCTCGATGGCGCTCGACGCCCGATTGCGCGTCAGGTCCTCAAACAGCTTGCCAAGCAGGATGAAGGTAATCAGCAGAGCCGCGATTTCAAAGTACACTGCCTGCCCTACTCCCACGGCATAAACGCTGTAGATGTAAGCCACGCCCACCCCGAGGGCCACCAATGTATCCATGCTCGCTTGACGGTGCTTAAAAGCCGACCAGGCACCACTAAAGAACGGGTAACCGCCAATTACGACCACCGGGGTTGCCAGTGCCCACATGGCCAGTTCGCCTCCAGGGAGCATCAATCCGAACATGGTCAGAGCCAGCGGCAGCGAAAACACCAGGCTGATGATGAACCGTATTTTCACGCTCATTTCACCACCACCTTGCCGCTGAACATCTGCATGCCGCAGGTATATTTGAATTCACCGGCCCGACTGGGATTGATAGTGATCTCCGTCTTTTCTCCTAGGGGTAACATCCTGGAAATACCGAAGTCCGGTAACAGTACCTCATCCAGACAACCCGATGGGTCCTGGCGGTTGAACACCAGCTTGGCCGGGACACCCGCCTTCAACTGGACGGTGCGCGGGAGGTAGCCGCCGTCCACCATGATTTCCACCGTCTGAACGCCGCCGACGTCCTCGGCCAGCTTGGCATCGTCCTCGCGCTTGCCGAAGAACCACCAGACGATGAACCCGATAGCCAGGAGTGAGGCTATGATCGAAATATATTTTTCCATGACGACCCTTTCTTGTCACTATTGTTAGCTAAGGTTTCCGGAGTTGCAATGTAGCCCATGGCTGAAACAGCCTGAACAATGCCTTCCGGCGTCATTGCCTCTTCCAGATATTCGACCTTCATGGTTAATTTTTTAAAGTTAACGTCGACTTTTTGAACGCCATCGAGGTCGTCTTCCATCCCTTCAAGATGCATGACGCAGGAGGAGCAACTGAGGTTTTGTAATTTGAAGTGTTGGGTAGCCATAACGTTTTCCTATTTAACGACAATCTGGGCGTTATACATGCCCATGGTGCAGGTCAGATGGATCCGTCCCGGCTGCTGCGCCGGCAGTTCAAGCGTATCCGTGCCGGTGGCCGCAAATACCCTCTGGATACCCAGGGATGTGATAACCAGCGCCCGGGCACAGCTCTGAACGTTTGCGGTCGTTACCTTGAGCTTGATGGGTTGCCCGGCTTTGGCCTCCATCACCGCCGGTGTATAGGCCGCGTCGGTGATGTTCATCACCACTTCGTTATCCACACTGGCCGGAGCAGCCTCAACGCCCTGGCTCTGTGCCTCCAGGCCGGATTGACGGGCGTTCTTCAGACTCGTGGCGAGAGTTTGCTTGATAGCGGCCGACGACAACGGTGAACCTACCAGGTTGAGCCCGCCATCAATCGCCAGCAGACCCAGAATGAGCACCGCCACCCCGGCAAACTTCCAGAACCGGTCCTGCAGCTTGGCGCCAAGCTTGGTGGCAAGGTAGGCCAGAGTAAAGAAAACCGGTGTCGTCCCAAGCACGAATGCAAACATAATCAGCGCCCCGGACACCGGGCTGCCGCTGGCAATCGCCAGAGCCATCATCGCCTGGGTAATGCCGCAGGGTATGAGCACCGTGAGAGCCCCTAAGAAGGTCGGCGCCAACCAATTATCATTGGAGTTTTTAGTTTTTCGTCTGATGTAGCGTGTAACCGCCTTGGGCGGCTCAATGGCAAAGTGGCGAAAGAACGGGTGGACGTTTAAGAGGCGCAGGGCCGTTCCGACCATAAAAATCCCGATGGCGATCTGCAAGAACGCCCGCATTATCGGGGTTAGTTGCAACACCGAGCCAAGCCAGCCCAGAGCCAGTCCCAAAATGGTGTAGGCGACCAACTTTGAACTCAGAAACAGCAGTATCGGGGTCGCAAGACGTGGCTCCTTGAAGGCCGGCGCGCCGGATTTTAGCTTATTAGTGATAGTGTCTTCGGTCTTGCCGACTAGCGAGCTGGCGAGCATGCCACCCTGAACGGCCAGGCAGCTCAAACCGCCAGTTGTCAGGCCGGTAGCGAATATTAAGGCTAAGTTAGCCATTTATCTCTCCTAATTAATTACCGAGTACGTAATTAGGAGTGATTCATTCCAAATAGTTGACGTATAGACTGACGAGGTTGGGTGACGGCCTCGGCCTGGCGGCATATATCATAAAAATCAATGCCAGAAGCGCGGGTAAGACTAAACTCACAACTTGAGCTACGGCGGCGTTCAGTAATTGCCCTGTCTGCTGGATAACCGGCAGAACATTATGGATTGGCACGTTTGACAGGCAGCTACTCAAGCAATCGGCACTGCCGTGCTGCATCATCACAGTATGGTCGCCAGTGATCTGCATAGTAATGGCCACAAAACCGGTCAGGCTCAGTGGGATGGTGATTAGAATTGCCGCGACCAGGCGCGTTACTCGGTTCATAACACCATTATACCCTAATACGATTCGGGTCAAATTAAACCGATAAGCAGCGAAGTTCCCTCGTAAGCCCCCAGGGTGAGCTTAATTTGGTGCTTTTTATCAATTGTGCCCAACGGTTGGTCGCTGAACATGTCGGTTACGACGGCGTAAAGCGGAAAATAACCTGAAGCGACGGTAGTCGTAAGCTGCTTGTCGGAGAAGTTGAGGACCGTCGCCTGAAGCGGCCCGTCAGAAGTTTTGCGATGAACCATTATCAGGACTGCCTTGTTATCGGGCTCAGGAATATCGATTTGATAGGCGGTATCAATGGCGTAGGCCGCCCGGACCGCCAGAACATGCTTCAGTCGGTTGGCAAAGGAGTTATCGTCGGCCAATTGATCAGGGAGCGTGCCGTAGAGGGCCTTGGCCTTGGGCATTCCCGTTGAAGAGGCATGCGCGGCCAAGTTTTGACCCATCAGGTCGTAGGCCCCACGGTTGATCCACCGTGTGTCGCCGTCGGCGATGAGGCTGTCCACCTGGGTGGCGGGCAACGTAAACGCCCCGGTCAGGTCCCAGCCCGACAGGGCAAAGACTCCGGGCTGCAAGGCGTTGAACATCACCAGCAGCAAATGGGCCTGGCGGATTCGCTCGATATCGCCGGCCTCAAGTTCCTCCACCGACCCGTAGCCAAGAATGGCGGCAATCGCGCTGGTAGTGGTGCAGGCGATACCGTTCTCGGTAAACAACAGGTTATAAGGAGTCTTTGGAGAGACGATTGCCCGGCGCAAGTCACTGCGGATAATCTCGCGCAACTCTCCGCCCTTCACCGAATAGCCGTGGTAATTGTAGTCATCATCTTGGTGGTGGTGCCAGAAATGCACCAGTTCATATGTTAAGTCATCGTGATTTTGAAGGGCGTGTACCAGAGAGGCTGGGTCGATGCCTAGTTCAAGGGAAGTTCGCAGCGTCAGGCGCAAGAATTCGGTATCGGCCGTCGCCAGGGCGTGATGATAAGCCGGGCGGTTGATGAAGTCATACGAGAGGTCAGTGCCGCCGTCAGCCATCGAGGCTATATCCTCAAAGGACAGGTTGAGTTCCTGGAAGGTAAAACCGCCCAGTTTGCGGACCATGCCGGCAATCAACTGGTTGGCAGCTTTGGAAAGCGGATGCCCCTCCGACCAGGCGGCCTCGCTGCCACCTCCCACCTCAACGCCCAGAAAGCCGTTGGCATCCAGACGCAAGCCCGTGGACCCCAATTCCCCCAGCGAGTGGAGCGCGTCCCCTACCACCACCTGCATGCCGGCAAACGACGGGTCGAGCCAGTTTATAGTCGGCTGTCCCGCCTTGAAATAGTGCAGGTAGACCCACCGGCGTTTCACACCGTCGACGCCGCGAACGGGCTTGGTGGCGCTCCAGTTGGTTTCTTTGACGCCGGGCTCAAAGAAAATGACCCGCCGGAACTTGCCGACAATATAGCCGGCCTCTTTAATGGCCGTCTCATGGCCCTGACTGAGGTTGGCCGAGTCGCGGCCGGCGGGTACCTTCGGCAGCATTCCCCAGTCCTCTCTTTTGATCTCAATCATGTGGTAGATGCCAGGGTAATTGCCGTACCCCATTTCCGCCAAGCGGAAATCCGCACCCTTGCCCGTATGACCGGGGATAATATCGTCAAGAATAATTCCACCGTAGCTAGCCGCGACCTTGCACATAGCTTTAAACTCGGCCTCGCTGCCAAACAGCGGGTCAATACGGGTGCTGATACGGTCAAAGTGCCCGTCGATACTTGGCGTAGCTTTCCAGCCGTCCAAGCCGCCGGCCTCCTTGACCGGACCGGTATGTAGCGCCGTGATGCCGATCTGCTCAAAGGCACGCCACATCCGCTCATCCCCTAAGGTATCTATTATGGAGCCGCCGCTGCGCGTGATAGTCGATATCGGATAAGAGGTATACCAAACGGAGGCCTGCTCCAAAGCTGCCCGGGGCCGGGATCGGGCGTACGGTTTCTGCCACATCACCCCTTGGCCGGAGTATTTCAGAGCCTGTTTCCTGGCGCGTGCCAGCATCGATTTCGCTTCCAGCCACTTGAGATAATAGGCATTAGAAAAGTTTGCGAATCCAAGGTGCTGGGTAAGCAAGTTGGCGGTGTCGACCCGTTTGTAAACTATGGAGTAGGCTTTCTCCAACAATTGCTCCGGCCGTGCCGGAAAAAAACTCTCAGAAAAAGAGCGCCTGGTTGGTTTGGGTGGGGTGATGTCGCGTTTCATACTCAAAGAAGTTTATCCTGCCGCGGTACTCGAGGCAAGGAATTTACGGCCTCCTGAAACGCCGCCTCACCAACCCCTATCTCCAACGTCTTATACCGCGAAGTCCAGCCCTTCACCACTGATATCTGGCTCTTGGCTATACCTAGCCAACCGGCCAGCACCACGACGAGCCGCTCATTGGCCGCGCCCTCAACCGGCGGCGCTGCAACGACAGCAATCAGCTGGACGCCGTCCCAACCCAACGACTCCCGCTGACGGCCTGGTTTTACGAAAGCATGGACTTGCATACTCCTATTATAGGCCTTCGGCGACGAGGTAATTTCCAACTTCGGGCGGAAGCGTCATAATGGAGGCATGAACCAAAGTTTCACCAAGGATAAATCCGGGAAGGTCGTGCTGTGGCAAGCGCCCAACCGGGCCTTACTGGGCTGGGCGGCTTTCGCGCTGTTGAGCTATCTCACGCACTCGCAGCTGCTGGGTTTGATTGGCACCACGTTCCTTTTGGCCTGGGCATTTTTGGAATTATTCCAGGGGGTGAATTATTTTCGACGCCTGCTGGGCCTGATCATTTTGATTTTTATTATCCGCTCACTATTCAGATAATCGAATTCGCTTGAAACAATCCAGATGGACGGCGGAACCAGAAATGACGAGGCCCGGACGCGCTATTCTTAATGTAAATGATTTACATTAATGATAATTCTGATTATACTGGAATTTAGAAAGGGTTAAATCACGTGCAGCCACAGACCGTTAAACAGCGGCAGACGAAATATTGCGACGCCATTGAGGATACACTTTCGCGGCTCGGTCACGCCACGAACTCGGAACTGTTGCAGTTCATCAGAACAAGCTTCCCGGAAGTGAGCGCCACCACCGTACATCGTGCCACTACCCGTCTCGCCGAACGCGGAACTATCGGGATCGCCCCCGCCGCTCGTGACGGATCGATGCGTTACGACACCAATGTTGCGCCGCATGATCACTTTATGTGCAACCAATGCGGGGTGATACGCGACACGGACGTCATTGACCGCGTTAAGCCGATACTAGAACAATCAATCGCCGGATGCGCCATTGAGGGCCGCCTCACCATCAGCGGCATATGTAAACAATGCAGGGAGAAACATTCGTGAAGACGACCGTAATAATCATCGTGGCAATCGTAATTCTAGGAGGAATCTATATGTTCAACCAACAACCTAACGGCGGAAGCGATACGCTTGCCTTTGATACCGTGAAGGCCGACGTCGCCAGCGGCGGCCGTCTCATAGACGTCCGATCACGGGCTGAATATGACTCTGGCCATATCGATGGTGCCATTAACCTGGACGTCCAGGCCATACAGGCCGGCAGCCTGCCGCAAGTCGCCAAAACCCAAAAGGTCTACGTCTACTGCCGGAGTGGTAGCCGTTCGGGCCAGGCCGCTTCAATTCTAAAAAGCGCCGGTTTCCAAAACGTCATCGACCTTGGCGCAATGACCAAAGTGCAGTCAATCGGCGGAACCATCGCATATTAAGGAGAACCAACTATGAAGATAACCGTTTACAGTACCCAGACCTGCGCCTACTGCGCCATGCTCAAGCGTTGGCTCGATGAACGATCGCTGAAGTATACCAACCATAACGTCGACGAGGACAGGAATGCCGCCGCCGAAATGGTGAGCTTGAGCGGACAAATGGGCGTCCCGTTCAGCACCATCGAACTTGATGACGGCCGCAAAGCCAAAATTCTCGGCTTTGACGTGGAAAAATTCGAAGCGGTGTTAAGCGCAGCCAAGTGAAACGGTAAGAATAATCTCGGAGGATTTGAATAATGAAGTTCGCGAAATTTATAGTAAGCACCTGGGGACGATTGATAAGGATTGTTGCGGGTTTGGCACTGGTGTATTACGGCTTCATCGTGCTTGGTAGCACGCTCGGAGTTGTGGTTGGACTGGTCGGTCTGGCTCCAGTGATGGCCGGAATCTTCGACTTTTGTATCTTTGCCCCGCTCTTCGGCGCCCCGTTCTGGGGTGAGGACATTAGAAAATAGCCGCTTGTAAACTAGCCTGGAATAATCGATACCGAATACGCTCCAGATTAATTTGAATATGATACCAAAAAGCGGCCTTGCGGCCACCTCCGGGAGCCGAATGTCCGGCTCGGGTTATTTTGTGATGCTAGAACAGATTCCCGCCATCAAATAACACTTCATCTATCGACTTTGGTCTATCGATCTTACTTTCTTGAGGGGGTTCCAATATCTGGTTGTCGGTAATCGGACGTTCCGCTGTTTCGCCTTTGGTATACCGCAGCGGAGCCAAGAAGTCTGCTATCAAGAAGGGGCGCTTTGGCAGCTCCTTCTTCCATATTGGAAAACCCTCCATATTAGTTGTCGGATCCGTCGTGGCCGGAGCCAGAACCGTGACCGCTTGAGTGGATTTCGGTCGTGTCATTGTCATCGGCTTTGAGGCCGTCGTTCATGCGATCTTCAACAGCTGGAGTAGCCGTTGGCGACGGGCTGGCTGATGGAGTCGGAGTGGCTTCAGCCGCTTCCTCAGTCTGGTTCTCATTGGCGTCATTCTCGTTGGCATCATTTTTATTGGAATCGTCGGCTATATTCTGCAACTTCCCGTGGTTGTCGCCAAGCTGAGCCATGACGCCACGGTCCTCTTGTCGAACATCGGTCGCAGCCTTGGGAGTGGTAACTTCGCCTTGGTGCGCCAGGGCAACAACAGGAACCGCAATTGAGGCTGCAGCAATTAAGGTTATAATATACTTCTTCATTCTGATAGACTCCTTAATTATTAACTTCATACCAGGTGTAACGGATGGGCTCGCCATTCGTTACACTAGGCAGAGAGAAATTTATGTATCGCAAGCGCAGGTTCAGCACAATGTACTCACGTTACGCGAATGATATATTTCGCTTTATCTACATGTTCGTCCGGGACGAGGCACTGGCGGAGGATTTAACCGCTGACACCTTTGCCAAGGCCTGGAAGAATCTTGAAAGCTTCGATTTTCGTCACCCCAAGGCATGGCTGTACCAAATAGCGCGCAATCTTGTAACCGATCACTGGCGCAAACACAAAACGCTGCCCCTGGATGAGGACTTCGAGATTGCCGATACCAGGGACACGCCGGAAGTGGAGGTTGGGCGCAAGTTGGCCGACGCCAACCTTATGAGCAAAGTAGGTCAACTGCCACAAGAGAGTCAGTCGATTGTAACGCTGCGATTTATTCTCGGCTACTCGGCCCGCCAGACCGCCGAAGCATTAGGAATGACCGAGGCCAACGTCCGCGTTAAGCAACACCGGGCGCTTAAGAAACTCAAGGAGTTATTGCAATGAAATGGAATTTTTACAAGAAGGAGCTTCGCCACGAGGCGGCCGATGCAACTGAAGCTGCCGAACTGGCGGCTTTGGCCCGGCAGGTTTCCCAGGTGAAGTTGCCGGAGCTGAGCGCTGGGGCCAAAGCGCGGATTGCAGGCAATCTAGGCATCACCACCCACCGGATTGTCCAGCCGTGGGTGCTCGGCAGCGCCATGGCGGCCGCTATCGTACTGGTGTCAGTCGTAACTCTGGCCCAATTCTCGCGCCCAGGCTCGCCGCTCTACTCGATCAAGCACCAGACGGACAAACTCCAGCAGTTTATTAATCCTGAGCCGAGCAAATCCCCCGTTCCGGCTACACGCGACCAAACGAGCAATCCTGCGGGAGAGCACGAATCAGGATCAGACGACCGTAAAGTCGGCGCCACACCCATCCCAACCGGCAGCACAATTGATGATAAGTCCGGATCGGGTAGCGATGGCGGCACGGGTGGCTCAAGCGGTTCCGGCGGGACAAGCGGCTCAGGTGACACCAGTGGTTCCGGTGGCTCCAGCGGTCCGTCCGTCGATAGCGGGACAAGTGGCGGGGATTCTACCTCCGGCGGGCGTGACGCCACTAGCGGCCACGACGGGACTTAGGCCGCAGGCTGCTCCCGGCAGCGAGGTGATGTTAGAACTAAAATACAAATAGCGTAACCTCGCCAGCAGGAGTTTGTTGAGTACCGACTTCTGTTGCCCCGAATTGGAGCAAGGTTCGCTTAACATGCTTGTTTTGACTCCATGTCCCACAAACGGGAACAGCCCCTCGCTCCCTAACATCATTCAATCTGTAGACAAGCAAGGATCTCCAGATACCGCGGCCGCTTAATGCCGGGTCCACAAACGCACCACCTAATTCGATAAGGCGGACATTCTTGGAGGCGTTGACCCCTTTTCGCCATACCGGCATGTGCTCCGGGTTGGGTTCTTCAATCATTCCATGGCCGACAATTCGACCCGCCATAACCGCAACGTAACGCTCAATGGCTTTTCTGGCATACAGTAGTTTGCCAAGCTCATTCGGGGGATAAATTGCGGGGTTGGGAAGTAATGTAGCGGCTTGCGACCTTTGATATAGCCTGACAATCTCGGCCCTATCAGATCGTTTAGCTTTTCGAATTTCCATATCCTCATAATAGCAAAAAGAGCCCGTAAAGGCTCTTCTCAGAGTATAATCACTGCCCCATCATTGTCGGCAGGCGTATGCTACAAATGCAAAAAGGTCAGAAACGCATGGACAAGAAATGCCGGCCAGAATATGGCCTTGAAAATGCCAACGATTACCAACCAGAAACTAGTGGCATGCTGAAAGTAGTAAATGGCCGCCCCAATCAGGCCAAGTCCATATACCGCGTCACCACCACCCCGATTCACGCTCGCGCTCTTTAGTCTTGCTCTCATTTCTATGCCTCCTTATCTTCAGGAAGACCGGCAAAGTCCTTCTTCGTCTGGATATACCATCCCATTCCCGCGATGGGATTTTTCCATCTGCCCTGCATCAACTTCAAGGCGCTCTGGTGCGTTTCGTCACCCCCTGCAACCATCGCTTTTAGATGGGCGTCTTCCGCTTTGATAACGTCATCGGCCGTTTTTCCGTGGAAGGCTACATCACATGGACCACCCATTTGTTTACACGTCATTGTCTTCATAATGCTTCTCACTTTCATACGCATTATAGCGTAATGTTTCGTGAGCGATATTAGAACCGCCATAGTTTTTCAGTCTAAGCCAAGCTCAGGGTAGCCGAATAGTCTCCCGGGTTCTCTTTGAACGTGGCGCCATTCTTCCTCCATATCCGCACCGACGCTGCAGCAGTTTTTGGAATGGTTGCCACCAGCTTGCTATCGCCGTTTGCCTTGGCCTCGTCGATTATCAAATCAAAGGCCTTTGTGGCATATCCTTGGTTCCACTTCGCACTCGAAAGCCAATATCCAACTCTTGCGCAGCCTTGCTCCAAACCTTTCCGAGAAATAGATATGGTGCCTATCGGCATATCACCAAGCAGAAGGCAGTATGTCTGCCCGTCCTGCCTTTCCATCCACTCTTCACATGTACGCAAGAAACTGCTGGCATCGATATGCCCGTGGCTGCCCAAGACGGCTTGTAACTCAGCGTCCGTCTGGAGAATTCGGACAAGATCCGAGGCATGCTGTCGGCCTAAAGGTTGGAGATGAATAGGCATAGTATATGTCCTTTTACTACGGATCGTGGCGGAAGTTAGAACCATAATGGCCGGCACTTACATAAATTCGTGACGATACTTTTCGACATTGGCTTCAAATGGCAGCTTCGAAATCTCAACTTCTACGACAGATTCTGGCAATCCTGAAATATCAAAACATCTTACCGGTTTGCCCGTTTTATTAAACGTATTTATCTCCGAGAGCATCCCATCACTTATGTCTCCATACACCCACAGCTCATCACATCGGAGAAGCAGGTTGTTGTTACCATTACGTACCATGTCACGCTCGACCAACTCGTACAGGTAATAGCCAAAAACATTGAAGGGATTAATGGGCACTACGCCTTCGTTAAATGCATGCCGACAAATCAACATTCGTTGATGAAAGTTCTTGGCTGACTGGGCTGTAAATACAACCAACTTTTCCGCAACCAATTTGTCCGCTGAATGTTGAAAGCTATTCATAGCATGAGTATAACAAAAGAGGCCATCGCTTGGCCTCTGTTGAGTTGAATAATATCTGGCTCCGGGTCGTGGTCGATGTTAGAACTATGCTAACGCAGAATCTACGTCTTGCTGCGTAACGTCAGAAAACGGCACTCTCGGATCGTTGTAGTGACGAGTTCGGTAAATTTTGTTATCTCTTACCTCGCAAACGGCTACCTGAGGTGTTAGATACAATTGACCCGTTTTGGGATTTGGATAGCTCTCAACAAACTCGATCATGACTGTTTGCTTGGACTCATCAGCCATAGCATTCACGAATTGATATTTGCGATCCTTAATCTGATATACCTCACCTATGCTTTTCCGAGCCGTTCCTGCACTAACATATGGGAACAGAACGTTGCCTCTGTTACCCATCGACATTTCGGTAGCCTTAAAATCATCGGCCACCAGTTCAAGGCCCCGAGTAACGTCATTCTGGCGTTCTGCTTCGAAAGAACCAAGTACCAATTTGAGTAAATTTTCGCTAGTCATACTAGTATAATATCAAAGATGAGCCCTAATGGGCTCATCTTTGGGGAATAATATCTGGCTCCGGGTCGTGGATGACGTTAGAACCGCTATTTATTAAGGAGCGTCTTCAAAACCGGAATTACCCTCCCTAGGTAAGATGAAATCTTCATCTCAGGCGAGGGTGATTGGAGTGACTCATAAGTATAAAAACTTGCAGTCTCGATTGCGGCTTCTTCTAAGGTAAATGGACCATTGTGCTTGGCAATAAATACCGACACCATTTCGTTATATTCCGCAGAATAAAATTTTTCTGTCAGCTGCAATTCTGCGGAAACTCCAAGTTCCTCATACAGCTCCCTATTAGCAGCATCAATATATGACTCTCCTGCTCGCACGTGTCCAGCCGCGGAACCCGACCAGTACAATGGAAGGGACTTTTTGGTCGACTTTCTTTGTTGCAGGAAAACTTTTCTATCGTCGTTTATTAGCAAAACAAATACAACTCGACATGTCTGATTAGATGCGATTGCATGGGTCTTTGGCATAACCCCTATAACCTTATCGTCTGAATCTACAACATCTATATACTCCACTTCTAATGGACTGGCAGGGCTGTTTGTAGTCATATAGCCATTATGGGCTAGTCTGATTCAAACGTCCAAAGTAAACAGTTTTGTATGAATAATTCCTGGCTCTGGGTCGTGGTCGATGTTAGAACTCTGATTAGATCAGGCTCTTATACAAATATTTCGCGCAATTATATTTTAGCGACTCTTCTCGCGAAATAGCGTATACCAGCCAAGAATATTGGGAAGTCGTTTCCCGCCGTCACTGAATTTCAATTCTATGCTCCATTCATCCCCAAGCTTCACGACTTCATGCGATAGCCCATCTTTTAAGTATGAGCCGTCTGGATAATCTTCATACAGAAGTACGTACTCCCTGCCCTGAATTTGGAAGTGGTGCGCCCATGCGTCTAAATCGACTTTTCCATGGCTGACCCATGCTATTTTATCGAGTTTAATAATACCTTCGTAGCGAGGTAAAATAACAGCTTCATAAAATTGTTCGAGAAACTTCTCGTTCATAATAATTCCTATTCTAGCAGCTCTAAAAAACTACGGAAGGGCGTCCCGCTGCAAGTTGCACAGCGGGACGCCCCAATTATCTCTTACATCCGTTAAGTTACCGGAGATCGTCGTAGATGAGCGTGTGAGGGTCATCTCTGAGAGCTACGGCATGATGGTGGCCAGGGGCGAACGGCCCGTTGGGACCGTAGTAGATATCAATCTTCGGTTGCTCCTGATTATTCGTGTTCGATTCCACAAAGGCGTCGTATCCACGAAACCGGCACCGAAAGCCAAATTCTCCGACACTTGTGTTCTCGGCGCCGATTACGTCGTCGTAATCCTGCTGGGCGTCAGTGAAGTTCTGACCTCCATGCTCGTCGAAAGGCTCTCGACGGTACGTCACGTTGCCGTAGGAATCCATGGCGTAGTGACCGTGACCAGGACCGTTGGCAGAACCGGAGCCACCGAAGTAAATATTGACCGTACCGTCAGGCGCGGTCGTTACCCACAAGTCGTCCAAGTACTGATACGGCACACCGGCCTGCTCAGCCAGTGCGCGCTTGTCAGTCTGGCGCCGCTGCCGTTCATCGCGAACGGCTTCCAGGCGAGCCTGGAATGCACTTTTTGCACTGTTGAAAACTGCTTTGGTGCGCCTAAACTCCTCCTGCTTCTGTTCGTGGTCGGATTTTGCACGGGCATGCTCGGCTCGCGCAGTGTCGAACTCGGCCTTGGCACGCTGGAAGGCGGGCGTGGCAGCTGTGTGCCGATCTTTGGCGTCCCGAAGTTCCTGAACAAGCTGCCGCCGTTCCGCGACTGCTTCTTGGGATTCGGCCTTGTAGCGGTGGCCCTCGTCAGCGTACGTGCGCGCCGACAGACCATCGCGCGCATCGTGAGCCGACGAGGCTCGGTCGAATGCGTCTTTCATATTCTCGAACGCGGCTTCTTGCCGTGAATTGAGCATTTCGATTCGCGGGCCATAGCTGTCACGCAACCGCTGAAGATCCTCCCAGACAGATTGCTGGGCTTCGTACGCTGTCTGCTTGGCATGATACGCTCGATCCATCACCTCGCGTGCGGCCTGGCGCCGCTTCCAGGCTTCATCTTGTGCCAGCCACGCTGTCTGGTTTTGCTGGTACGCGTACGTTTGTTGCATCTTGAATCGGTCGAGCTCTATGTCTCGGGCCATGTCACGTCACCTACTTGTATAAGGAGCGAAGTTCACGCGGATAGCGTGAATAGATAATTTGGCACAAAATCAACAATAAAGCAATGTTAGAATCTTTGATTCTAATCCAAAATGCAACTATGCCCATGAATAAATAAATCGATCTTCGACAAAAAAGAAGCTAAAGTTAGCCTCTTTTTAAGCATAATTCCTTTGGCTCCGGGTCGTGGTCGATGTTAGAACTAATCTCACTACGAATACGATGACGAGCTAGACATCAAAAAGCTGCCATGAGACCCTATTGGTATGAACAAACGTTATTTAGCAATTGCCGGATACTTAGTAGCCCTAGCTTTGATAGTCGTCTCGATAGTCTATTTTACTACCCCAGCAGATCACCTGCCGACACTTTTTCCCGGTCATGACATCGCCTCTACCAAGACCCACGCCAAACATGGTCTTGCCGCCATTCTGCTCGCTCTTGGAGCGGTGGCGTTTGCTTGGTTCCAAGGAGGGCCCAGCTCACCGAAGGAAGAACAGCGAGGACCCAATTCCGACAACTAGGCAATAAATGCCAAACGGTGTCAGCGAGTTGGTCTTGAAGTACCGCGTCAAAAACTTTACGGAAAAATAGGCGCTCACAGCCGTAAAAATTGCCCCAACGATACAGGGACCGATAAGCCCCGCGTTACTTGCCTGAAACAATTCGGGCAACTTAAGGACTGCCGCCGCCAGTATGATTGGCGTGGCCAACAGGAAGGCAAATTCGGCCGCATCCTCATGCGAGAGCCCGTTGAGCAGTCCGCCCGCCATCGCTGAGCCCGACCGCGATAGACCCGGGATTAGTGCCAGTGCCTGGGCGCCTCCAATCATCATCGAATTAACCCAGGATAACCGGCTAAGGCGACTCACGGCGTCGCCAGAGCCGGAACTTGCTGCTCTGCGGCGTAAGTATTCCGCCCCTAGTAGGATAAGCCCGTTTATGGCCAAGAAAAACGCCGCTGATTTACCGGTCACGAAAATCATCCTTATCTGATCCTGAAACATAACCCCGATGAGGCCGGCAGGAATCGTTCCTACGATCAACAACCAGCCCAATTTTGCGCTATAATCCGTACTTTTAATCTCACGCTGCTGGATTGAGCGGATAATCCCAGTCCCGATTCTTATCCATGTGTGCCTATAAAACCCAATTAGCACCAGTGCCGTCGCCAGATGCGTAGCCACCAGGAAAACTAAAAACGAGTTATCGTTTTCATGAATATTCCACCCCAGCAGGCTCGGGAGAATGACGCTGTGCCCCAGGCTCGATACCGGAAATAGCTCCGCAGCACCCTGGAGGAGACCCAAAATAATGGCTTGGACGTAGTTGATCATTGAGGTAACGTTACACGATTAGGCCAAGCGGCGCAAAGTCTGACATGCGGTAGCGTATACAAAGCAAAATGAGGCTGAAATTAGCCTTATTTTAAGCATAAGTCCTTTGGCTCCGGAGGCCGGGCTCGAACCGGCGACCCAGCGATTAACAGTCGCTTGCTCTACCACTGAGCTACTCCGGAATATGGTAAGTACCAGGTGATTATATCTAGGGCATCAGCCACGGTCAATGCCGGGTGGCAAAAAATGGCCTTGCCGACTACAATATGGCTACTATGCTGGAAAAATCGATTATCTCAGCTTTGTTCAGGCGATTGCGGGTTGGTGGAGTGCGCGTAATCGACTGGACGGGCGGCGAGGCGACCTATGGCCCCGGCGAGCCCTATTTGACCCTGCATATTCACCACCCCAGGGCGATTCGGGCCATGATGCGCAGCCTGACCCTGGGTTTTGGCGAGAGTTACATGAAGGGCGATATCGATATCGACGGCGATATCCGCCGGCTGGGCGAGCTGGTGTCCCAAAACCAGGCGGCCTTCAGTCATCCGGCGCTTAACCGTCTACCGCACGTCGGCCGCCGCAACACCAAGCGCCGACAGCGCAAATTCGTGGCCCACCACTACGACCTGGGCAACGATTTCTACCGGTTGTGGCTCGATAAGACCATGACTTATTCCTGCGCCTACTTCAAGTCGCCATCCGACGCTCTGGAAGCGGCCCAGGCCCAAAAGCTCGCCCACACCCTGGCCAAGCTCCAGTTAAAACCCGGCATGAGGCTGCTCGACATCGGTTCGGGCTGGGGCCAACTGTTGATTGCGGCCGTCCAGGCCTACGACGTGACCGGCCATGGCATCACCCTGAGCCAGGAGCAGTACGACCTGTCGCGGCAGAAGATCAAGGACCTGGGACTTGAGGACAAGATCACCATCGAGCTCATCAATTACCAGGATCTGGCGGCCCGCGACCTGACGTTTGACCGCGTCATCTCGGTGGGGATGTACGAGCACGTCGGCCGGGGCAACCACCGCCAATACTTCAAAGCCGTGCATAAGCTGTTGGAACCGGGCGGTATTTCCCTGCTCCACACCATAACCAACGAGCTGGAGACCAAGAGCGACCCCTGGATCGACAAGTATATTTTCCCCGGCGGCTATATCCCGTCGATTCGCGAAACCGTCCACGTTATGCCCGAATTCGACCTGCGGCTGCAGGATTTTGAGAACCTGCGGCTCCACTACGCGCTGACGCTTGATGAATGGCTGAAGCGGTACGACGAAAATTCGGCGGCCATTATCGCCAAGTACGGAACCAGTTTTTATCGGATGTGGCGGCTCTATCTGGCCGGCTCAATTACCGGCTTCCGCTACGACAACCTGAGCCTGTCCCAGTTCGTCATGACCAAAGGACTGGTCAACGACGCCCCGTTGACCCGGGACTTCCTCTACCACCCCTAAATAACCCCAGCGACCGGTTGGCTGGCCACGGAGTCGAAGGTTGCCAGCAAGCTGCGGAACCCGGGCTCAATCAGGTTTTCGAAGCTGACCGATTCCAGGCGGATGATGCGCCGGGGGCCGGTTTCGAGCGGCATGACTAGGTTAATGGCCCCCTTGGTGGCCACGTACATCTGGCAGTCGAATTTACTGAAGCGCTGTGCCACGTTAGTACTTTCGGATAAGGCCGATAACGGTTCCCTGGATTTCAATCTGGGTGCCCGGTTTGATGATGATAGGCTCCATCGCGGAGTTGGACGGCTGCAGGCGGATGTGGGTCTTCTCTTTGAAGTAGCGCTTGAGGGTAGCTTCCCCGCCGTTGATGAGAGCGATGACCATTTCGCCGTTGGAGGGAACTTCTTTTTCCTGCACCACGACGTAATCGCCGGAGTTAATGCCTTCATCGACCATCGAGTCGCCCTTGACCTGGAGAACGTAGGAGTTGCGGCGGCCGACCATGAACGGCGGTACTTCCAGGGTTTCGGCGTGGCGGCCGAGGGTTTCGATCGGCTGGCCGGCGGCAACCAGGCCCATGATGGGCAGTTCGACCGAATGCGAGAGGTCCATGTCCTGTTTGACCAGCTGGATAGAGCGGGCCTCGTTGTCGCCCTTTTGGAGCATACCCTTGGTGACCAGCGAATCGATGTGCTCGGCGACGGTTGCGACCGAACCGTACTTGAAGTGCGCGGCGATCTCGCGGTAACTGGGTGCGTAACCGTAGAGCTCGATGAACTGCGTGACGTAATCGAGGACTTCATGTTGTCGTTTTGTTAGTGGCTCGGCCATTGGTAACCCTCCAGGCTTATTTCTGATTCAATGCTACCGAACAAAAGCCGAAGTGTCAAGCTAAAATATAACCGGGCGCCTATCTGGCGACGGGCTAATTAAACTGTTTTTGTACCGGGAAATCGAGGCTGGACTGGTAGAAAGTGTTGATGGTGTCGGTCGAGGTGACGGCGCCGGCTAGGTCCAGCACGTCGCGGTAGAAGACGGTGTGGGAGGCCTTGGTGACATCATTGGAGCCGGTAACGAACTGCGGGCCGCGGATGACGCCGGACTTGGTCTTGGTGCCGTAGTAATCGAACGTCAGCGTGGTACCGACCATCGTGGTCTGGATCAGGATGTAGCCGGGGGTATCGTTCTTGAATTTGAAGTCGACCTGCGGGTAGTAAATGGTGGCATCGACCCCCGGGACGCCGTAGGGCGTGGTGTAGTAGCTGATGGCAAAGGAGTGGTTGTGGCGCTCCAAAATCGGCAGGCCGGCTAGCAATGCGGCGCGGTAGGCCGTCGAGGACACCTGGCACAGGCCGCCGCCGTACTGCTTCTCCTCGTGGTCGCCCAGGATGACCAGCTCCGGTACGTAGCCGGTCTGCGGTCCGACGTCGCCCAGCAGGGCGCCGAAGCTGAAGACCTCACCGGGCTTGAGCAAGACGCCGTTGAAGCGGTTGGCCCCGGCCCGCACGTTAATCAGCCGGGTAGAGGGCGAGCCCGGGAAGAAGGTCTTGCCTTCGGAAATGAGTTCCTTGATGCCCAGCTGGTCCAGATTGTCCGACCGGACGTCGGCCTGGGTGATGGTGGCCTTTAAGGTCAGGTCGCGGCTGCCGCTGAGGCCGATGGCGGTGATGATGGCGGCGGTTGCGGCGGACTGGTCCAGCTTGAGGCCGTCTTGGGCGGGGCGGGTCACGGTCAGGGCCCCGTTCTGCATTGAGATGACGGCGTTCTGGGGCGCTTGGTCCACCTTGTTGGCGAGATCAATGACGTATTTTGACACCTGGGTCTTGTCGAGGCCCAGCGACAGGCTGGCCGGCGCCGGGAACAGGTCCTCGAGCTTGAGGGTGGTCAAGAAGTCGCGCTGGGGAGGCTGGGTGACGTTGATCCAGGTGGCGATGGTCGGTTGGGTGACTTCCCGGCTGGAAGTGCCATATTTGAGCTGGATCGGGGCGGACAGGTAGATGCCTGCCTGCTCGGCGGTCTTCTTGAGCTCGTCGGAGCTGATGGCGGCCGACAACCGGTACACCGGGGCGGGCAAGGAACTGACATCGGTGGTGCGGAGGCGGTCCTGGATCATCTGGAGCAGCTGGCCCATGTCCAGGCGGTCGCCGGTTTTGGATTCGGTGATTTTGACGGCGCCGTTGCCGTAATCCAGGCCGGCGTTGGCCACGGGCGTCACCACGTCGTCGACGATATCGGAGATGTAGGGCCGGAGCTTGGTCTCGTCGTAGGAGTACTTGTCGAAGCTGGTGCTGCCGCCCAGCAGCGCCCGGGCCTGCTCCTTGGCCTGCTGCAAGATACCGCCGCGGCGGCCGTAGGCGTAGGCCGATACTGCCCCGCCGGCCGCGTCGTAGGTCACGCCCAGCGAGTTGACCGGAATCCGCACCGTGGTCGAGCCGTAGGTAATGGGCAGCGCGTGCCCGGAGAAATCCGCAATCTTGTCCGACAAGGCGCGTCCGGCCGAGGTCTTGGACAGCCCGCCCAGGTACACGCCGTCGGCGCTAACGCCCGGGTACACCTTACCCGCGTACACCAGCTCAAAGCTGCCGACGAGGAGCAATAACACCACGAAAGCCCCGCCCGTGAGCCTGACCACCAGGGGCAGTCGTTTGGTTTCAGCCGGTTGATCGGTGTCGGTTGTCTCGTCCATAGTGTCGTTAGCCATTAGTAACATTATGCCATACATCCCCGGCCCTTAATACGCCGCTTACGGGGTTGGCTTCACGTAATTATCGAACAACGCCAGTGACTGGGCGATCAGCGTGGTCATATCTTTGCCTTTATATACATGGCCGGCACCCGGTTGAATATAGGTCGGGGTCGGGTGTCCCGCCGCCGTCATCGCCGCCGAGAACTGCTGCGTAAAGCGGACGGGAATAACCCGATCGGCCGCTCCGTGGCTCAGCAGGAGTGGCGTCGTAATTTGGGCGGCGTAGGTAATCGGCGAGACTTTGGTCCAAAAGGCGGGATCATGGGCCGGATCGCCGAATAGCTTAGTGATGGCCCGGCGATCCTCGGCGGCTTCGGGATTATCGACGTCGGACGGCGGATGCCAGTTGGCGTACATGTCCCCGATATCCCCCACCCCGGCGCTCGCAATGACCGCCGCCTTAAAGCGGTTGGGCGCCACCGTCACGGCGCCGAGCGCCACATGTCCGCCCATACTATGACCGAACAACCCGACGCGGGAGGCATCGACCGGATGATAGAAGGACAGGCTGGCGGCCAGGTTCAACAGGTCGGCGTTATCGGAAGCACTATAGTAGCCACTCTGGGCCACGCCGGTGGAACTGCCGAGGCCGCGAAAGTCCGGCTTGATGACTACATACCCGGCTCGGGCGAAGGCCCGAATGTAGTCCCGGTACTCCGGCCCGTCGGTACGGTATTTACTGGCCGCCATGTAGCCGTGGGCGAGAATTATCACCGGATAGCCGAAGAACGGCCGCAGGGAGTCGGGGGTCGCCATCAGGCCGCTAATCTGGAAGCCGTCGGATGGATAAGATATGCGGCTCAGCTTGTAGCCCGGCTGCTGCCCGTACTGTTGCTCCACTTCCAGCTGGCCGCCCGGATAAGTGCGATTACGTTGAGCGGGGATCGTCAGTTGGTGCTGACCGCTCACCACGTCCGAGGTGGTCTCGTCCGAGACCTTCGGTGCCAGGAGCCGGCTAACCTGTGATCCAATGCCAATCCCACCGACCACCAACAGGGCGGCGATGAAGTAGCGGCGGGCATGAAAATGGCGGTAATAGTGTTTCACGGTATCTGGTTTTAAGTATAACCGTCACGACAGGCCCGTCCAACAGCCGGGTAAGGTATACTGATATGGTTTTGAATAAACCTGCCGCCCAATTCACCGCCCGACTGAACTCGCTGGATATCCTGCGGGGCTGGTTCCTGGTGGTCATCGCCTGCGACCACCTCATCCGCATCCCCAGCATGTTCGACCTGGTTACCGGCCGCGGTTTGCTCTGGGTCAGCGCCGCCGAGGGGTTCTTCTTTATTTCCGGGATGCTCGTGGGCATCGCCCGCGGCCGGCAGATGCAGCTCTCCGGCCTCAAAGCCGCCGCCATGCACGTGTGGGCCCGCGCCGGCAAATTATACGTGGCCAGCGTCGTCCTGACATTCGCCTACCTCTTCCTGGGCTACTGGCTCCAGTCCCGCGGTGTCAACGCCATCAAGGGCGGCCTGACGCACTTTTCGACCGTCGGCGATATGCTCTACAACGTCCTCAACCTTAATTACACCTATGGCTGGGCCGATTTCCTCAGTTACTACGCCGTCTTCCTGGGCCTGGCGCCCCTGGCCCTGTGGCTGCTGCGCCGTAAGTTGTGGTGGGTCATCGTGTGGGTCAGCCTGACGCTCTGGCTCATCAAGGGCGAAGTTACCCTGCCGTTTCTGAGTTTCTACGCCCTGTGGCAGGTCTACTTCTTCCTCGGGCTGGTCTTTGGCTACCACTACCACTCGCTGCGATCCTACTACCGCCTGCTGACGCCGCGCACCATCCAACTCCTGCGCCTCGGCCTCATTACGGCCACCGTCGCCACCGTCGTCGCCAGCATCGCCTTCACCTTCGGCACGCCGTTCTTCGCGCGCTACGGCCCAGGCTACGCGGGACTGCTGCAACTGCTGCACCTGCCCTCGCCGCAAACGTTCTACGACTTCTTCAACAGCGTCAAAGAGAACGAAACCTTCAAGGAACTCTTCCAGAACGAGCGCGGCGGCCTCCTGCGACTGCCGATATTCCTGTTGTGGTTCGGTTGCCTCTTTTCATTGGTGCGACAGTATGAGGACTGGGTCGTCGCTAAGGTCGGTTGGCTGCTGCTGCCGTTGGGCAAGAATTCGCTCTACGTCTACATCATCCAGAGCGTCCTGGCCTTCGGCGTGCCTCTCCTGTACCTGCCGTTCGGCTACGTCGAGAATACTTTCATCAACATCGCGGCCGTCCTGATCTGCTGGGTGGCGGTGAAGCGGCGGTTTTTGTTTGCGCTCATTCCGCGTTAGCCAAACGACAGTATTTTTCGTAATATGTAATCGTTCATCTATTAACCTACCCGGGGAGGGTTCATGAGCATCGATACAGCTAGCTTTCTGGATTCAATCGACAAATCAGGCTTCAGTATTGAGCCTCATTCTCGCATCGTGCCCAAGCCCTGGGGCCGCGAGCTGCTCCTGACGGCCGATTCCGAGCCCTACACCATGAAGATCATCGAGATCAACCAGGGGGCTCGTCTCAGCCTGCAGGCTCATGACCAAAAGACTGAAACGTGGACAGTCCTCAAAGGCCGCGCCGGGGTCATGATCGAAGACGAGACCGGCAAGCTCCAGGAAATCGAGCTCACCTACGGTGTCGGTTACACTACCAAACTCGGCCAGCGCCACCGCCTCTACGGCATCACCGACTGCGCCATCGTCGAAGCTTCCACCCCGGAGCTTGGCACTACCCTGCGCCTGGAGGACGACTACGCCCGGCCGGACGAAACCGAAGCCATGCGTAAAGAACCCAACCGCGGCTACTCCGCATAACACAAAACCCCGGCAGATTGCCGGGGTGTTTTATTGTGCAGTGACTTTAAATTGTCGTTTTTCGAGTAGCTAGTTTCTTGGACAGCTCCCCAACGAGCTGGGACTTCTCCTTGGAGCAGACGAGCAGCCCGTCTGGAGTGTCCACCACCACGATCCCCGACAGGCCAATTGCAATGATGGGCTTTGTGGTTGCGTGAATCATGGAATCCTCACACTCAATCATATGCACATCACCTTCAATTGCGTTACCATCGGTTGCTGCTTCACTCAGAATTTTATGAAGATCAAAGAATGAACCGATATCGGCCCAATCAAAGCTGCCGGGTATTACGACTAAATTAGGCGTCTTTTCAATGAGAGCAGTGTCGATGGGGTGGCTTTCCAGCGCCAAATAGGCGGCAGACTGAGCAGGTTCGTCACCATTTGTCGCTAGCAGATCATGGTAGGCTTTGCCCAAATCGGGTGCATAACGATCCATGTCGTGTTCGAAGACTTCGATAGACGAGGCAAACAATCCCAGATTCCATAAGTAGTGTCCGGATTCCAAATACGCTTCCGCAACATCAACCGCCGGCTTCTCCTTAAAGGAAGTTACTTTATAAACCGGAAGTCCCCCCTCAACCGCCAGCTCTTCACCATATTGGATATAACCGAAACCTGTTGCCGGAAAGGTCGGCTGCAAACCTATGAGGGCGATTGCATGACGTGTTTTTGCGGCGCCAGCAGCAGCCCGTACGGTTAGAGCAAAACCTTCCGCATCGGTAATATGATGATCCGCATGGAGAAATACCACCTCTTCCGATTCGGAATGATGTTGGCGTAATCGAGCCAAGGCCAAAGCAATACAAGAAGCCGTACCTCGGCGCCCGGGTTCAATGATGAGCTGGTGCGACTCCAGGCTAGGCAGCTGTGTCGCTACTTCATCACTATGAGAAGCCTCAGTCACAACATACACTTCATTACCAATGAGCTTAGCTCGCTTGTATGTATTTTGCAGTAATGATGATTCACCGGTCAATGCCAGCAAGTGTTTGGGGTGATTGCCCTGCGAGAGGGGCCAGAGGCGAGTCCCAGATCCTCCGGCTATAATTACGATAACCATGAATTGACTATATCACGGCCTATCTTACAGATGTGCTTATGGTAAAATAGAAGAGCAATTATTGAGGGCTTATCATGAAGCGTCCGAGCAAACATTTTCTCATCGTCTCAGGTGTCCTGATTACTTTGGGCCTCGCTGGCGTAGCGTACTCGATGTATTCAGGAAAAATACAGATTCACAATACCACCGTCAACCCCGCCCAGGGGAGCTCGACGCCCATACCAAGCCCGGGTACAGCCGGTAACCCGGGTGATGCTGCCAAGAGCACCATTGGTGCGTCAACGAACCCGGCTACCCCCACACCTGCCAAGTCAGCGGCACCCTCATCGTCAGTCCTCACAATCTCCGACTTTACGCTTACACCCCAGAAAGGCAGCGGAAAGGTCTTCATTACAAGCCAAATTTCCGGTATCACATCCGGTACCTGTTCATTGGTTTTGACTTCGCCCAGCTCTAAGACTCAAACAGCCGGCGGAACCATTGATTATGACGGCCACTTCTACTTCTGCAGCATGAGCCTTATAAGCGGCGTGACTGAAGCTGGCACCTGGAGCGGAAAGCTCAATGTAAGCGGTCCCGGTAATGCCAGCGGCAGCCTAAGCACTCAATTCGTGGTGGCGAACTAAACCGATGAGAATCACCCGCACCCTATCCACCCTTATAGCCGGCCTCGGCATCGTAGCTTCAACCCTGGTCTTTGCCGGTAATGCCAGCGCCATAACCGGCGCCGATTTCCAAGCGGGGCGCATCATAGACGACGGAGTCTTTTTTGACGGATACGCCATGAGCGCTCAGCAAATCCAGTCGTTTCTCTTTACCCAGGTTCCAACGTGTGACACCAATGGCACTCAAATTTTTATTGGGTATTACAACGGAACAGATACAAGCGTCACGCCGAATGTAAATCACTCCAAGTTCGCAGGCGGCCATACCTATACGCTTAGTGACAATGTCAAACGCAGCGATCTTGATAACCGCTACCCTGCTCCTTATACCTGCCTCAAGGACTATGTCGAAAACCCCACCACCCACGAAAACAACATCGGCCGCCCAACCTATGTTGTTCCCGGGGGTATGTCCGCTGCCAGCATCATCGCGTCCTCGGCTCAAGCCTACAACATCAGCCCCAAGGTCTTACTGACGCTGATTCAAAAGGAATCCATCGGTCCCCTGACCACCGATGACTGGCCCTGGCCAAATGAGTACGTCCATCCGACTGGTTTCGCCTGCCCCGACACTGCAGCCTGCGATAGTACGTACAATGGCTTCTACAACCAAGTCAACAGTTCCGCTGCACAATTCCGCAAATATACCAACAACCCAACAAGTTATAACTATCGAATCGGCACTAACCAGATCCTATATAGCCCCGTTACTACAACCTGCCCTAATCCGACGCGCGCGACAGTCAATATCGTCAACCAGGCGACCGCCGACCTCTACATTTACACTCCATACACCCCTAACCAGGCTGCGCTCGACAATCTTTACGGTACGGGCGACGGTTGTAGTGCTTATGGTAATCGCAATTTTTGGCGAATTTACAATGATTGGTTCGGGAGCACATTAATTCCAAACTACGCCTGGAGCATACAGAATATAAGCGTTAATGCTGACTTAGGAAATATGCTGCCCGGGCAGACGGCTACCTTTACCTATACCCTGATGAACACTGGTTCATCTACTTGGTCGCGGGATGGTTCCAATCCAGTGCGACTAGGAACCGCCAATCCTCAAGATCGCAACAGTGTATTCTGCAACTCCACTTGGCTTGGCTGCAACCGACCGGCAAGCATGCTCGAAGCAAGCGTACCCACAGGCAGCACCGGAACCTTCAGCTTTATAATCAAAGCCCCCTCCCAGACAGGCGAATATCGCGAGTACTTCAAGCCCGTGGTCGAAGGGCTAACGTGGTTCCCTGACAGTACCAACAACGTTTACATCAAAGTGGTTCCACCAGTTTATTCCTACAGCGTCAAAGGTCAGGGCGCCTTCACTGATTCCACTAAGACGACTCCTCTGGACTCTTCGCAATTAAGCCCTGGGCAGTCAGGCTGGTATACCTTAAAAATCACCAACACCGGCAACGTGGCGTGGTCGAACTCAGGAGCCAATCCTATGGATCTTGGTACCGATGGCGCCCGTGACAGGTCAAGTCGTTTTGCTGGGAGTGGCTGGTTAGGTCCTAACCGCCCTGCCAGGCTTATTGAAAGCATCGTTCTGCCAGGACAAGATGGTACGTTTGAATGGTCATTCGTAACTCCTGCAGCCAACGGTATATCACGTGAATACTTCACTCCCGTTATTGAAGGTGTTACATGGCTCAACGCCACAGGACTCAACTACTACGCTCTCTTGAACGGGGCCTATTCATGGTCGCTGGCTGGCCAGTATGCCTATACCGATAGTTCAATGCTTACGTCCATTGATTTGGCCAACCTCCGATCCGGCCAACGAGTTTATGTGGGGATACGCGCAAAGAACACCGGCACGGCAACATGGTATTCGGAAGGCATTTATCCTATGCATCTTGGTACTACACACTTCATAGACAGGCTAAGCCCGTTCTGTGACGCCTCATGGATTGGGTGCAACCGTCCGGCTAGCTTGAAAAATGCTTCAGATGCGTCCAAAACATCAGTTGCACCCGGTGAAACCGCCGACTTCGGATTCTGGTATAAAGCCCCGACTAAAACCGGGACATACTACGAATATTTTAACCCCGTTGCGGAAAACATCACTTGGTTAAATGACTTGGGAGTAAATCACTATACTGTGGTTAAATAGCTGTTTATGAGCACTCTGGGTTCTAGGAAATACACAAAATTAGTAGCGGCGCTTACCCTAGTTACCACAGTTACGAGTGTATTACTATCTTTGTATTATTCGGCTACTTCAACTATAAAATCAGAGACGATTCCCGTTCAAGGAAACTTAATAACTGCCCCCGCCGTCATTACATTGAAGCCGCAAGAGAATCGCACCCGCTTCTCATCACAAACATTTAAGGCCAAGTACCAATACAACGCTATTGCTCCTCACTGGAAGGAGTCTGGAGCCAGCGATGATAACCGCACCGTTTCGGTTCGCACTTCACTCAACGGGCTTGAATGGAGTGAGTGGGCGAAAGTTGAAGCTATGCGGCCGCAAAAAGATGGAGCACCGCACTCGGACGAAGTCTTTCCGGAAGCCCCAATTATTACGTTGGGCAACTATTTCCAATATCGCGTAGATCTATCGCGCCCCGGTTCAACAACTCCGGCCGTCCGCGACATGACCATAACTTATATCGATTCCCGCCCTACAACTGCTCAAAAAATCAGCTCGGCGCTTTATTCATTCTTTGCTCCTTCGGTAACTGCGTCCGGAACCGTTCCTAGGATCATTTCCCGTGCCGACTGGGGTAGCCCCGACCCGACTGGTAACGCCTTCCATGGCACGGACCAATATTGGACGCCTCAATACCACCCTGTCGGACAAGTATTCATACATCACACCGTTGATTCCAACTATAAATCACAGACCGACGGCGCCTCATTGGTGCGGGCAGTATGGCAATACCACACCTACACCCTGGGTTGGGGTGACATTGGCTACAACTATCTGGTAGACGAGAGCGGTAATGTGTACCAGGGACGTGCCCATGGCGACAACATAGACGGCGGCCATGTCTATGGCTACAACTCTGGATCGATGGGCGTAGCGCTGCTTGGATGCTTCCAGCCAAACGACTCAACGTGCGCGCAGCTAAACAACTACTCCACCGCTGGTCCCTCCAGCCCAATGCTGACTGGCCTGACGGACTTGCTGGCATACAAATTAACAAGCTATGAAATTGATCCCGAGGCACAGCATACCTTCTGTAAGGGCGATGGCTCTGCATGCCTCAACCTCAACACGATTAGCGGCCACCGCGACGCCTACCCAACATCCTGCCCGGGCGATTTGGCCTACGCCGACCTTCAATACGTTCGCGACACTACTGCGGCTAAAAAGGAGCAGGGTTTTCGTTACTCAGCTAAACAGACCACATTTCCTGAAACCTCTCTCGGCGACAAGACAGAGTCGACTATAACCCTGAGTTATAAAAACACCGGGACCGCCACATGGTTCAGCCCCATTAGCGGGCAGCCGAATCCTGTTGTCCTTGGTACAGGAAATGTTACTGACCACGTTTCTGTGTTTCAGGGCACTGGCTGGCCATCAAATACGCGCGCAGCTTTCCTGAACGAGCTAAGTGTAGTTCCGGGAGCCATTGGGACATTCACTTTTAATATCAAAAATCCTCTGGGTTATTACGGGAAATATTATGAATATTTTCGACCGCTGGCTGAAGGTTTGACCGACTTCTCATCATTCACAGGTGTACCTATTCTGACACGTAGCCTATCTTACGATATAACCTCACAAGAGGCGTACACCAACAGCAGTAAAGCAACGCCGCTTAATATGGACAGCTTATCGCCGGGGCAGAGTGGGTGGCTCGTACTCAAGATTAAGAACACAGGCAATACTACCTGGAATAGAGACGGCATTAATCCTATTCATCTTGGCACCGACGTAACCCAAGATAATGCAAGCCCATTCTGTGCCGTCGGATGGCTGGGCTGCAATAGGCCGGCGAAGCTTATCGAAGCGACCGTAACCCCCGGCCAAACTGGAACATTTGAGTGGCCAATTACTGTCCCAAATATCTCAGGAGTTTATCGCGAATATGTTACACCAGTTATGGAGGGAGTGGGATGGCTTAACTCAACTGGCCTAAACTTCTATATGAACATAAACCACGGATACACCTGGTCGTCTGCCGGCCAGTATGCCTACTCCGACAGCACCAAGACGACTAGCGTCGACCTACTCTCGCTTTCTCCTGGACAGAAAGTGTATGTTGGCTTACTAGCAAGGAATACTGGCGATACTATATGGTATCGAGACGGTTTATACCCAGTGCATCTTGGAACAACTCATAATATAGACAGAAGCAGTAGTTTCTGTGACACGACTTGGCAAAGCTGCAATCGACCGGCCCAACTAGTAAATGCATCAGACACAACAAAAACTAGTGTTTCACCGGGCGAAATGGCGGATTTTGGATTTTGGTACGTAGCGCCAGGACCGGGAACTTACTATGAATATTTCAATCCTGTCGTCGAAAATATTACCTGGATGAACGATCCAGGGGTTAATCATTACACCCATGTAAACGGGGGGTACAATTGGGAGGTTGCTGGTCAATATGCCTATACGGACAACACCAAGAAGATAGGAGCGGACCTGACAAATCTATCGCGTGGCCAGCGTGTCTATGTCGGAATCCTCGCTAAAAACACGGGCGACACTGTTTGGTACCAAAATGGGCGTTACCCGGTTAATCTCGGTACATCTTCACCTTTAGACCGCTCCAGCAGGTTCTGTGAAAGCACTTGGCTTGGGTGCAATAGACCCGTGGCCATGAAAAATTCAGTAGATTACTCAAAAATATCAGTTAGACCGGGCGAAATAGCTGAATTTGGATACTGGTATACCGCCCCTCAAGAAATCGGCACATACTTTGAAGGATTTACTCCGGTTGCCGAGAACCTTGGATGGCTCAAAGATATTGGAGTAAACCACTATTCAGTAGTTAAATAGGCTTTCATCAGATAGCGCACAAACTGCCTATGCCTTATAATATTACAATGACGTGTCGTGCTTCATGGAAAAACTAAAGCACTTGGATGGACTCCGCGGCCTTGCTTCGCTTATCGTGGTCATTCATCACTATGCATGTGCATTTTTACCCGCAATTGTCTTCGGATCGCAAGCGGTTAGGCATTTTCCGTTCGAGGTGTATCTTTATAGCACACCTCTTTCGCTATTTTTTAATGGCAATTTCGCCGTGACGGTATTCTTTGCTCTGAGTGGCTTCGTACTGACATACCGATTCTTTCTAAAGCAAGATCACGAAATTCTAGTTCGTAGTGCTGCAAAACGATATTTCCGATTAATGCCCCCAGCAGCAGTTTCGATACTAGCGGCCTATATTATCCTGAAGACGGGAAATTTTTATAACCTTCAGATTGTTACATCTACGCACTCGTCAATGTGGATGGCCGATATCTGGAATTTTACCGCAAGCGCAAAAGAAGCAGCAAAACAGGCACTTTACGGGGTGTTTATATCCGAAAATCATACATATAACACCAATTTATGGACAATGAAATATGAGTTCATGGGTTCCTTCATGGTTTTTGGAATCGCTAGCTTATTCGGCAAGATGCAACGTAGGTACTTGGTATATGCGGTTCTCTGCCTTGTTTTCATAAAATCATACTACTTAAGTTTTGTCCTAGGCATGGCAGTAGCTGATATTTGGGTCACAATGCGCGACAATGAGCGTTTCAACCGAATCGCATCAAGTATCGCCCCCTTAAGCATGCTGTTAGGTTTACTGGTGGGTAGCTATCCATTGCGGAACACTTCGGACACTGTTTTTTCTGCGCTCTCACTCATCCCCCTACTTACCCATGACGAGCTTTTTGTTTTCTGGCACAACCTCGGAGCAGTTCTCTTAGTTGCAGGTTTTCTTTACAGCTATAGGGCACGGCACATCTTCTCAAGCCGAATCTTTGCTATGCTTGGTAAGCACTCATTCTCTCTCTATCTGGTACACCTTATCGTTATTGGTTCGTTTTCTAGTTACCTGTTCATTGCGCTTTCCACGCAATTCGGATATCTGACTAGTTTGATTCTAATGTTCATTATTTCCATGGTTCTCATTTTTGCCATTTCAATTCTTTACACCCGATATGTCGATGAGCCTTCCACATTGCTCGCTTCCAGAATTGGTAACTTTGTTGTGCGGAAATCTAATTCCAGCCCAAATAAAGCACAGACGGTCACGGCAATTCCTCAACAACTAAAGTCTACCCCCTCAGTAGTACAACAATAGGACTCAAAGAATGAACATTAACAAACAATTCAAAAATGTATTAAAACTAGCCAACACCAGAACCGCGCGATCGTCGCTCATTATTTTCGCAGCAAGTATTTTTGCAGCTCTACTATCGTTCGTGGTAGCGTACTTCGCATCCCGACTGCTTGGTCCGTCTGATTACGGTCGCCTGGCAATTGCCAACGCAATTATTGCAATAGTTGTTGGGGTTACAGACTTCGGTCTAGCCACAACCCTTGTCAAACACACCTCACATCGCCTCGAAGACAGGCTGAAAACGGCTCCTTTTTTCCAAACAGTATTCTGCATAGAGCTGGCGTTAGGTCTACTCATCTTAATTGCATGCCTGTTCACCAACCAGATCGCAGATTTGTTAGGTGGCCAACAATTACGAATCCCGATCCTTGCCGGTCTCCTAACGGCATTTTTTCTTTCAATTAACGCTTATACTAATGCCGTTTTGCAGGCCTATGGCAAGTTTAAAACCATGGCTATTCTCAACAGTGCATTTGCGGCACTAAGGACTGGTTTATTTCTTCTGCTTGTGGCGGCATCTATGGTCACACTAAGTACTACTCTAGCTGTTAATTTTAGCGTAGCTGTCGTTGTCCTAATAGTTGGTCTCATCATTATTCCACGAACACGGGTAAAAACGTCCTGGGTCGCAAAGAAGCATGCTGCCGTCGAAATATTCCATTTTAGTATGTGGCTAGTTCTATCGTTTGTCATCAACTCGATATTAGCCCGTCTCGATATTCTCATGATTTCCAAGTTTACAAACCCTGAAGAAGTTGGCTACTATGCAGCTGCATTGCAGTTATCAAGCTTCATGCCTCTGCTTCTCGCGTCATTTTCTACCGTACTAATACCAAAAGTAACGAGCCTTCCAGATGACGAAGTTATTTCTTACATAAAGAAGGTTCTTACGGGGGGCGTTTTAGCGATCATAGCACTGTCTCCTTTTATACTTTTAAGTGACCCTTTGATTCATTTGGCCTTTGGTGCGCGCTTCTCGCAGTCCACGCAAATTTTTCAAATTCTCTTTATTAGCTATGCACTGGTACTTCTTGTTAATCCGGCAAGCTTCATCTTTTACAAATTCAATAAGCCAAAACTTCTAACAGCGGTTAACCTCATAACGGCCTCAACGCAGGTCCTCCTATACATTATATTTATTCCTAATATGCATGGCAGAGGTGCGGCTATCGCTTTACTGCTAAACACACTAATAAGTCTTGTCGTCATTTATGGCCTTCTCTACAGGCTACTTCGTAAACAAGGAATTATTGGTGTGCCACATGCGTAGAATTAGTATTGTAATTGTCACTTACGAATCGTCGGATACGATAGCCGAATGTCTAGAGGCTTTACTCACACAAAACTGCGAAGTAATTGTTGTAGATAATAGCTCAAACGATAAAACAAATGAAATAGTCGGTAACTTCTCTGGGGTAGAGCTAATTGCATCCCCAACCAACCTTGGCTTTAACGGGGGCAACCAACTCGGATACGAACATGCAACAGGTGGCATAATAAATTTCCTGAATCCAGACACTATCCCGGGGCCTACGTACGTTTCTGACCTTCAGGGTTCATTCGACAAACATCCCAAAGCCGGAATAATTGGAACCAGAATCAACGACGAGAACGGAGCGACAGTACCAATCTGCTCAACCTTCCCCAGTCTAACATCACTCATCCATGAGCATACAAGGTTTCGAAAAGTAACCAAAAAGGCGTACGAACATTTCCGATACGCCGGTTGGGACCGACTAGATAGTCGAAGTGTGGACGCCGTTTGCGGAGCATCGTTTTCTGTTCGTAGGAACGTTTTAGAATTAATTGGTGGCCTAGATACTAACTATTTTCTCTATTTTGAAGAGTACGACTTGTGCAAGCGCGTGAAAGCCGCAGGTTATGACGTATTCTATGATTCCTCAATTCAGGTTATTCATAAGGGAGGGGTATCAACGGGACAATTGGGTTCAAAGTATATTGAGAATATATATTTTCAAAGCAGGGATAGGTACATAAGAAAATTCCATTCTTTTCTATTCGGTCTGACATTTAGGCTGTCTCTCAGGTTGAGTCGTACGCTCAATTGGCTAGCTGCGGTTCGTAACAAAATTATATAAATTATTTTGTATGTCTTATACTGGTGTTAGACTTACAAAATATTAATGCGAGGCATCATGCTTGATAGCACATTCTACGACGGTTTCCATGAAGCAACGGCGGCTCCAACCGCAATTCCTGCCGAATCCGAGTTCACTTACCACATAATTCTGAGTCTCATAAAACCATACGCTCACGCCGGGGTTAACGCTCTCGACATAGGCTGTGCTAACGGTTCCTTAGCCCTCTACATGGCCAATAACGGCGCTTCTGTTGACGGAATTGATATCTCGCCGAAGGCCATTCAAGCAGCTGCTAATGGGGCCAAGAAACACGGGTTATCCGATAAAGCTCATTTCGAAGTAAAGTTGCTTGATGAAGTGCCAGATACTAAGCAGTACGATTTAGTCACTATTATCGAGGTCCTTGAACACCTTGAAAACGATGGCGACGTTTTGAAAAAGATTTTTAACGTTTTGGCGTCGGGTGGCCACTTGCTCGTCACGGTACCATCAAAACGGTCCCTTGTTCATAGAATAAAAATGGTATTTGTCCATAAGGACGACTTTGACGAACGCGTCGGTCACCTACGCAGATACACATTCAAGCGGCTGGAGCAACTTGTTACGGATGCAGGCTTTGAGATTGTACGAAGCGCACCAGGTGAAGGTCCCCTCAGAAATATGCTTTTTGCGGTCGCTCGTCTTGAACGTTACGTTGGAGCAATAGAACGCCGACCCTGGTTCCGTAAGCCGTTTGAGGCACTCGATACGCTAGCAACAAAGGTCGTGGGTGAAGCACAGTTAACCGTCATTGCCAAAAAGAATTAGTGTAGTGACTCGCGTCCTCATTATTTCCACACCTCCAGAAATTGGTGGCGGTGAAGTATACGTAGAGATGTTGATACGAAATATGAGCTCAGCATATGAGTTCCGTGTTGCAACGCAGCTCGCGTCTTTCAGAAGGTCGCTTAGTAAGCTAGATGTAAAGACCCTTAAGTTCATGCTCCCGATCAAATTCAATTCTATATGGGAGGTTCGTCTTGCATTGTTATTGCAACCCTTTTATTGGATTCAGTATCTACTGATATTTGCTCGCTGGCGACCCGATCTCATACACGTACAATCTAATGAAGAGAAGCTCTCGGTCGCCCTTCCGGCACTACTGTTTAAAATTCCGGTAATCTGGACGATGCACGGACCTATTGATACATCTGGTAGTAGGTTATATGAACGCTATTTCGCGTGGAGCGCGGTACGGGCTTCTACCATAATTTGCATCACTCGCCATGTCTTGCAAAGCACCATTGAGGCTGGTTCACCCAAAAATAATTGCACTCTTATCCATAACGGCGTCGATACGGATGAGTTTGCGCCTTCATCATATGCGCCCATGGGCCCTATCACTTTTGTTGGTCGGCTAGAGGCTGTGAAGAATCCTCTCCTTTTTGTAGCTACTGCCATGCAATTGCTGGAAAACGGCCATGACTATCGATTTACGATTATTGGAGATGGGAGTTTGAGGGAAGATCTGATTAAATTTAGCTCAGCAAAGTCTGAAAAATTTTTGTTTACAGGGTATAAACCGAACCCATTGCCTTATATTAAACAAGCATCCGTATTAGTCATATCATCCGATGCTGAAGGTATGGGCATTGCAGCTGTTGAGGCTATGGCTTGCGCCATACCGGTAATAGCAACAAACGTCGGTGGCCTGCCAGAGGTCGTCGAAAATGGTATCACAGGCATCCTTGTACCTAGCGGCGACAAGGCGGCTTTGGTAGATGCAATCGAATCACTCCTTTCCGATTCCGATCGGGGCCGCCTGATGGGTGTGGCCGGTCGGGAAAGGGCTAGAAGGCAATTCTCACTGGAACAGATGGTTCAGTCAACTTACAGTATCTATGAGGAGGCCCTGCACCATGCCTAACGTTCCACCATCAATAAGGTATTTACGGCCCGACAAGGGGGGTATCTATGATTACAGTATAAGAATCGCCGAGCTCTATTCATCACTAGGTTGTAATGTTAATACGGTTGATGACCATAAGAGCTCATGGAATGTAATACGCAGTATTTTCCGAGGTCTTGTTTGGGTCGGTGATCTATCTCAGGTCACTGTTGCGGAAATTGGTTCAGGGGACAGTAGTATTGTTTGGTCGACACTCATTTTGGTCCTTTTCGGAAGGCGTGTCATTATTACGCTACATGACACAGGTGTTATTGTTGAGACACTTTTCCCTTTCTACATTATGAAGAATTACCCAAAGCCAATTTGTAGCATTGTCAACCGGTTGCGAAAAGTACTCGATTTATGTTTCAGAGAACGTATACTCCGCCGGCTCATTCACCGGGCAGAAACTGTTATAACCTTGGCTGAGGGCCAATGCGTCCTAGGCCGCGATACAATTTACATACCCCACCCCCTCCTTCTGCGATCGCCATCAATCTACGCACCTCCAAAAAGTTTTACTATTGGATATCTTGGATTCTGGGGGAAAGACAAAGGCATTGAAGTGCTAATTGATGCAGTAGCGGAGCTCCCTAAGCATAGTTATTGTCTAGTAATAAGTGGGTCAACAGGCAACCTCAAAGATGACTATAGCCAAGCTATAATCAGTAAGGCCGCCTACAAGAATGTTGAGGCATCGTTTCCTGGCTTTATCCCCGATGATGAGATATCGTCATTTCTAAATTCATTAAGCGTGCTTGTGCTACCATACCTGCCTTCGCTTCCAGGTGCTTCAAGCGGCGTCGCATTACGAGCGATCGAGGTAGGTGTACCGGTAGTTGCCTCAGCTACTGTGGCCCTAAAGCGCCAATTCACCGCTACTGGGGCCTTATTCGTGGAACCCGGCAGCGCCTCTGCGCTGACCAAGGCACTCAAAGCTGTATTACGCGAGCCAAATGACCTCATACAGATTGCACAGATCAATCAGCGGCGCGTCCTTGAAGAAAATAGCGATGATATGATATTAACAAGGTTAACCAAGATTTTGACAGGAGAGTAATTCATGAAGCTAGGTGTTGAAGGATCATGTCTAGGGCGCACACAGCGAACAGGCGTAGATACATATACTCACAATTTGATTCTAAACTTAGCAATAATTGCACCTGATATGGCAATCAATATTGCCTATTTCCGTTTTTTTACAAAACCAAGCGTGAACCTAGGTTTTAACACGTCGAATATTCATCAATACCGAGTCTGGTCAATTCCGGGTAAACTTTATGGAATCCTTTTCAAGTACTTTATTGCCCCACCCATCGATGTATTATCTGGAGCACGAGGCGACGTTTATTTATTCCCGAATTTTGCTCGGTGGCCACTATTCTTTCGTAGCAGATCTATCGTGGTTATTCATGATCTAGCCTACCTAAATGCTCCCCAATATGTTCCGCCACGCCTGAGAGCCTACCTAAACAAGTTCGTGCCGCGAGCAATATCTAACTCACAGATGGTGCTTGCAGTATCTGAAACAACAAAACAGGATCTAATTACTTCTTACGGCATTGACCCGGCAAAGATTATGGTTGCAAGCAATGCTGTTGACCATAGCATCTTCTACCCACGTAAGAAAAGTGATATTCATGGCGCCAAGCAAGATTACGGCATTGAAGGTAAATACATCATGTTCACTGGCACAATTGAGCCCCGTAAAAATATACAAGGTGTACTGCGTGCCTACCAGGCACTTCCGGATAAAATGCGCAACGAGTATTCCTTGGTACTGACGGGAGGAAAGGGCTGGATGGATGGAGAAATAACAGACCTAATCACATCATTGCGCCAGACGGGTACAAAAGTAATCCAAACCGGATATGTAGCGCTTAAAGACCTGCCGGCTCTGTACAGTGGCGCAAGTATTTTTGTGTATCCTTCGTTTTATGAGGGTTTTGGTCTTCCTGTGATTGAAGCAATGGCCTGCGGCGTTCCTGTTATTACTAGCAATATCTCATCGTTACCAGAGGCAGCCGGTGGAGCGGGCATCCTAGTAGATCCAACTAACGATCAGGCTATTGCAGATGCAATCGAAATTGTACTTGCCGACCCAAAGCGGGCAGCTGCTATGTCAGCAAAAGGAATCAAGCACTCCAAGAAATTTGATTGGGCTATTTCAGCAGCTCATGCATTAGAGGCCATTATGGCAGTACGGGACTCGCGTTAGCCGACGCAGGTAATGTTTGGTAGTATAGGTTGATGGAGAAAACGATACAGGGCATGCATGAAAAGCGACTCGACATCCGGAAGCACTTGGTAGCTTATTCTTTTCCCGCAGGTCTTATTATTACAGCAGCTCTTATGCCGCTCGACCGTATTGCTAACCTTGCTACAAGCCCCCCATACTTATCGTTGATTGCGCTTATTCTTTTGGCAATCAGACCTGCACTGGAGTTGTTGACACACCCCCGAAATATTTGGTCAACCCTCAAGCCTTTACTTAGCTTTGCTGTCCTGTCGGTGCTCATAGGCGCTATTCTTTCCAGTTTCATGTCTATAGATAAGGCCGCTACTTACAGTGCCCTTGTACTCCTTCTCTTTGTTTCGGCACGAGCTTGGTTTATGGCCGTATTTACCGGATCTAGTGATTTATCGGTATTTGAGAATGCCGTTCTAATAGTATCGGTTCCGGTTATCCTGTTCGGATTCTATCAGTTTATTGCCGATGTCCTTGGGTTGTCACAGGCCTTCACGTTTCTTATACCACGCTACAGTTCCGTGGCTACTTATTCATTTCCTCGCATACAGTCCACCGCACTTGAACCTCTATACCTTGCACATTATCTTATGCTTCCAATAGGCATCTTGGCAGTTCGAGCAGCAAAAAGAAGTTTGCTCAAGCGTGAACTCCTCTTGCTGATAGGACTGTTTGTAGCATTCTTTATTACCAATTCTCGTGGGGCAATTCTTGGGCTTCTCCTGGCATTATTTATAGCTGCAGTTTCAATACGTAACAGAAAATGGTTGGGGATAATTATTTGCAGCATCTTAGCATCGCTGGTCATTGTGACGGCGTTTGTCGGTTTCGCCGGTCAGGTCCATCGTAAAAACTCCGTCGGCTCTTTCGCTACCCACGCAATTGACTTGGGCGACGAATCAGCCCGAACACGTTATGACCTTTGGCCTAAATCAATCGATATATTCCTGAATCATCCGATTACGGGCGTTGGGTTCTATAATTCCCGCCACGCCATCCATCCCGAACTTCCGGCGTCTACTCCGATCAATAAACTGCAGCCACTCAATAACGATTACCTGGCCTACCTTGCGGAAACAGGTTTAGTTGGAATACTTCTTATCCTGCCACTTGCCTTCTTGGTAATTAAACGTATTTGGACTGTTATTAAGTACCGCTTCGTTCATCCATCATCTCCATATGCTTTTGCTTTCATCGGAATGGCCTTTCAGGCAAACGCATTCCACTCCATCCTTCTACTTCGAACCTGGGTTGTAATCGCCCTCCTATTGGCTGGGCAAAGAATAATACAAGATGCGAATTCAATCAAAGTATAAAAATATTGCTGAGCGCCTATTCTTTATTGGAATATTACTCACCATTGCCTTACTTCCTTTTGATCGATGGGCTGGTCATATTGGTCCTCTGTCTCTGCCGCTTCTAAGCTTTATCTTTCTTATTCCGCACCCTCTAATCCGACTATTTGAGAGACCGAGACGACTACTCTTATGCCTACCATTACTGTTAATACTCTGCGCGGCAATTCTGTCTCTTATCAACGCGATTAGCGTGCAAGTCTCAGCAAACGCAACTGTCTTACTGGGGATTCTGATAATCAAAGCATGCTTCATAATCTTAGGAGTTCTCCCGCGCCATCTTCCAAAGATTGAGAATGTGTTTCTGGGTATTTCGTCTATAGCTATCGTCTTTGGGTATTATCAGTTCATCGGTGATCTTATGAATCTTCCGCCTTCACTTACTGGTCTTCTTCCACAGTATAGTTCAACGGGGACTTACATTTTTCCGCGGATACAGTCTTTTGCGCAAGAACCATTGTATCTGGCCAATTTTCTGCTACTCCCCATATCTATTCTTCTTGCCCAGCTCGTGCGTTTTGGCAGACTCCCTATACGGTTATATTTATTGTTAGTATTGGCTGTTATAGCTATATTTTTAACCGGATCGCGTGGAGGGTTGATCGGTCTAACAGCTGTAGTGGCTGGAGTATTAATTATACTTGTTCGCAAATCATCCCGTTTCACTAAACTCGCCTTCCCTGTAGCAATTGCTTTGCTGAGTGTGGCTTTATCGATAGGTGTACTAGCTTACAACTATTCACAGAGTCACGGTATAGAGGATGTCGCTGGTATACCGAGAACATACTCGCAATCTCTGACTCATATATTTAATTTTAACGATCGTTCAGCTAATACGCGGTACGAAGTATGGCCATTAGCTGTTGATGCCTTTACGTCGTCGCCGTACACAGGGGTTGGATTGTATGGATCACGACTCTTTTTGCACAAAGATGACTTTACTCGTGGCGTGCCAGTGGGTAATCTCCAGCCTCTGAACAATGATTATCTTGCACTCTTTTCAGAGTTAGGCGGTATCGGAGTACTTCTCTTGCTGCCCTTCATATTAATACTCACAAGACTAGTTTGGCGTGCAATTAGTAAACCGGGCATTTCTACCCCATATGCGTTAATGCTTATTGGCATGGCCATTCAAGCAGCAACATTCCAATCCATTCTACTGTTGCGTGTTTGGGTGGTAGTGGCTTTATTGGTTGCGACGGCAGAGATGGAATCCGACGTCCGGCATAAACCTAAAGCAGGCCAGACAAAGCTTGATGGAAGAGGATTTAAGCAGCATGTTAACAATAAACGTAGTATATTGATTACCAGTAATTAATCCTCTGGACGATAGGTTATGCGCATAATTTTCGATGGCCGTTGGATCGGCCGCACCGGAATTGGCCGTTACGCCAGCGAGCTGCTCGACGAGCTGCAGGCGCTGGATCATGAGAACGAGTACATCGTGCTGCTCGTGCCCGACGTTTTCAAGACCTGGGAGCCGAAAGCGCCCAATTTCCGCAAGTTCCTCACCACCCATGAGGTCTACACCTGGCAGGAGCAGGTGCTATTGCCACGGCTGATCAAGAGCCTGGAGCCGGACCTGGTGCACTTTACGAGTTTTAACTTGCCGTTGTTCTACTCCGGCAAGTTCGTCGTGACCGTGCACGACATGACACTGATCAATTTCAAGAACGTCCGCGGCAGCGGGCTCAAAAGCCTGTTGTACGAGGTAAAATACGCGGCCATGAAGTGGGTTCTGGCTTCGGGGCTGCGGCGGGCGCAGGCGGTGTTTACCCCGTCCCAGTTCGTCAAAGACGACATTTTGAGCCATTATCCCCTGCCCACCGACAAGATTGTGGTGACCTTGGAGGCCGTGACGCCGGAGTTTACCGCGCCCACGTCCATCGACCACTTGAATATCCCGGCCAGCTACCTGCTCTACGTCGGCAACTACTACCCCTATAAGAACGTCGGGCGGCTGGTTGAGGCGTTTGTGCGAACCGACGCCTATAAGAACGGCGTGGCGTTGGTGCTGAACGGCAAGCCTAATTACTTTTTGGAGCAGATCCGGGTGCAGGTTAAGGAGTTGGGGGCCGAGGCTTTGATTCTGTTCCCGGGCTACACCACCGACGGGGAGCTGGCGGCGCTGTACCGTGGGGCGGAGTTCTTTGTGTTTCCCTCGCTGTCGGAGGGCTTTGGGCTGCCGGGACTCGAGGCCATGGCCCAGGGCACTCCGGTACTGGCGGCCAACGCATCGTGTTTTCCGGAGGTGTTCACCGATGCCGCCGCTTACTTTGACCCTTATGACGTGGCCGATATGGCGGAGAAGATGGATTTGCTGCTGGGTGACAAGGCCGAGCTGGCCTCACTGAAGGCTGCCGGACTGGCGCGGGTGAAGTTGTTTTCCTGGGAGACGATGGCCCGGCAGACGCTTGAGACTTATACCCAGACCGGTTCAAACTAAAAAGCGCCCAACTGGGCGCTTTTTAAATGAGAAGACTAACTACTCAGCTGGCAAAATAACGATCCGGCGCTCGCGGTCGACGCCGCGGCTCTCGGTGGTTATGCCGGGCAGCTCGCGCAGGGCCATGTGGACGATGCGGCGCTCGGCGGGGTTCATGGGGCGCAGTTCTTCTTCGGCTCCGGCAGCGGTGACGCGCTCTGCGGCCTCGCGGGCCTCCTTCTCCAATAACTCACGGCGTTGGAGCTTGTAGCCCGCTACGTCGACGCTGACGCGCGGAGAGTCGCCGTCGGTGCGCTTGATGATCTGGTTCATCAGGAATTCGATGGCGCGCAGGGTCTCGCCGTGGAAACCGATGAGGCGCGGGGTATCGGGGGAGGTGGTGATATCGAGCATGATGCCTTCATCGGTGAGGGCGGCCGACACCTCGGCGTTGATGCCAAAGAACGAGACTAACTCTTCGAGGCGGCGCTTGGCCGTAGTGGTGAGATCGGTCATTTAGTGCTCCCCTTGGCCTTGTCGCGCTTCTTGAGCTTGGTCTTGGAGAGGATTTGTCCCGAGTCGACGGCCAGAGGGGCGGCCTCCAGTTCTTCGACGTCGCGGCGCAGGATCATCGTCTGCTGCAGGATGGCCATGCCGGAGGTCGCAACCCAGTATAGGGCGAGCGCCGAGGGTAGGGTGAGGCCGATGAAGAAGGTCATGAAAGGAAAGATGTAGGTCATGGTGTTCATGATCTGGGCCTGGGTGTCTTTGGTCTGGTGCTTGGGGGTCAGCTGCTTGGTCTGGAAGAACTGGGCGGCACCGGCCAGGATGGCCAGTAGTGGCGACGGCTTAGCCAGGTTGATGACGCCGAACAGCTGCGGGTCGAACTTAACGTGGCCCTGGATGATGGTGGCGATGGCTCCCAGCTGCTTGACTGGCTCGTAGGCCAGGTGGGCGATTTCGCCAGGCTTGACCACGTCGCGCAGGACGACGAAGAGGGCGAAGAAGATGGGCAGTTGGATGAGCAGTGGCAGGAACGAGGCGAAGGGGTTGATCTCGCGCTCCTTGTAGAGCTCCATGGTCATCTTGCCCTCTAAGGTCTTGTCGCCCTTGGCCTCGGTGCGGATACGGGCCAGTTCCGGGGCCAGTTCCTGCAGGGCGCGCTGCGAATGGAGCTGCTTGTTGACGAGCGGCCAGAGCAGGAGCCGGACCAGGATGGTCAGGATGATGATGGCTAGACCAAAATCGTGGAACGGCAGGACGGCGTAGATAGTAGCTAAAAGGTTGAACAGGGGCTGCACCAGGAAGGTGTTAAACATTGAAATAAGTCCTTTAGTTTAGGCCGGTATGACCTTGGCGCGCGAAAGTGCGGTACCAAGTTGCAGGCTGAGCTGCTCGGTCGAGTGGTCGGCGACGTCGACATGTACGCTTATTACTATATCGTACCCGGGGGCCACTGTCCCCCACATCTCGGCCAACTGGGCGGCCAGACGGCGGCGGATGCGGTTGCGGACGACGGCCCGTTTGTTGATTTTCTTGCTCACCACCACCACTGCGCGCGACTCGGCCCGGCCCGAAGGGGCGGCCTTGACGCTGAGCAGGCCTCCGCCGGCACCATAAGACCCGCGCCTGTAGACCCGGGTGATATCTTTCTCTTTGCGAAGATGGTTCTTGGCGGCTAGCATAGTACTCCGTCTAGCGAACTAGATGGAGACGCGCTTGCGGCCCTTGTCGCGGCGGCGCTTTAAGAGCGCCTGGCCGGCACGGGTAGCCATTCGTCCGAGGAAACCGTGGACGCGCTGGCGGCGCTTCTTCTTTGGCTGGTAAGTTCGCTTTGACATAACTTCAGTATGTTACGTTAATTTGGCTTCCGCGTCAATTGATCTGGGCGTTTCCCCGGCCAATCCCCAGTCTTATCCCCAAGGATTATAGGGGTTATCCCCATGGTTCATATCTGTTATGCTTCAAAATCTGTGCATAAGCATCCCATAACTTGGAAACAAAACAAGGGTTGTGGATAAAGCTCATGCTCACGTATGATGGGAACAATCGTTCCTGGAGTGGACCGTCGTAACGTGGGGAGACCGAGTGGATACTAAAACATTATGGCAGGCGGTTCTGGGTGAGTTGGAAGTTACGGTCTCCCGCGCCAACTTTGCCACGTGGTTCCGCCACACCTCCATCCTCTCCCACGAGGAAGGCCACGTCATTATCGGCGTGCCCAACATCATGACCAAGAACTGGCTCGAGGCCAAGTTCCACGAGGACATCAAGAAGACCTTGGGCAAGATGGATACTAACGTGCGCACCATCGAGTACAAGGTGGGCGCCGCCCCGACTACGGCGGGGGGCTCTGGCGCTTCGGTGCCGGTCAAACGTCCCGAGTCCATGCCCCGCAAGACTAGCGCCCACCAGACTACCCTGCCCATAGCGCAGACGTTCGCCAACAATCTCAACCCCCGCTACACCTTTGAGAACTTCGTCGTGGGATCGAGCAACGAGCTGGGGTACGCCGCGGCCCAGGCCGTCGCCAAGAACCCGGGCACCAAGTACAACCCGCTCTACCTCTACGGCGGAGTGGGACTGGGCAAGACGCATCTAATGCAGGCCGTCGGCAACCAGATCGCCCACAACGACCCGACCAAGCGTATCGAATACATCTCCAGCGAGAGCTTCACCAACGAATTCATCGACGCCATCCAAAAGAAGAAGAACACCGCCTTTACCGACAAGTACCGCTCGGTGGACGTGCTGATTATCGACGACATGCAGTTTTTGGCCGGCAAGGAAAAGACCCAGGACGAGTTCTTCCACACCTTTAATGCCCTGCACCAGGCCAACAAGCAGATCATTATCTCCAGTGACAAACCGCCGCAGCTGCTAACGACGTTGGAAGAGCGCCTGCGCTCCCGCTTTGCCATGGGCATGACGGCCGACATCCAGGCGCCGGATTTGGAGACGCGCCAAGCCATCCTGCAGTCCAAGGCCAACGCCCAGGGCGTGGTGCTGCCGCTGGAGACCATCGACTACCTGGCCCGCCACGCGCAGCACAACATCCGCGAGTTGGAGGGCGTACTGACCCAGTTTTTGGCCTTCTGTGAGCTGCGCGCCATCGAGCCGACCGTGGCCGCCGCCACCCAGTTGCTCGCGGGACAGGCCACCGGCCAGCCCAAGCTCAAGCCGATGACCCCCAAGATGGTGATTGAGCGCGTGGCCAGCTACTTTGACCTGCAGACCGCCGACATCATCGGCACCAAGCGCGACAAGGAGATCGTCGTGCCCCGCCAGATTGCCATGTACCTGATGCGCCACGAGATGGAGCTGAGCTTCCCCAAGATCGCCCAGGCCGTGGGCGGCCGCGACCATACCACCGCCATGCATTCGGTGTCGAAGATTGACAAGGCCATGGACACCGACGAGAACCTCCGTGCCGACGTCACGGCCATTAAAGAGCGTTTCGCCACCGCTTTTTAACATAAGCGGTTTCCACAGGATGCGGATAACCGCTGGGTAAAGGCTGTGGGCAGCATGTGTAATAATAAGCGTTATCCGAGGTTGCCCACACCCCTTATGGTTATCGCCCACAACCGGCCCACAACCGGCCCACAGGTTCACCCCCAGGTTTTCCCCTGTATAGCATAAGCACTTTTACGGTCAGTTAAGCCAAGACTCGAGTTTTACCCACTTTCCACAGTGCTTATGATTATTACTATTAGTTTTTATATAAATACTTCGAAGGAAAACCAGGGGCAGCCATGAGGATAACAAATAGAGTACTCACGTAAATCTTGGAATTGTGAGAAGATTAGTCCAGATACGAGAACATTGGGGGAAGAGGTTAGTTTATGCGGTTGAGTTTGAAGCAGGAGAATCTGAGCAAGGCGCTGGCTAGCGTCGGTCGAGTGGTTTCTACCCGGGCCAGCTTACCGGTTCTGTCCAACATCTTGCTAGCCACCGACGGTAACCGCCTGCGCCTGAGTGCTACTAACCTTGAGATCGGGATCAACTACTGGGTGGGCGCCAAGATCGACCGGCCCGGCTCGCTGACTATCCCCGCCCGCCTGTTTGCCGAGTTCGTAGCTAGCCTGCCGCACGGCAATATCGACCTGGAGGCGACCGAAACCAGCCTGACGGTTAAAACCAGCCACTATCAGTCCAAGATCAACGGCATCTCGGCCGACGAGTTCCCGCCCATCCCCCAAGTGACGAGCGAGCCGGTGCTGAGCTTGGATGCGGGAGTCTTCAAAGACGCGTTGGCCCAGGTGGTGATTGCGGCTTCGTTGGATGAGGCCCGCCCGGTGCTGGCCGGCATTTACCTGTACGTCGATGACAACAAACTGTTTGTGGTGGCGACCGATTCTTATCGCCTGGCCGAGAAGCAACTGGAGCTGGAGTCGGGCACGGCCAAGGACATGGCCGTGATCGTGCCCGTGCGCACTATGCAAGAACTGGTCCGTCTGCTGGGCGAGGCCGACGGTAACGTCGACATTTACCTGGACGAGAACCAGATCATGTTCCGCGTCAACGAGGTGGAGCTGGTGTCGCGGTTGATCGAGGGTAAATTCCCCAACTACAAGCAGATCATTCCCTCGAAAGTCGAGACGTCGTTCGATATCAGCACGGCCGAATTCACCCGCATCGTTAAGGTTGCCAGCCTGTTTGCCCGGGAGAGTGCCGGCAGCATCAAGATCGACATCAAGTCCGAGGGCGAAGTCAGTATCGTTTCCAGCGATTCCGAAGTGGGCGGCAATACTTCCACGGCCGAATGTGAAGTGTCCGGTGAAGACGGCGAGATTTCCCTGAACGCCCGCTACCTGCAGGACGCGCTGTCGATTATCAAGACGCCCAACGTGACTTTTGCCATTTCCGGCAAGCTTAATCCTTGCATTATCACCCCGTCCGGCGAAGACGTGCCCGATGACTACCTGCATATAGTGATGCCGCTGCGTACCTGATTGATAAGTTGATAACTTGCTCGAATAGACAGCGGCCCAAGGCCGTTTTTTGATGCCACAAAGCTATGCACAGGTGTTGATAATCAATATCAATGATTGATTAACGCCCTCATTTATCGGTGGATAAGTGGTGTAATCTGGGGATTGTTTTGCATAATCACATCCTGGTACAGGGGTGAGCAACGGCTGAGTCTTTATTTCGTTTGGCTGATGTTGTTGCTTATTTTGTGAGTTTCGGGCATTTCTTCTAAGAGTGAATGGGCCTGGTTGTAATTAGGTGGGTTGCTACTAAACCCCCTCCATCTTCCTCTAAGTGTGTTTGGTTATAGGCCGATTTTGTATCATGGGTGATACATTTTTGACCTATTGCTACATGGAACAGGGGCGATCGACAATTGTAAGGCCGCATCGTCCTCCTCCTATCGGCGACTCATGTAGTCGATTATAGTCCGCTGGACTATAAAAAAGCCTCATTATTATAGTCCAGTGGACTATAAATTAGATAAACAGTCATCCCTCCCGATGCGGCGCCCTACCCTCATCGCAGATTGGCTGGAAAATAGAGAACAAACTCACTCCGGCACAAATCGGTCATTTATCTTTAGAGGAAAAATCCAAACCCCCTAACGAACCTCGCAAAAAGGCCACCCGAAGCACATACACCACCAACCCATCAGATATCAGATATAATACCCTTATGACGATTGAGAGTCTGGAGCTAACCAACTTCCGTTCCTACGAGCAGAAGCGTTTTAAACTGCACCCCGCGGTCACTTTGGTGGTGGGCCCGAACGCCAGCGGTAAGACCAACCTGCTGGAAAGTCTCTACGTGCTGGTCTCCACCAAGAGCTTCCGGGCCAAGGACCGCGACCTGGTACGACATGAGCAGGACTTCTTCCGGATCGTGGCCGCCACCGATGAGGCGCAGTTCGCCTTCAGCTACTCGACGGCCGGCGGCGCACATGAAAAGCGCGTGACCCACGACGAGGTGCGCCAGACGCTTACGAGCCACGTCGGCCAGATCCAAGTGACCTTGTTTGAGCCGACCGACCTGGACCTGTTGTCCGGCCCGCCGGAAGGCCGCCGCAAATACCTGGACTTTATCCTCTGCCAAACCGATCGGGGGTACCTGAAGACCCTGCAGGCCTATCGGCGCGTCCTGCGGCAGCGCAACGCGCTTCTGGACGGGTCCCAGCCTAGCGCGCTGCGCGACCAGATCTTTGCCTGGGACGTGAAGTTCGCCGAGCTGGCCCTGGAGATTTATTTCCGCCGCAGCCGCCTGGTGGAGCAGATCAACGCCTCGCTCCCCCGCCTCTACGCCGACATCGCCGGCGCCCCCGTGGAAATTGAGCTGGAGTACCTGCCGAGCGTGTCGGGCTCCCGCTACGGTGAAGTCTTTTTAGAAACCCTGGTGCGCAACCTCCCGCGCGACCTGGGCGCCGGCTTCACCACCATCGGCCCGCACCGTGAAGACTTCAAGGTGCGCTTTGCCGGAGGCGACATCATGGCCATCGCCTCCCGCGGCGAAACGCGCACGGCAGTGCTGGCCTGCAAACTGGCCGAATTGGAATATGCCGAAGCCGCCACCGGCGTACGCCCCGTGTTGCTCCTGGACGACGTCTTCAGCGAGCTGGACCACGACCGCCGCAGTTACCTGCTGGGCCGGCTCGACGGCTACCAAACTATCATCACCACCACCGACGCCGACGCCGTGACCCGGGAAATCCATACCCCTCACGCCATAATTTCCACCGCCCCGAAAGGTAACTCATGATTGACCCGGAATATTTTGCCCGCAAGCGGATTGAGCTCGGTATGGACCGCTCGGATATCCTGGAACAAATCCAGGCGACGCTCGACGAGTGGTACCCCCGCCAAACGCGCGTACAGCGTCTCCACCGCGGCGTGCTGCGCATAGTGACTCCGAATGCCTCCGTGGCATCAGACTTACGCTTGCGGCAGCTGGAGCTCATCAGGCTGCACACCAACAAAGAAGCCGCCCATGAGATTGAGCGGCTGCAGATTAGTATTGCCAGCTTGCGTTAGTAGGCTGCTGCCTCGGTCGGCATATATGTGATAGTGAGAGTTGCCGGATCGGCTTGTTGCGAGCGGATATAATCCAGGGCTTCCTGCTTGTACTGTTTAAGCTGAGCTTCATAACGCGGGCGATCAGCCGGGCCGTTGATTATCGCGTACAGAGTAATGATGTACGTGAAGTCTTTGCCGGTTTCAGTTGTTACCGGAACGTAGTCGATTTTAAAATGAGTGTTTTCATACGGCAGGCTAGCCGCGAACGGATTAGTCTTCTCGAGTGAATCAGTGTGAGACAGGCCGTCTTGTTGCTGCTGTTTGGTTTGTTGGCTAACCGGGATAAAGGCGACTTTGAAGGTTACTTTGGCGTCTTTGCCAGTTAAATTAGTCTTTGACTTGGGCGAGGTTACGGTAACGGTATAGGTGGTATCAAACTTGTAGGAAAAAGCCGGTTTGAAGACGAGCTGGTTCCCTGAGACCGTTGCAACGCCGTCGATGTAGGGGTCGATGGAAAATCGCTGAGCTGTTGCCGTATCTAAGTCATGGTTGAAGGTCAAATATACTGAGTCGCTCGAGGTAGCGGTTGAGTTGTTTTTGGGGCTGGTAGAGGTTAGTCGCAAATGGGTCTGGTCATAATAAGTCCAGCCAGCTCCAATCAGTACGATTACGCCTACGAACGCGATAAGTATACGTTTAACTGTCATTTCATTCTTCCCCACCCGGCCACATCCGGGTTAGTTAAATCTACTTGATACGATGAGACCATATTGCTCTGGTTACCGCCGACGGTCTTGGCGTTGCTTCCATTGACACTGACTACCATGTTTACATGCTCGTGGTTGTAATAAATAACGTCCCCTGGTTTCGGAGGGTTGGCCTGGAGGTTGGCAGCCGTATTATCTACCCAGATGCCATTAGCCTTGAACCAGTCCCGCATGCCCGAGGCCATCCCAATGCGCCAGCCGCCCGAGGCGCCGCCGGTAAATGGTTTTCCGGATTGCTTGAAGACCCAGGACATGAAGTCGGCACACCACGGCTCGGCTACCCCGTCGGTGTACTTGAGATAATTCTCGGGTGAAGACGTTTCACTGATTTTCGCCGCCAGCTCCTTGAGCGCGATATCAACGACCGCTCCACCGGATGCTCCGCTGCAGGTGTCTCCGCCCCCGGCGGCGCCTCCAAGACGGGAGTAAATCGTAAAGGCCCCAAACCGGGTATCGATGCCGTCAACGCCGCCATTATCACGGGTGATGATGCCCATTGCCTGGCGGGCGGCGTCGAATTTATTCATAACGTAGGGCGAGCCTTCATACGGCTGGGTTGTGGAACTGAAGCCATATTTAGCGGCTTGCGTCGCATAGGCATCCGCCCGCCCGTTGTAGCTGTATAGCGTGTCCTTGACGGCGTTCGGGTCCGGACTTGGGATATTTATCGGCTTTTTAACGACGCCCGAGCTTGATGAGGCGATCAGGTGCTTGGCGGCGATGACGGCGGATTCTTGCAGGTTCTTGGGGTAGCCGTAAGTCGCGTAGTCGGTTGAGGATTGAGGGTATGGTCCGCCGAATTTATTGCCGGCTTGGAGATCGCCGTCGGGATTGTTGCCGTTTTCACGGTAGTGGATGGCGGCCAGCAGCTGCCAGGCTACCCCGGTCTGTTGGGCTGCGGCCACATAGATTGGTTTGAGTTTGTTGATGGCCGCGATAAGCGATGGATCAAGGTTGGTCGTTGACGGAATACTGCCAGTACTACAGGCGCCGTAATTGCCGACGAGCGAGTCATCGGTCTCGTTATAGAATACGGTGTTGTAATTGAGGGCACGCTGATCGACATTACTTAGGGCGCTTACCGGAGAACTGGTTATTGTCAGCAGGCACGCTAGGATATAAAGTCCGGAGCGTAACTGAGAAAGTTTTATCACCATTATTTGATACCGGCGCAGTTAGATCCGGAAATCGGGACGCCGGCCGGGAGCGCCAGACCGTGGGTGAGCGGCTCGACATTGCCGTTGATGCCGTCGATCCAGCTTTTGCCACCAATGAAGAGGTTAAAGTGAACATGCGGACCTTGTGACTGACCTTGGCTGCCTACGACACCAATTTGCTGCCCTTGCGTTACGGTTTGCCCGGCTTTAACCGTAGCACCGTTCATGTGGCCGTAGCTGGTGTAGGTACCGCCTCCGTGGTCGATGATGACAAAGTTACTGCCGTAACCACTCATGGGGCCTTCGAAGGCGACCGTACCGGCTTGTGAGGCATAGACTGGTGAGTTGAGAGGCTTAGCGATGTCATCGCCGGGGTGTATTGTGCCGCTGCGCGGACCAAAGCACGATACGACGCTCGAACCAGGTACGCCGACCGGCCAACTGTAGCTACCGCTAGCCCCCGTGGTCGTGGGTCCCGACGCTGGCGTCGATGCCGGAGTATTGGTTTGATATGGCGAGTCCAAGGATTCCCCTGCCGCCTTCGATTCCGCATCGGTCATCGTCATATCAAGGAACTCATTGGCAATGTGCTGGTAGCCCAGGTAGAGTCGGTAGCGCAGCATCTCGTCGGCTGCGGCCTGGGGACATGGGGGAGGATTTTTGGGAGCTAAATTAGCAACGCACCAGGGGTTGTATACATTTGCTTGAATTCCGGCCTGATATTCGGCTTCCGTGGCCGGTTTAACGGTGTCGGTTTGGGTTAAATAGCCGATATTTAAGCAGACTGGATCCTCTGTCGTTACAGAATATGGGTTGCTGTATGAGTTGACGAAGCAATGCAGGACGTCGTTCTTATTCTCATCTTGATTGCCGTAGTGATAGCCGTCCGGGTTACCTAAGATGTCGATACGTGACGCCGGCGTGCCGGCGGCAGTCGTTATGACGGTGTCTTCGAAATAGCTCTTGAGGCCTTTTTGGGTCATCTTGCCACTTGCGTCATAGGTGTCCGCGATGTCATATTTGGCGATTTCCGCATCGGTGAAGCCGTAGCGCTGAAGCTTATTGGGGTTGGCATAACTGCTGGTATCGGCGTATACCGGATTAATGAGAGCCAGTAGATGGTTAGAAAAGACTTGGCGAATGTTGAAGAAGCTGCCGGAGAGAGAGGCTATCGCTGATTGGGGGCTTGATGGCGATTGATCGATAAGGCGCGATATCATTGAGCGCGGATTTTCAGTTGAGAAGACATTAAAGTATATGCCCTTGCCTCTGTCAGCGATGGCCTGCTCTTGGTCGGCGGCCATGGCGAGCGTGGTGTAAGCCTGGTCGGAAATTGGGGCGGACCCACTGGCCCGGCCGTAGTCGTGGGCCATCATCTCCATGCCGGTGCCACTCATGGCAATCTGCTGGACGGCGTTCTCGGTACCGGTGATGGCAAGGCCTGAGGCGGAAGCCAAAACGGTTGGTACTACTTTAATCATTAGGGCGGCCTGCAGGGTGAGCTTGGCGGCATTTGACGCAATGGCCTCGCTACCGCCGATGAAGATGTTGGCGACGAGTTCCACGATGGACAAGAACGTACCGAGCGGGCTTAGGATGAGACTACAAACCTTGTCACCCAGCCCGCCCGCCGCGCCGGTAATGGAGTTGATTGTTGCCATAATCGTAGCGAGGCCGGTTTTGCCATCGGGGTTGGCGCCGGCGCTCAGCTCGACATCGCCAGAGGTCACTGGCTGGTTGGTCGCACGCTTCCAGTCGGCTGATTGGGTGAAATCCTTGGTGTCGTCGGTGGGGATGGTTTTGCCGGTCTGCTGATCGACCGTGGTAGCCGCTGGATCACCGACGTATGTTTCCATGAGGTAATTAAGGGTTTGCGGGTCAACCGTCTCGCCCTTGCGGAGTTGCGCGGCACTGGAGAGCAAAGCCCCGCCCGTACGCATGAGCTGCTTGGCGCGTATGTCGTAGCCATTAGCCAAGGCGTCGTTGGCCAGTTGTTGGATGGTACAGATGATAGCAACGATACCGATGGCGCCAGCGGTTTTGCTATTGAAGACTGACTTGGCCCCCTCCCTCAGGGCTAGTTTGATGTCGCCCGATTCGCCAAAGACCCGCTTGACGACGGAGGTCGACTCGTCAGCTGCTGCGGCCGCGGCTTTTACGTCGGCCGCGGTGGTTTCCGGCGTCGTACCTTTGGCAGCAGCAACCTCGGCGGCCGAGGCACCATTTTGAATTTTTTTGAAGCGGTCTTTTAGGTACTCGGCCGCCGTCTTGAATTTTTCGTTAGTGAAGAACTTGAACGATACGCCGTACCGGGCCGTCATGAGGCGGATTAATTTGACGCGTTGTCCGACGCGCCAAGGCGGGACGTTTTCATTGACTACGGATGCAAGGCGCCCTAGCTTTTCGCCTTGGGGCAGCCCTTTGGTATTCTCGATGATGCCGTTGCGCTCGATTGAGACGAGTTCTTTAGATGCGGGGTCAAAATTTAACTTCACGCCTTTTTCAGCCAGGCTCGCTTCAAAACGATCTAAACTGAACGTCGCCCACTTGTTACCAAAGAAACCGCGGCCTTTGATCTTGTAGCGGCCATCCTTGTCGAACATGCTCAGGGAGCCGCGCATCAGTTTGGATGCCATACGTGCTTCCGTACGTTGATTCGGCTGGAATATGTGATTAAACATGTTCTGCTCGATATGGAGCAGCTTTAGCGGCAGCAGGCTCGAGAAGCCAAACAAGGCGGCCGCAATGATGCCGATGATCCCACCGCCAGCTCCTAATTTCTTCTTATTGCCGGCAAGATATGAGGCGCCGGCTTTGGCGGCGTTCGCCAGCTGACTGAAGCGGCCGCCGTCTTGATCATTGCCTGCGCTGCCTGGGTTGGACCCTGAGGCGTTCTTGGGGTCGTTGGCAAAGGCTTCGGCCTGGTCGGTACCGCCGCCGACGTAGTCCTGGGTGGCCTTGTCCTGGGACGCCTGGTTCGTTTCGGCGTCCTTAACTAGCTGGTCACCCTCGGTTTCCACGCTACGCTACCTCCCCGACTTCCTGGGCCGCGGCCGCGGCTTGCTCCTTGCGGGCGGCCTCAAGGGCCTTGGGGTCGGTGGAGATAAGCTGGGACTCGGTCTCGGAGGCCAGGATGCGGATGACGACGTGGTTGAGGCCGGCAAAGAACAGGCCCTCGCCCACAGGGAACTGGCTGAGGCGGTTCTTTTCCTCGCTGGTGAGCTTGAAGGTTTCGGCCACGATGTCGATGGCGCTCGGCGCCTGCTTGAGCAGCAGCTGAAGGGACGAGTTCGCCACCACGGCGCGGCCCATCTTGTTGCTCAGGAAGTCCTCGACGTCCTGGCTGATGGTTGTCAGGCCCAGGTAGTACTTACGGGCGCGCTTGGCCAGCGAGAACATGAAGGCGGCGGAGTCGTCGTACTTCATCAGCTGCCAGGCCTCGTCGATGATGAGGATGCGCTTGCGCTTGTCGCTTTTGACCTTGTTCCAGATGTAGTTGAGGACGATATACATCCCGACCGGGCGCAGTTCGTCTTCCAGGTCGCGGATGTTGAACACCAGGAAAGGGTTGTCGAGCTGGACGTTGGATTGTTCGCTGAAGATGCCGCTGAAGGTGCCGGTGGTGTACTTGCGCAGGCGCTGGGCCAGCGACGGGCCGTTGCCGGTCATTGAAGCCAACGTGTTGTAGAGGTCATTCATGGTGGGCGGCGTGGCGTTGTGGGTCAGAGGGTCCTTGGAGATACCGGCCCGGGCGTAGGTGTTGATGATGGCCACGTCCATGTCGGCGTCCTCGGCCGGGGTCAGGGGCGAGGTCAGGGTGGCTCCGGTGGTTGAGTTGACCGTGGCGCCGCCCATCATCAGGCGCAGGAGGCCGTGGAGGGTAATGATGTTGGCCTGCAGGGCGTTGTCGGCCTCTTCCTGGTCGAAGACGCGGGGCAGGTCAAACGGGTTGATGCGGGTTTGGGAGGCCAGGCTCAGGCGCAGGTAGCTGCCGCCGACAGCGTCGCTCAGGGCGCGGTACTCGTTTTCCGGGTCGATAACGATGACCTCGACGCCCATCATCAGGCTGCGCAGGGCCTCTAATTTAATGGCGAAGGATTTACCGGCACCGGACTTGGCGAAGACCACCATGTTGGCGTTCTCCAAACTGAAGCGGTCGAACAACACCAGGCCGTTGTTGTGGCGGTTGAGGCCGTAGAGGATGCCCTCGTTGCGGCTGAGTTCCGAGGAGGTGAAGGGGAAACTGGTGGAGAGGGCGCCGGTGTTCATGTTGCGGCTGATTTGCATCTGGTCGCTGGCCAGAGGTGTAGTGGTGTTAAAGCCCTGCTCCATCTGCAAGGTGGCCGGCTTGGTATAAATGAGCGACTGGCCAAAGATGCCTTCGATCTTACGGCCGATCTGCGTGAGCTCGTCGATGCTGTTGGCGTACATCGTCAGGTACAGGCCGAAGCGGAAGAAGCGCTCCTCGCCCACCTGGAGCTTGTCGCGGAGTTCCTCGGCGTCTTGGATGGCCGCTTCCAATCCGGGGTCGCGGACACGGCCCTTTTCCTGGTTGATGGAATAAGACGCCTCCAGTTGGCCGACCTTACGCTTAAGGTTATCAAGCACTACGCGGCTTTCGACCGGGTAGATGTAAAGGGAGATATCGATGATTTCGTCCAGGTTGATGATGGGCGACAGCCAGCCGGTGAAGACTTGGCGGGGGTAACCGTAGACGTAGACGGTCTTGGCGTAACGCTTGCCAATGCGGATGTAGCCCGAATCCACTTCAATTGAGGGCGGGGCGATGAGGTCGCGCATAGTGACTACGCCCTGACGGTAAATCAGCTCGGCTTCGCGCTGTTCGGCGGCGCGTTGTGACTCGGCCAGTGCACCCGGATCGATCTGTTCATTTTTTTTGCCAAATAGTGCCATTACAGTTTTGCTCCTGGGAGCGGCCGGTGCGGCGCGGCGCCCTCACCCTTTTCCACGACCGGTGTCATGAGCTGGGCGGTATCGATTAGTTTCTGGTTGACGGCCACGTCCGGGTTGTACCAGCCGTAGTAGAGGTCGATGAGTTCCTGGGTGCCGAGCGCGATGGCGCGGATGCCCATTTGGCTCATGCCGCTCGATACCAAGGCCACGCGTTGGGATAATTCCTGCTTGTAGTGCTTGAAGTCGTCCTCGGCCACAGTGATGACCGGCGTCGGTTGGAAGGCGGCCTTGAGTCCGGTGATGAGGCTGGCGCTCTTCTTGACGTTGACCGGCGGGAAGAACGGCACCACCACGTAGAACTGCTTGTCCATGATGTTGACCTCCTCCACCAGGGCGCGGATGTTGGCGATGTAGTCTTCCATGAGGAGGCCCAACAGGTCGTTGGATTGCTGGGTGCGCAGGCCCACCAGCTTCTCAATGTAGTTGTCGAGGTCGATTTTCTGGCTCTTGATGACGATTTGGACCGGGAAGTGCAGCGAGTTCAAAAATCCCTGGTAGGCGAACTCGACGCCGTCCTGTTCCTGGGGGCTCATGAGGTCAAAGTTTATGGCACTGCCCAATACCACGGCGCGCATGCTGCCGTCTTTCATCAGCACCACACCGTCCTTGATCTCGGTGATCAGGAGCGTGTTCTGGGTACTCTTACTGGTCTTATTTACTGCTTGAGCCATTGCTTCGTAATTCCACCGACTGACCTTCTTGTAACGGCGTAATGCGCGTGGCGGTTGCCGCCAGTTGCGACACCGTAAGGTCGTCTCTCTCCGTTGCTAATTTAAGTATATCGTTCGGGTTGGCTGTTGTCACGCTTGTGCTTATCTGCCGATTGTCGGCAACCTTGGGGGCCGGGCGACCGGTCATCTGGTCGATGGCTTCCTGGCGGATATCCACGGCGGCCTCCTGGATGAGCGAGGCCAGATTCTGCGCCAGAGGACTTTGCTGCAGGTCGAGCATATCGGGGGCCTGGGTTTCGTCGGCGACGTGCGGGGAGGTTTGGGCAGGTTCCACCAGTCGGTCGGAAACCACGTTCGGCTGGATGATCAGCGCGTCGGAAGCCGCCGAGGGCGGTGCGTTCCAGCCGCGCGAATCGATCATGGTCCCGAGCCGCTCCAGCTCGCTGCGAACCTCCCTGGGGTTGCGCTGCGTCTGCTCCACCACCACGGCGTTGGGTTGGATGCGGAAGGAATCCACAACCTCGTCCTTGCGCCATAACCGTTGCCGCGACTGGGAGAAGTACCCCACCATGGCAATGAGCAATTGCTCAAAGTTCTGGCCGTCGCGCTGATAGAACGCCAGCAGGAGGAACAAAATGGTGACGGGCGCCGCCATGATAATCATCAACGGAACGACAGCGTGGAGCAGGGCATAACTTAACCCCGCCCACGTCACGCCGATGATGGCGTAGATAAACTGCTTGAGCGTCAACGGCCCAAGAATATGGTCTTCGGCCTCAACGTTCTGCGGCACTTTATACTGGCTCATACCCTCTTGCTCCCTCATTCCACGCCCGCTCACTTTAATAGCGGAACATACTTGAGCTTATTATCGCCTACTTACTATCACCTATCAAGCAATGGGTCATCGTACACCCGGACCGGCGGACGTTCAAGCCCAGCTAGTTGATGCTGCGGTCGTCGCCTGGTTCATTGGTTTGGTCGCGCGGAGCGAGACGGAGCGACGTACTCGGGCCGTTCGTTCGACTGCCAGGAGTGGTCGGCAAGATAATGGTCCCGTAGTCGGGGCGCCCGCCGGATTGCTTCAACCTTTCGGAAAGTGTAAAACTGGGTCGCTCCGACGTTACATTCGGGATGTCAGTAACTGATGAACCTTGGTTGGGCGCAGTTCGCCACGTCATGGTTGCCGGCGGACTCATCGTAGTCGGCGCAGGTTCGGGTGTGCCTCCGCCAGGTACGTTAATAGTCACGTTAGTATCATAGGCATTGCTCGACGAAGGATTATGGTTGGGCAGGATCAAATTAGGATTTGGATTAACGCTAGTAGTAGGAATAACCAGGCCGTTTGGCTGGGTTGACCAACCGCCCGAGACGCCGCTTCTGGCTTGGGCAGCATTGGGATTGGGGCTGGTATTTTGATTGTAAGGAATGTTTTGGGTCGGCGCAGGGCCTGCAGAGACACCCGATGGAGCCGAGCTGGCCGCGGGTGCACTACCCCCAGCACTTGTCCCTGATCCGCCTCCACTCGGGGTACTCCCGCTAGGTCCAGAGCCGCCACCCACTGGTCCGGATCCTGTGACCGCACCGCCGGCCCTTTGGGCCGCTAGTAAATTGGCTTTCTCAACCGGGGTATGAACGCTTACTCCGATATCTGTGCCAAGTTGGTTCAGGGTATCTCGGGTATCATTGTTGATATTGTTAACGCCGGTCGTTGATCCGTTGATACCGACTACTACGTTTCGCATATTCTCATCAAAGGCATCCAGCTGCTGTTTTGCTGCAACTTCGCCCGTACTTCCGATAGCGGATACGTGCGCAGCCTTCAATGCGTTGCGACGGTTGACCATAGCTTGTGCGCCGACGTTATCAAGCCGGACGCCTTTCTCGGCCTTGATATTATCGTAAGCAGCTGCACCTCCGGGAGAGACTAAATGGGGTGCCTTTTCTTTTAGGCCGGAAAAATTCCCCGCCGTTGCCTTAATCCACTCGGAATTAGTCGTGTCGTTGCCATATTTATTGGCTAGGACGGTCTGTAGTTTTCCGGTATCTTCAATCGCCGCCAGCTTAGCCGTAGCAGCCCGGCTTGTGAACTGACTTGATTTGGTATCTAACGCCTTAGCTAACAGTGTCGACGGATTATCATTCTCTAGCAGGCGACCGGCCGCTGTCAGCTGATCTTTATCATTCTTTTCAAGAGCTCCTGCCATACGGTTAGGATCGATTTTGTCGATACTCAGACCCGCCTGTTGTTGGGCTAATTTACGCTGGGTCCCCTGCTTTAAACGACCAAAACCGGTAGTTGCGGGACCCGCCTGATTTAAGGAATTGATTTTGGAAAGTCCCTTCTGCTGGCGGTTGTAAGCCCGGTTCTGTTTCATCTTGTCCTGCGCCCCGGAGATGGCGCTGTGGCCACGTTTGGCATGGCCACTAATAAAGCCATGGCCCATCATCAAGGCGCTACCGGCAAATTTGAACGTTGCCGGAATAAGGAACAAGGCAATGATTGGCGCTAGGGCAGAACCGAGCTTAGTCCAGTTTGAGGCATCCCCCGAACCTGTAATGACGACACTGAAGAATTTGGATGTCGCAAGCAATAGGACAATAATCGGGTACATTAGCAGCAGCTTGACAAGGGTTTCGCGCCACATCTTGAAGTACTTGTCGGTATTGGGCAGGACCCAAAGTAGAAAGGCTATCGGAGCTATAATAATCAGGAAGTCTATGAGCATGATGCGAATCTGAAGAGTAATAAAGACCGCTATCAAACCAATAATAGCTGCGGCCAGGGCTAGTAAAAGCGGTATGGCAAACTCCGCGAGGAATGGCGCGAAAGTCGCTGCCGCAACACCCGCACCAACACCCGCGCCGACTAATTCAACGGCGCCCGCGATTTGCATAACCCCTTCATTACCGGTTTTTACCCCTCCGGGGATTGCTGCGGCCATGAGACTGTCGATACCCATACCCAGCACATTAGAGATGTCCACCATGAAGCCTACCAAAAGGTAGGAGAATTGAACGAGAACGGCTGCCGCTATGAGGCGGGGAAGGATTTTTTTGACCGTGTAATTATCGAGACCCATACTGGTGCCAAAAATAACAATAAAGAATATAAGCACAAAAAAGACGTCCGCTAGATTCCTAAACACAGCCCAGGCAGGCTTTAGGCCTGTGTCGCCAGACGCTAGGGGCGTGAACTTCAGTTGGTTCTTGACGACGCCGGTAAGATTGTTAACTGCACCTTGGGCTATGCTAATGACCGGACATAACAACCAGGTAAGACTGTCGACGGAGCAGACGGCTTGGACCTCGCTGGGTGTTGGATCTGTTGTCGGAGCAGCAGGAGCGTTGTTCTGACTGAGATTTAATGTATTTGACCCGGCCGCCAATACTACGCCGGGTTTGGTAATTTTTACGGGGAAGGAGGCCAGTCCTGGGCCTTCGCTGTACGCGCCATCAATAGTGACAGTGTAAGTTCCGGGCTTCAAATTTCCGAGAGTAAAACTGCCATTTGTGTTCAAGGGGACTTTTTGGGTTCCGCTCGGCCCGCCGGAGACGGTAAGGTAACCCGAGGTTACCGGCATGTCTTTTTTTAGGCCCTGGTCAAAAAAAGTGGCGGTGCCGGAGAGCGTTGCGGTCTTGGCTACGGCTGCCAGTGTCTTAACAGGTATCGTAACCTGGTCTAATTTGCCACCGACCGTACATAGATTCCGGCTGGGTCCACCGAGAAGCGTACCCCAGGTAAGAGAACTGGTGGGTGAACCCGTTCGGTCGGAAACTGAGACATTAAATAGGACGGTGTTATCGCATCCGCCGGAACTGCTTACCTGAGTGTTGTTTATCGGGCCGGATTTCCAGGTCTTCGACTTGGCATCATAGGTTAAGTTGACGGTTACGGGTTGTTCATTTGTGTCGCGTCGCGTGGCGATAACGGCAACATTGCTTGTCATGTTTGGAGTAAGGGTAACCTCTACTCCTCCGCGTCCCTGAGGATCTCCGGTGGTCGCCTGCGCCTGCGCTGGAAGTGCGGCAAATAAGTTACCTATAGACAATAAGCCTGTAGCCACCACCAACAACATTCGAGATAGTCTTTGCACCATAATAAACTAACTTTAGCATTAGCGTTATGTATACGTAAATGCGCAAATAAAAAACACCCAGATGTGACACTCGAAAGAGTGTCACATCTGGGCTTATTTCTACGGGACGCGATCAGTGTGAATTCGCCCACAAGTTGGTATATCCGCCGGGGTCCGGCGAACTGAACCAGTTGTACATGAGCGAACGGGAGATGGTTTTGCCACCCCTCTGCTCGGTAGCCTCAACGGTTATTGTGCCCGGGTGGGCAGGCCCCGTTGATTTGAGCAAAGTTGACGTGAAGCCCGTTGGAACCTTGCCAGCCTTGAGGTCGGCAATTTCCTGGATTTCGACGGGATTGTCGCCCATTTCTCCGGGGTAGTAGAACCGAAGGAGGCCCTCGCTCTTTTGGATGAAAGCCTGCTGGCGCATACCCTCAAGCCGGGCGACGACCTTGGCCGGGTCGTCCTGAACCGATTGTCCGGTTTCAACCTGGGCGAACGAGGAGTTCGCCATGAACGCGGGCGCACCAACGATGAGCCAGTGCGTGCCTTCCAGACGGACGAGAACGGGACCCCATGACTTGGGGTCGCCTCCATTCGTGAACGAAAGCGACAGGTCGTACCAGCGGCTGGTCGAACCGGCTGCTGCCTGAGGGTCCGAAACGACAGTCGGTTCATTGGTCAGTGAGACGATTCCGCACAAGGCGGGCGACTGCTGACCGTACTGGACGTACCAGAATGACTTCATCTCCTGCATGAACCCCCACAGGTAGTGAGGGTTAAGAGTAGACTTGCCGCCGTGACCGCACGATGCGGACCACGCGATGTTGAAACCTCCGAGGATTTTGTCGATTCGATCGGTCGCCGCGCCCTTTATCGGAGGAAACTCCGGGAGGGCGTCAGCCGTCTTGAGGCGCTGGGCCAAAGGCACCCGTGCATCGGCAATACTGCCGACAAACGCCTTTGGGGTCGCAGGTACGTGTGCCGGAGCGACAGGCGCGTTGCCGGAGTTGCCGGTAAGAGGAGCCCTTACTGCCGGGTCGCTGAAGATGTTTGCAGATCCGGCGTTGTCCTGATTCACGGCGTTGATGAGGGAGGTTGCGAACCACGCCGCGCCAATGACCAGAAGAACCAGGGCAATCCAGACGACTCGCATGACCTTCTTCTTGGTGCTGGTCGGCTGCGGCTGGATTGAGGGAGTCTCGGTGACCCCATCAGTGTGACGTGTGGTAGTCATGAGCTTCCCCTTCCGGGAAAAAGAACTTGGATGTCAAATTCCGCGGAGTGCGGAACTGCCTACGGTTGATGCCGTTATATCAGTTTATACAGCATAACCGGTAAAATGTCAATGCTTACCTCTCGAAGTACTCCTTGATCGGTCCGGCTGCACCCAACATATTATGAGGTAGGTGGCGGCGTGGTATTGCGCCCGATATTCTTCAACCGGGCAGCCTCCTGCTTTGTCACCCAATTGCTAGCATCTGAATTGAGCTTGAGAGTACTGGTTGCGGGGTTATACTTGCGGCCCTGCATCAACTCATAGGCTACCCATGCCTTGGTTGTCGTCGATAGATTATCGAGCAAGGTAGCCGGTACGCCGGCTTCGCGGGCAAGCTCGTGGGTTATATCTGAGTCGCGGTGGAAGTCGGCTGTGAGAGCCTCATATTTATCGCGTCCCACTTGCGTTGCGGTGATGGCAGCCCGCTGGGATGCAAAGGCTCGGGCCATTTTGAGGCGGTGTTCAACCGGGGCCATGTTGCGACCCGTAACGTCAAATGCACCGGTAATTGAACGCTGAGGCAAGCTGGCTGCCACACGCTCGGCGCTTTCCCTGGACACGCGTTTTTCAAGTTCGGTGGCATCCGGCTCCTGGCCTTTGAGGATAACGCCCCAGTTGTCGGTGGAAAACTTGTCGCCCAGGGTGTTGGCGGTGGTCTTGCGGAGCTGCTTATCGATTGAGGTCCAATCCAGGTCGCCGCGTTCGCGCTTCATTACCAATTCAACTTCATTGCCGCTGGAGTCGATGACCTTCATGGGCTGTCCTGCCGCATCCTTAGGGGTATATTTATCTTTGGCTTCTGTCATGCGCATCGTGGAAAACGGGTTGGAGGAGCGACTCTTGCCGACTTCACTCATCAATGCGGCGTATTCGGACGCGGGATCGCGACTGACGCTCGTGGGGTTAGAGAGCCTACCGGCCTTTAAGACGTTGTTGACATCGTTGTCGGTTAGGAAACCCTTGTCGCTGAGGCGGCTGAGTATCGCCCGGCGTCCGGTTTGGTTGGAGCCTATTTGTGCCAGGTTGGGTACGGTACGGTTCAGATCGTCAATCCTTCCCCTACGTTTGGCTGCGTCCGGTTCGGCGTAGGCGGCCAAAACATCTTGCATGTTCTTTGGGCTCTGAGCCTCGGTCAGGTCATCAAGTAATTTGCCGTCCGACTTTACCAGCTGTGCATTTCTCTTATCCAGTGCGCGCTTGCTGGTTGGCCCGCCTGCCAGCATGCCGCCGCCGAAGCCGACCATCGCCGCCCCGGCGACTCCGCGCTTTAATTTATTACCGCTCGAGAGTGAGGTTATCGGCTTTGAATTCATGAAGTTTTCCATATGCTGGTTCTTACGCTTTTTGCGCTCATCAACCCCGCGCTGCCAGAAATCGCTGCTCTTGAGGGCGCCTTTTCCGCGTTGGGCGTGGCCGTTCATCAGATCGTAGGCCCGGGTGAGGCCCTTTCCGGCTAGTTTGAACGTCACAGGAATAATCAGGAAGGCCGCAATGACCACTATGGGTTTGATCAGGTTTCCGGCCATACCGGCGCCAACACTGTCGGCGGTTGAACTGCCAGCTGGCAGGATTGAGTTGACGAGGCCGGCCAGAGAAATTACGCCGACGATAATCGGATACATTAAGACGAGCCGAAATAACAGCTCCATCCAGTCCTTGGCCCAGTGGCGCGTGTTGGGCAGAACCCAGGCAACCATGGCCAAAGGTGAAACCACGATGAGAATGGCGATGAGCAGGAAGCGCAGGCCCAACACCAGGAAGACGACCAGGAGCGAAATGGCCATGCTCGCCAGGAGCGGCGCGATTGCTACCCACGACGCGGCACCTAGAACAGCGCCAAGCGCCAGGGCGCCGGCCAGACCTATTCCAACCAGGTTAGTCAGGACGTGGGCAAAGCTGGCGTCGCTTTGCGGCCCGGTAGCCGCTCTCAGCAGGTCTTCAATCCCCGCCCCCATGACGTTGCCGATATCCACCATGAACCCGACAAGCAGGAATGAAGCTTGGACTAAGATCGCCGCTACCACGAGCCGCGGCAGGACCTTTTTGATGGTGTATTGATCGAAGTAGCCGATATCCTGCTGGGTGATGGTCGCAAAAATAATAACCAGGAAAACCAGCAGGAACATAATCTCTGCCAGATTGACCATTTTGAGCCAGATATCGTATAGCTCGGGCGTGGACTGTTGATTGATGGCCTTCACCCGAAGGAGCGGTATCAGGACGCCGTTCGCGAGCTTAGTGATGGCGCCGGTAGCGTTGTCGATGAACGGACACATGAGCCAGGACATGCTGCCCTGGTCGCACGAGGCGGCGGCCGCCTGCTGGTCGGCCGTGGTGGTACCGTCCGCTTTGGCCACGGCAATAGCGAGGTCAAAGGCGGCACAGGATGCCTCGGACGGAACAGTCAGGTTCGCCAGGGTCGGATAAATCTTTTTGAAGTCGGCATTGCTGACGTCAAGGGAGACTTTGGAGGTTTTTGCGGCCCCGCTGCATGTGTAGGAGACGTCGCCCGTGAAGGTCGCCGCGGAGGTAGCGGCGGTCTTCTTGAGGGTTCCGCTGACCTGGCCACTGCCCCCGGCTACCGTCACAGATTGGTTGGTATCGTCGGCCCAGGCGTATGTTTCCCCCGCCGCGTGCGCGGGCTGAGCTATCAAGGTCAGCGCGGCTATTGCGACTGCCGCCAAAAACGCGCGGCTAAAGTGTAGTTTTAAGATAGATATAAGGTAAAACACAATATACCAACGTAACAGGATTTGACTGTTTTGTCAAAAGCTGTTTTGACTTATTGTTTCCGCTTGGCTATGATTTGGCCATGAAGCGCATATTTCTCGCAATCTGGATAGCTCTCGTTTTGGCTGCCGCGGCAATGCCAGTCAGCTATGAGTTAACCAGCGGCCGAATGACAGTCGTCTCTTCTATGGCCCTCGCAGCATGTCCTGACGGTCAAGTTGAATTGAGTGTCAAAGTTAATAGCACCGATAGCGGATGCGTTAAGCCTGATCCTAATGGCGGGGTAATCATTACTTATCTCAAGACGATCTTGAAGTTCTTGAGCGGGGGCGTCGGCATTGTCATTTTGCTTATGCTCACCATAGCGGGCGTCCAATACATGACCGCTGTCGGCCAACCCGAGCAGGTGAAGGCTGCCAAGACCCGGATCCAGAACGCCCTCACCGGCTTGGTGCTGTTCCTTATTGCCTTCGCCGTCCTTAACTTAATCATCCCCGGGAGTATCTTCGGCTAATGTTTGCTTTAAGCTTCTTTAAACTGGCCGCCGCCTGCACGACGACCACCAAAGGCGGAATCGCTCCGGGGTTGTATGATAACTTGTGCTCGAACGGCACAGATATGTTTTCCAGCTTGACTGACATCTGGATCGTCGTCGCCAACGTCATCCGTATCCTGGTGGCGCTCGGCGGGGCGCTGGCGGTTATTTTCATCATCGTCGGCGGCCTGTTCTACGTCGTATCATCGGGAGATCCCGGCCGCATCAAGCGGGCCAAGGACATACTCAAGGAATCGATTATCGGTCTGATTATTACATTGATAGCGTATTCGGCTATAACGTTTATAGCGGCGCAGTTTTAGCGATGATGAACTTACAGCACCTTTATTCCGTCGTCGCCCCCATTTCGGTTAAGGCCGATGAAATCGGGCTTCCTCACTCCACAGAAACCGTCGGCGGGGCACTGAACGTCGCTGTAAAAATCCTGATCTTCCTGATCGGGATGCTGTCGGTGGTAATGATTATCGTCGGCGGAATTAAGATTGTCGTTTCAAATGGCGACCCGGGTCGGTATAAATCGGGACGGGACACCATAACCTACGCTATAGTTGGTCTGATTCTATCCTTGGTAGCCTACTCGATAGTAATTTTCATCGCCAGTAACGTTAAATAGAAGGATTCATCATGCCTGCCACTTTTTTGGCCAATGCCAGCGACATTATTAAACAATCAGCGGATCTGGCATGTAAGACCGACTGTAACACCAGGGGCCTCCCGCTCATCATCCAGTCGGTAACTACTGCACTCCTGGGAGTCATCGGGGCGCTGGCGGTAATCATGATTATCGTCGGCGGTCTTCGGTATGTCACCTCCGGAGGCGACCCGAAGAAAACGGCCGATGCTAAAAATACCATAATGTACTCTATCGCCGGCGTCGTGGTGGCGATTATGGCTTATGCGATAGTGAAGTTTATCATCGCCTCGGTAAAATAGCGCTCCGTTGCCATACCTCAAACGGTATGGTAATCTCAGCGTAAGTTATTCAACAAAAATAAGGAGTCATATACTCAGATGAGAATCGCAATCCTCGGCAAGAAAATTGCCTTAACCATGCAGGCAGTCGCCATCGGCCTGGGCTTTAGCGCCTTCAGCCTGGCTGCCGTAACAGTTGTCCCGTCAACTGCCCTAGCCGCAGACTGTTCCACTCTCAATATTTCAAACGGAGCCGACTGTGCCGCCCCGACTGGTGCCAAACCCACATTGTTCGGTGAAGGCAGCATCTTCAACACCGTTGCCAACACCCTGATCTTCCTGGTCGGCGCCATTGCCGTCCTGTTCCTGATTATCGGCGGTCTCCGCTACGTCGTATCCAACGGCGAGGCCAAGAACGTTGAAGCAGCCAAGAACACCATTCTCTATGCCATCATCGGTATCGTCGTGGCGATCCTGGCCTATGCGGCCGTCAAGTTCGTCATCACGTCCCTGGCCTAGTCCCGACTCAAATAAATAGGCTCAACCAAGCCGCAAAGAGCGCCTCCCAGGAGGCGCTCTTTAGTTGCTTGTGACTTCCATGAATCGGATTAACCAATCCGCTGGCAATAAAAAATAGCCCCTATCGGCAGGGGCTATTTTTTAGATTTGCATTAGGCCCGAACGGTGGTCGTAACTAGACGACCGGCTTGACCTTGATCTTCTTGACCTTGTCCTGAGCAACCTTGGGGATGCTGATGGTGAGGACGCCGTCCTTGAGGCTGGCGGCAGCCTTCTCGGCGATGGTTGAGGTGGGCAGGATGACGCTGCGGCTGAATGAGCCCCAGTAGCATTCCTGGACGTAGTAGTGCTCGCGGTCGACTTCTTTGTCTTCGATACGCTCACCGCGGATGGTGACGACGTCTTCGGCGACTTCGATATCAATCTTGTCCGGAGTCACGCCGGCGATAGGCGCCTTGATGATGACGTTCTCTTTGGTCTGGTAAACGTCGACGGCCAGCTGGCCTTCTTCGGCTTCGGCCATCCAATCCTCTTCGCCTTCAATGGGCGTATCGAGGAAATCGTCCTGCAGGACGTTGTTGTCTTCTTCTAACTGGGGAGCGTTTTTTTTGCCCGACATTGCTTGGTGATCTCCACATTAATAACTAAGGACGAAGTCTTGAACGGCTTCGGATTTTTTGCCCACACTTTTTGTCATTTGCATTTATGAGCGTGTTTTACCTATTATAGTCAAATCTTCAGCTAGAACGCAAGGAACCGCTTCATGCTCGTACAAAAACTCATCGAACTGCTGGCTCCGGCATACTGCGTCGGCTGCACTAAAGAGGGTGATTGGCTCTGCCGTAACTGCCAGACCGCCAGCGTAATCGTGCCGGCCCCAGCCTGCTACCGGTGTGAAAAGCTGACATTGAACGGCGACACCTGCACCGGCTGCCGCGAGGTCGGCGGGCTGACGCGGGTTACCTCGGCCGCGGTTTATGGCGGGCCGGTGAAGGAACTGATCCGCGTCCTAAAATTCAAGCGTGGACGGTCGGCGGCGGGTGTGGCTGCCAGGTTAATTTTACAACACCTGCCCGCGGTCGCTGACTTCGACCTGGTTACGGCCGTACCGATTTCGCCGTCGCGCTACCGGGAGCGCGGCTATAACCAGAGTGAACTCATTGCTAAAATTATCGCCAGTCAGGTTGGCGTGCCTTATCGTTCTGCGCTCATGCGTTCGACCTCAGTTCACCAGATCGGCCGCAGCCGCAGTGAGCGGCTGGCCGCCATCCGTGGCAGCTTCCAGGCGATCCGCCCGGTGGACGGCCGACGAATCCTCGTCATCGACGACGTACTGACCACAGGAGCCACCCTGGCCGAATGTGCGGCCGTACTGTCGGCCGCCGGCGCCAGCAGCGTCCAGGGAGCCACAGTGGCCCGCCGCTAGGTCTTGAGTCCCCGCCCCGCTCGCGGTATCATGTGTGAGTTCGACAAGGCAAGGAGAGGTACCCAAGTGGCTGAAGGGGCGGGTTTGCTAAACCTGTAGGGGGAAGTAATTCCCCGCGAGAGTTCGAATCTCTCTCTCTCCGCCAAGAAAAAGACCCGGTTTGTAGCCGGGTCTTTTTCTTGGCTTAATTAGTTGTCGTAAACAATCCCGGCCACTCTTTGGTCTTTTGAATCGATTTGGTCGGAACGGAAAGTAACGTTACCGTCCGGCTCAATAATAAAGGCGCCCTTCGTGGCAAACGGCGACCCCGCTACCGACAAGTTGTGCTCCTGGCTAAGTGTCTCGGCGATATTGCGCCCTCCCTTTGGTGTTCCGGCCGTGGAGCAGGCCTGGAGGATGACCCGGAAATTCGGTCCGAGATGGCGGGTATAGTCGTTAGCCCGACCATGAATCTTAGCGCGTTTGGTATCCAGGTCGATAAAATCAGCAACATCTATCCCCTCATTAACGTCGTTCCTGCTCCCCAGCAGGAGGCCGTCCGGATTTGCATGGCCGTGGATGATAAGGTTTTTAACCGTGCCTTCTTTGAGCGGATCGCGGCCGTTGGCTCGGTCGCGGCTCCCAATCGCCACTAGGTCTTTGGCGAGCGAAGTCGAGTCACCTGCCTCAAAGTAAACCGCTGAGGAGCCGATTTGGCTGGTGAAATCCGAACCGACATCCTTAACCGCTCCGTTCCAGTCTGACTGTGCAGCAATAATCACATTTTCGTAAGTTGCGGAGCCGTCGTCCCAGCTGGCGAGTTGATTATGGAGTTGGCCAGGCCTGTAGCGGCGGAAGTTGCGTATGCCAAAAGTGTTTATGACCGAATTGAGCTCATTGGCCCCATAGCTGTCGGCGTAGTCGGTGAAAGCTTCGACTTGGCTCGCGATCATTTCGCACTGGTTTTTTTCTACGCTCATCAGCTCGCCCGAGCTTACTTCGGGCTTTGCGCCTGAATTGAAGCGCAACATAGAGAATGCCGAGAATTCGGTCCAGGTATCGAACATCTCCCGCGCGGCCTCATCGGTTAGGCCGGATTGGTCGAACTCGGCTGCCAGGGTCGGCATATCCTCAAACCTGGGCCTCAGCGCGCGGTCCGCTGAGCTGGCCAACCCGGATGCGGCTACAGGAACTAAACCGCGCTCAAAGGCCTTGGCGTATTCGCTGTTGATCTTCCAGTTGGTGCAGAATCTTTCAACCTTGGCGTCGAGCTGCTCGCTGTCGTGATGGGCTTCAACCAGGCTCTTGAGGGAGAGGAACGATTTACTATCGATGGAACCGGAATTTATATCCTGGGCAGACAGGCTACGGGCAGTTTCAATGAAGGCGTTGGCGGTTGCCTGCGGTTCCGGGCCGGTAGCCAAGGCGTCGACAAACATGTTTTTTAACTGGGGTGAGGCGTCCGCCAGAAGCGGCTTCGCTACCAGCAGGGCCTTGGCAACCTCAAGTGGCTGATTGCCTCTGATGACGCGGTCGGCAAAATCGGGGCTGCCATCAAAATCAGTGCCGACGATGTCCAAACCCTGCCGGATGACGTCGCAGGTTCGCGTTGGCTCTGCCTCATCACGGACGCGTCGGGCAATCAAATCCAGGTACGGCGTAGCCTGCGGGTCCGCAGCCGCATCTTTGAGGGCGATAGCGAAACCGGGACTGAACTCGATAAGATCAGTGGGGTATTTATCGCAAAGCGCTGCAAACTGCCTGATAGTCTGCGCGTTCGGTTCGCCGAAGATCGCTTCGCTGGCGCGGAGGGCGACCACAGGATCAGCAAACGGGGCCACGCTCTTAATGGCGTTTTGACGCGCTGCCGATGACGGGTTATCCGGTTCAATCGTTGCCAGGGCTTCGGCAGCCAGTCGGGCTGAGTCGAGGTAGATCTTGCGATCGGCCGGGTCCTTGAGCTTGGTCGCGTTGGGAACAAATTCCCCGGCGTAGTTACCTAAGCCGCGGTCAACAACCCCGCTAATCAATTCCATTCGTACGGCAATATCGCCCTCAAAGTTTGAAGCTTCACGCTTGGCTGCATCCGGGTAGGCAGGCAATTCTTGCCAGATTTTCTGCGGGACGGTCGAGGCTGAATCCGGCGAACCCGCAGTTTCGATTAAGATATTGGCGCTTTGAGCATCCAGACCGTTACCGGTGATTGTCGTAAAGAGCTCGCGGTGTTTTTCTTCGCTGAGGCGGGCAATTGTAGTCCTTACCCGCTCAGCTTCTTCCGGTTCAAGGGACGCGTTGGTCAGTGGAAATTCGATTACTTTAGCTTCGCTAGGGGAGGCAGACACCAAACCCTTGGCGGCTTCAATCTGGCCTTGTCTTACAAGGAGAATCAAGGTGGTGTCGAGTTTATACTTGGCTCCGTCGTTGTCTCGGTAAGGACTCCCCACCTCTCTGGTAGTACAGAGCGCGGCCAGATGGGTCTTCGCAGCCTCAGGATTCGCCGCGATAGCTTCGATAATTGCTGTCGACAGGTCTTCCGGGGTGGCGGATTCGCGCAGGCCGGCGATACTTGATTCAAGGCTTTCGGCAGCCTTTTGTTGCTCTTGGATTGCTAACAGATTTTGGGCCAATTCAGCACCAGATAAGGAAGGGGCTTCTTGATTGGTGGGTAACGGCTCTGCTTCAGTGTTCATAACGGTAGTATAGCGATTTTTGGCGGAGGGGGTGGGATTCGAACCCACGGAGCTTTCGCTCGCCGGTTTTCAAGACCGGAGCACTCGGCCACTATGCGACCCCTCCGTGCCAACCTATTGTAGTTACCTGGCCGATATTTTCAATCCTGTTCTTACCCAACCATAACCATTGTATTGTACAATCGCTGCGCTATCGGCCATAATGAGAGCGAATAAGGACTACTCATGGACGATTCCAACGTCTCCCCTACCCAGCCTAAAGATCAGCAAGATACGGCTTCCTCGGACAACGAAGCGGCAGCCGAAGTTTTAGAGGCGCCTAAGGACGGGGCCGCCGAGGAGGTGGAGAACCAGCAGCCTGAGCTCCAGGAGCAGGAGCAAGAGCCGGAGCCGGATTTCACCTGGCAGGCCAGCGAGTACGTCCATCATCATAAGGGAGCCGGTTGGTATGCCAGCCTGGCAGGAATTATCGCCCTGTTAATAATCGTTGCCGTGTTCTATAAATCATGGGTCAGCATAGGTGTTTTTCTAGCCATGGGTGCGGCCATTGCCGTATACGCGCAGAAGCCGCCGCGGGTTCTGACCTACGAATTGGATTCCCAAAGCGTGACGATTGAAGGTAAGGCGTACCCGTACAAGAACTTCCGTTCGTTCGGCGTCATCAGCGACATCGAATGGCACACCATCGACCTTGAACCAACCCAGCGCTTCATGCCCCGCCTGACGGTTCTGTTCAGTGATGAAGATTTTGACTCAATTGTGGATCACATGTCGCTCCATCTCCCCCGCGCCGACCGCCAGCCGGACGTGATTGAGCGGCTCACCCGCTATTTACGCTTTTAGCCGCCCGGGCTCTTCACGCACAGCCTCAAATATGCTATCTTCATTAGGTCGTGCGCCTGTAGCTCAGTGGATAGAGCATCGCCTTGCGGTGGCGGGGGTCGCAGGTTCGAGTCTTGCCAGGCGCACCAAAGAAATTACCTCACTAACGTGGGGTTATTTCTTTTTTATGCTAAGTTGTATTGGTTGATAAGCCTTTTCATATCGAAATAACTTATGCTTACATATCCGGAGAGGTCGCATAGTGGACTAGTGCGCCGCACTCGAAATGCGGTGAGGCCGCAAGGCTTCCGAGAGTTCGAATCTCTCCCTCTCCGCCAAAGAAAAACCCCACGATTTGTGGGGTTTTTCTTTGGCGATGCCCGGAACGATATTCCGAACGGAGTTCGGGTGACGAACACTAGGCAGCTTAAGGCAAGTAACACGTGAGGAACGTGGCAAAGCCACAATATCTCCCTCGCCGCAGGCCAACAATCCCCTGCCTTACTTGCTCAATCTTTCGCCATGAAAACGCTTATGGTCGACCGGAATCAAGTCGATTGAGCAGCTTTTGCTCCGCATCCGCCGCCGCATAGTCTTTCTGCGCCCGAAGCACGGCAATCAGCTCAGTTCGGGCAGCCGTTGCGGCCGGATCAAGCGCAATTGCCTCGCGGTACAACTTTGCGAGCGCCGGCAGGTCGGCGGCTCGTCCGTCGGCCTTAATGAGGCTGGCCAGCAATAAATTCCGCGGAACGCTGACCTCGGACCGTTTCAGGATACTTCTTGAGCTTACTAGAAGCCCTGTGGCCCGCAGCTCAACGGCTAACGTCAGTTTGGACCCACCGGCCCTCAGAACGCCTTGGATGGCCTGTGGTGAGGTTACACGGGCCTTTAAACCCTCAATCCGCTCAGGCTTCCCCGCTACCCCGTAGGCCAAGGATGATAAAACCAAATCAGCGTCGGGCGCGCCAGCAGCAGATAATCGGTCGGCGGCGGCTATGGCGTTTCCGATATCCCCGGCTTCCAGTGCGGCCTTGACCCTTACCCGGTCGGCTCCCCTCTCCTGCCCCGCGTTATTCAGGGTCTTCAGGGCGGCGGCCGGCTCCCCTGCCACCTGCTGGGACTCCGCTACCGAGAGTGCTGCGACCTGATTGCCGTGATTCAAAAGGTAGGCCAGCTTGAAGTCCAGACGGGCCTCTTCCCCGTTGGCGCGATTCCCTGCCATGCTCAAGTTCGTCGACTGCTCGCGGGCGTATGACAAGACCGCCGGCCAGGCAGAGGCTGCGAGGCCGGCGGTGAGCACGATAATGAGGCTGGCGGCGGCCAGGAAACTACGGTTTTGGGCTGAAGGCTGCAAGTTGCTCATCTAGCTTTGATAGTAGCATGACGGTTTCCTCCCGGCGATCTTTGGTTTCCTGGACGACAGCCGGCGGGGCGCTCTGCAAGTAGCGGGCGTTGGCGAGCTTGGCGTCGAGGCTCGTCAGATAACTTCCCTGCTCGGTTTTTTGCTTGGTCAGACGCTCGACGATAGCGGCCTGCGTCCTGGGGTCGACCTCGATCCAGGCCTTGGATTCCGAGCTTTTGATCAGCAGACCTAGCGAGGCGGGATCAAGCTTGAGCTCCGCTTGGCGCACCAGCCCGGCGATCACTTCCCCGTTCTCGTGCCACATAGAGCCTCCGGCATGGGCCAGGATGATCTTGTCCAGGCCAAGGTTGGCACGCGTCGCCCTGATTTCGTTAACGATGGCCATGACTGCCTCGAATTCGTGCGGCGAATGGTGGTCGGAGGCGATAAGTGTTCGCATTTTGTTCGCATCAGGCCACTCAGTGACAATCAGCTGGTCAGTCTGCCAGGGGAGGTGCTCCCAGATCGCCTCGGTCACGAAGGGGGCTATCGGGTGGGCGAGCTTAAGGATGGTGCCAAGGCCGAAGACCAGCATGTCGTGGTTGACCTCAACCTTGGAAGCTTCCAGATACCAGTCGGCAAAATCGTCCCACAGCAGGGTATAGATGGCCTGGCCGGCATCGCTGAAACGGTAGTTTTCGATATCATCGGTGATGTCGCGGGTGGCGCTGATGATCTGCTCCGCGATCCAGGCGTCGGCCGTAGTGACAGCGGCAGGGACGGCGGGGGAGTAGCCGTCGGGCAGCTGGCCCAAGATAAACCGGGCGACGTTCCAGAGCTTGTTGCAGAAATTGCGGTAACCCTCGATTTTGGCCTCAGAGAGGGAACCGTCGTTGCCGGGCGTGATGCCGATGGTGAGCGCCAGCCGGAGGGCGTCGGTGCCGTACTTGTCGGTCATTTCCAGCGGGTTCATTCCGTTGCCCTTGGATTTGGACATCTTCTTGCCGTGTTCGTCGTTGATGAGGCCGTGCAGGTACACGGTGCTGAAGGGAACTTTGCCGGTGCGGTAGAGGCCGAACATGGCCATTTTGGTGACCCATTTGGTGAGGATGTCCCGTCCCGTCTCCATGACGCTGGTGGGGTAGAACTGCTCGGCATCTCCCGTAGCCTGCAGCGTGGCGTACGGCCATTGGCCGCTGGAGTACCAGGTGTCGAAGACGTCGGTTTCGGCGCGGTAATTGCCCTTGCCGTAGTACTCCGCAGCCTCGTTCTCGTCGTCCGTCACCAGATAAGGCTCCTTGGCAGGGTCGTTCGAGGTTTTGTAGTAGACGGGGATGCGGATACCGAACCAGTTTTGGCGGCTGATGTTCCAGTCGTACTCGTTTTTGATCCAGTCGAGGGAGATTTTCCTGAAACGCTCGGGCACGAGAGTGATGGCGCCGCTTTGGATCGCCTCGGTTACTTTGGCGTTGGGGGCGGCGACTCGCATATACCATTGCTCGGTGATGAGGGGCTCGATGACGGTGCCGCAGCGGTCGTGCGTGCCGACGCTGTGCTCGATGGGGGCGCTGGAAACGAGCTTGCCGGCGGCTTCCAAGGCCGCGACCACGAGCTTGCGGCCGGCTTCAACCGTTAAGCCCGCGAACTCGTCCGGCACGTTTATGAGCTTGCCGTCCAGATCGACCACGGTGATTTCGGGCAGATCGTGGCGCTTGCCGATTTCGTAGTCGTTCTTGTCGTGGGCCGGGGTCACTTTGAGGGCGCCGGTGCCGAAGTCTGTGGCCACGTGGCTGTCGGCGATTATGCCGATAGGACGGTTAACCAGGGGAATGATGGCGGTTTGGCCGATTAAGCCGGCGTAACGGTCGTCGTCCGGGTTCACGGCTACGGCCGCGTCGGCGAAAATGGTTTCGGGGCGGGTAGTGGCGATTTTAACGGTGCCGTAATCGAGCGTGTAGATGGTGTCGGTACGGTCGACGAACCTGACCTCGATGTCGGCGAAGCTGGACTGGCAGCTGGTGCACCAGTTGACGATGCGGTTGCCGCGGTAAATGAGGCCGTCGGCGTGCATCTGCTTGAAAGTGGCGTAGACGGTGGCGACGATGTCGCGGTCCAGAGTGAACTTGAGGCGGCTCCAATCGGCGGAGAAACCAAGGCTGCGCAGCTGGGCGACGATGTTGGGCTGGTTGGCCAGGGTGAAGTTGAGCGCGGCATCATAGAAGGCTTCGCGCCCCAGGTCATAGCGGCTTTTGCCGGTTTTCGCGAGCTCGCGCTCGTACATGACCTGGGTTTCGATGCCCGCGTGGTCGGTGCCGGGAAGCCAGAGTGTTTTGTGGCCCTGCATGCGGCGGTACCGCACCATGATGTCCTCGATGACGAACATGGCGTGGCCCAGGTGGAGGTCGCCGTTGGCATTGGGCGGCGGCATGATGATGGTGAAGGGATCCTTGGGCGCGGCCATGTTAGGCTGAAACGCGCCTGATTCCTCCCATCGTTCATAGATGGAGGGTTCATATTTCTTGGGGTCGTAAGCTTTATCAAGCTCAAAGCTGCTCATGTGTCGTACTCCTCTGAACGTTGTCGTTATGTGGCGAGGATCGCCGGATTGGTATGTTTAGGCTAATTGTAACGGCTTTTTGGTTTATAGGTAACGTTTGAATGGCAAATCAGGAATATGGCCCGCCGAGAGTATCGGCGGGCCATTGGAGCGAGGCGGGGTAGGGTATCATGCTCTGACGACGTCGCTTTCGGAGCTGAAAGTGATCTCCGGCTTTTCCGGGTCTTTCAGATAGCGAGTGACGCAGCCAGAGATTTTTCCTAAATCGATGGTTCCGAAGATCCCCAAGGTAATGATAAGAGCACCGTCTTCTCGTTTGATGCTGCTTGGCTCTTGGGTTAAGACGCCGCTAGCATAGAGGCGTTCCTTAAGCTGTCGAGTGATGTCTTCATCGCTGATGCTTGCCTTGAGATCGTGAATAAGGATCTTGACGGTGTCCATGGGCGTCCTTTGGCTCGGGTCGAAGGAGAGGAACTTAGCCATACTACACTACATTTATCAAAAAACGCGTTAGTTTAGTTATCCCAGAGACAAACTTGGATTGGTTTTCAGATCGTCGGGGACGGTGGAGCGGCCTGCCTCGGCCAAAAAGTAGCCCAGGCTGGCTATCATCGCGCCGTTGTCGGTGCAGTACTCCATGGGAGCGTACGTCATCGGTAGCGGCAATAAGCGGGAAACTTCCTCCCGCAGGCGGGAGTTGGCCGCCACGCCTCCGGCTATTACCACTGATTTGGGCTTGAATTCGTTGAAAGCCTTGAGCAGGTTGGCCGTCAGGGTTTCGCAAGTCGTGCGCTGGAAGCTGGCCGCCATGTCGTTCTTTTGGGTGTCTGTCAGGCGGGCGGGGAGCTGGCTGGATGGCGTGCGGAAGTCGCCGCCCACCTCACGCTGCAACGTGCGCAGGACGGCGGTTTTGAGGCCGCTGAAGCTGAAATCGTAGGTGTCGCCCATGTTGGCCCGCGGCAGGGTATAGCGTTGTTCATCGCCCAGGAGAGCGGCCCGGCCGATGCTCGGGCCGCCGGGGTAGGGGAGGCCCATCATTTTGGCGACTTTGTCGAAGGCCTCGCCGGCGGCGTCGTCGCGGGTGGCACCGAGCAGGCGGTATTCCAGCGGGCTCTCGAAATACAGCAGGTGCGAATGGCCGCCGGAGACGGAGAGGGCCAGCATCGGGAACTCCGGCTCGGGGGTGGTCAGGAAGTTGGCAAAGGTGTGCGCCACCACGTGATTGACCGCGTACAGCGGCTTGTTGCGGACGGTCGCAATAGTACGCGCCGTCAGTGTGCCGATCAGCAGGGAGCCCAGCAGCCCAGGCCCGGCGGTCACGGCAATGCCGTCGATATCGTCCCAAGTACAGCCGGCAGTGGTGAGTGCCTCGTCGATGACCGGCAAAATGACCTCAATGTGGCTGCGGGCCGCAATTTCCGGCACCACGCCGCCGTACTGGGCGTGGATATCGATTTGCGAGGCCACCACGTTCGACAGCACGCGCCGGCCGTCTTCGACGACGGCGGCCGCAGTCTCGTCGCAACTGGTTTCGATTCCGAGTATTTTCATGAGGCTGATTGTACCGTGCTACGGGCGGTAAGGGAATGCGTTTAAGCGAGTAGTCGGCTACAATGCGGATATGAAACTCGTCGAAATCACAGACCGCGATCGTTGGGACAAGTTCGTCACCGTTAATCCCTGGGGCCACCCGCTGCAGCTGTGGGGCTGGGGCGAGGCCAAACGCGCTAATAACTGGACCCCTCATCGCCTGGCGTTGATGGAGGGTGATACTATCGTTGCCGGCGCGCAGGTCTTGTTGTGGCCGATTCCGCGGCTCGGTAAGAAAGTCGCCTACGTGCCGTGCGGCCCGGTAGTTGCGCCATCGGCCGCCAAGGAACTGCTCGGCGAGCTCGCCGAGTGGGCCAGGCAGCATAATGCCCTGTATCTGCGAATTGAGCCGAGTTGGAAGGACGCCGCCTTGGCCGCCGGCTGGAAGCGCTCGCCTCACGCTATTCAGCTGCGGGAAACCTACACTATCGACCTGACAAAAGACGAAGACGCCTTACTTGAGCCGATGTCCCGCAAGCACCGCCAGTATATTCGCAAAGCAGAGCGTGACGGCGTCACTGTTGAATTAAGCACCTCCGACAACAGCCACTTGGGTGCTATGTATGACATTTACTGCGACACTGCATCCCGGGCGGGCTTCGGGATTCATGACAAGGAATATTACGACCTGCTGTTTACGGAGCTAGGAGATGGTAACTCCCTCTACACCGCACTGGTCGACGGCAAGCCGGCCGCGTTTTTATGGCTGGCCCACGCAGGAACAACCGTCTATGAGCTCTACGGAGGCGTCACCGATGCCGGCCAGGAAGCCAAAGCCAATTATTTCCTCAAATGGACGGCTATCTTGGCGGCCAAGCGCGAGGGCTACCAAATTTATGACTTTAACGGCCGCCTGAACGAAGGCGTGAGCCGCTTCAAGGAGGGCTTTGGTCCTACTGAGACCGACTGGATCGGGACCTGGGATTACCCTTTCAACAATTTGGGCTACCAGTTGTGGGAACGGTTGTGGCCTATAGCCAAGCCTATTGGGCGCAAACTGATGAAGGCTGTGAAGCGCTGATCGACTAGATATCGAGCGTGACACTCACGGGGCAGTGATCCGAGCCCATAACGGCCGGATATATCTCGGCGGCGGTGACATGCTCGCGGAGGCTGGCTGAAACGAGGAAATAATCGATGCGCCAACCGACGTTGCGGGCTCTGGCGCCGCCGAAGTTGCTCCACCAGGTGTAGTAGCCGTTACCTTCTTTGAATAGCCGCAGCGTGTCGACGAACCCGGCGTCCAGGAAAGCTTGGAAGCCGGCGCGTTCCTCGAGGGTGAAGCCTTTTTTACCCATGTTGGGCTTGGGGTTGGCCAGGTCCAGCTCGGTGTGGGCCACGTTGAGGTCGCCGCAGAAGACAACCGGCTTGGTCTGCTCTAATAATTTACAGTACTCCAGGAACGCCGGGTCCCAGTGGTCACGGCGCAGGGGGATGCGGCTGAGGTCCTCTTTGGCATTGGGCGTGTAGACGGTGACGACGTAGAACTGCTCGTACTCGGCGGTCAACACACGGCCCTCGGTATTGGGGTCGCCGTAGGCGTTGTCGGTCATGTCGTATTTGAGCTTTATGTCGTCAGGCAGGCCATTGATGGTGGCTATTGGTTCGGTTTTACTCAAGATGGCCGTACCCGAGTAGCCCTTTTTTTCGGCTGAGTTGACGTAGACGTGGTAGCTGTCCAGGCCGAGGTTGATTTCCTCAGGCTGGGCCTTGGTTTCCTGCAGGCACAAGATATCGGGCTGCTCGGCCTCAATAAAGGGGCTGAAAGCCTCCTTGCGCAAGACCGCGCGTATCCCGTTGACATTCCATGAGTAGATTTTCATATCCGTATTATATCGGGTTTACGCTACAATGAGGACATGAAAATTGCTTCGCAAGACGAAATTAACCGTTGGGACGAGCTGGTCGCGGCCAATCCTGACGGCGGCAACGCTTTGCAGACGCTTGCCTGGGGTGACTTCAAAGGCCGCTGGGGCTGGGAGCCTCGCCGCTACGTGGCGACGGTTGGCGGGCGCCAGGTGGCAATCCAGTTTTTGGTCCGCCGCATCCCATTGTTCGGTGAGGTCTGGTACTGCCCCAAGGGGCCGGGCGTTTCCAAGCAGTCCGACTTGATCGAGCTCGTCGCCCAGATCAAGGCTGCCGGCACCGGCGCCGCGTTTGTGAAGCTTGAGCCCGAAGTGCTGGAATCGTCGGTCGACCGGAAAAAGATGACTGCCGCTGGTCTGGTCAAGGGCGCCCGCGACCTGCAGTCCAAATCCACGATATTCATCGACCTGACATCGGGCGAAGAAGGCGTGCTCGCCAGCTTCAACCAGAGCGCCCGACGTAATATCCGCAAAGCCGAAGCCGGCGGCGTCCAGGTAGAGCCGGTCGAAGCTACCGCTGCCAACCTGGAAACCATGTTCCAGCTTATGAAAGCCACCGAGGCCCGCGCCGATTACGGCCTGCGGCCGGCCGCCTATTTCAAGGACTACTGGAAGAGCCAGATCGATGCTGGCCAGGGCCAGCTGTTGTTCGCGACCCACGAGGGCGACGTCTTAGCCGGATTGTTCGTCACCTTCATTGGTACGCGCGCCTGGTATAAGGATGGTGGTTCTTTTGCAATTAAACGCGAGCTCCAGCCGAGTTACGCCATGCAGTGGGTAACTATGCGCTGGCTGATGCAGTGCGGAATTACGAGCTACGATACGGTGGGCGTGCCTAATCCGGATGAAATCGGCATCGGTAACGCACGCCAGGGCCTGTACGATTTCAAATCTAAGTTTAATCCGGAAATTACCGAGTTTATTGGCTGCTGGGATGTGCCAATCGATGCGCGCAAGTACGGCCTGTGGCTCAGAATCGGCGAGCGCGCCGCCAGTAAGCTTGCCAATCGGTCGCCGGAAAAGTTCTTATATTAACAAACGCGGCAGTCAATAGTAGCTGACCGTAAACAAGGTTGTTCTAATATTGGATTATAGTCCATTGGACTATAACTAATGCCCTTTTTTATACTCCGCTTGACTATAATCCGCCGTATTAGCTGTCGCCTGGATTGTTCTTAACTGCTAGCCCATGTGGCATACTGGATTCAAGTCAAAAGGAATCATCATGTTTCGCAAAGCCGTCAAACGTCTCATTCCGCGTCAGTTCTTCGCAAATATCGAGCCGTACGGACACCTGGCCGAAGCCATCATGTGGAATGTCGTGGAAGGGTTTCCTGCCCGGGGGATGAAAGTAATCGGGGTTACCGGCACCGATGGCAAGACGACGACCGCGACGTTTATCTACACCATGCTCAATGATGCCGGGATCAAAACCGGCCTCATGACCACTATCGGATACGGGACACCTGGAAACTGGCACGACAATCACGTCCACATGACAACCATGCCCACGCGTCCGATGCTCCGACGCATCAAGGAGCTAAAGCGCGAGGGTATCAAGTGGCTGGTGCTGGAAACGACGAGTCATGCCTTGGCTCAAAACCGTATTTGGGGAGTTCCGTACAATGTGGCCGTAATGACGAACGTCACCCACGAGCACTTGGACTATCACAAAACATTCGAACGCTATCGTGATGCCAAAGTACGCTTATTCAAGCTCACGGCCGGCAACGAACGGGGACTGCGTTGTGGAATCGTCAACGCCGACGACCCGAGCGCGCCGTACTTTTCCAACCGCATGCCCAACGTCATCCGTTACGGCTTGGGCCAAGCCGACCTTAAGGCAACCGACGTAACAAGTACCCCGTTAGGGAGCACCTTTACGGTAACCTGCGACCAGAAGAAATTTGAACTGACGACCAACCTGCCGGGCAGCTTCAACGTGTCAAACTCGCTGGCGGCGGCGGGAGTGGGTCTGGCGCTCGGCTTGAGCACGGAACAAATCGCCCGTGGCATCGGCGCTCTAAAAACCGTCGAAGGGCGCATGAACAGCCTTGATGAGGGTCAGGATTATTCAGTTATCGTGGATTTCGCCCACACGCCGGACAGCTTCGAGAAGATTTTGAGCAGCATGCGCAACCTCACCAAGGGCCGCCTGATCGTGATGTTCGGCTCGGCCGGACGCCGTGATGAAGCCAAGCGCGCCAAACAAGGGGCCAGCGCCGGCAAATGGGCCGATATCGTGGTGGTGACCGAGGAAGACGACCGCGACATCGACGGCGACGGCATCATGAACCAGATTGCCGAGGGGGCCGAGACTCAGGGCAAGGTTCGGGATAAGGACTTATTTCTGGTTCATGACCGCACGGAGGCCATCAACTTTGCCGTGGCCCAAGCCAAGCAGGGCGACACCGTGATTTTGCTGGGCAAGGGTCATGAAAAAACCATCGAGCGGGCCGACGGCGAATTTCCCTGGGACGAGACGGCCACCGCCAAAGCGGCCATTGCCGCTGCTTCCAAAAAATAACTAGAGCGTATCGAGGGCCAAGGTGGTGCAGCGGATACTGCCTCCACCTTTCCACAACTGTTCGATCGACCGCTCGATCACGATCATTCCTTCTGCCCGCAGGGCTTCGGCCATGTCGGGGACGCCCGAGGTAATAATCACCGTGGTACCGTCGGAAACCAGGTTCAAGGCGGCTTTTTGGGCCTCTTCCAGGCTGACAGGGATAATCCGCAGGTCGCGGCGCGCGGCCAGAAGGAGCTGGCTCTCGTCGTCGAGCGTAGCCAGGCAGACGGCAATGACGCCGGGCTTGATTATGCCAATCGAGAGGTCGATGTCATACCACTGGCCGCTGACGCTTTGCACCGGAATGATTTCATAACCCAGCGTGTCGGCGACGAATTTATCGGAATCGGGGTGGCTGCGCCAGCCGCGGCCTTTGATGAGCGCCCCCGTTCCGGTGGGCAGGGCGTCGCCCTGGCCACTGAACAGAACAGGGCAGGTAAAGGTCTCAAAGCCGTGGGCCCGGAGCCAGGCTCCGGCCAGCTCCACCTCGCCGGCGCGTTCCTTGGGCAGGTTGGCGAGCACGGCTTTTTTGCCCCGGATAAGCGCGGTATTGGCCGTATAAACCATGTCCGGCCAGGCGGGATCGGGCTCGATGAAGTGCAGTTTGCGGCCGAGGGCCTCATGAGCTCCTACGATAGCTGCGTATTCGGGAGCTAGTTTTTCGGGATCAGGCTGAGACGAGGTGTGCATGTAGGGATTGATCTGGTAGGCGATCCGAAAGAAGTCGGGCCGGCACATAAGTAATTCTTGGTTGTACAAAAGGGGGCTCCCGTAACAGATTTGGTAACTCCAAACATTATAACCTGACGGAGCAAAATGGTACGATAGGCTTATGAATATTACCGAATCCATTTTTAAAGCTTATGACATCCGCGGTCTCGTGGGGACGCAACTTACTAATCAGGTGGCGAAGGCTGTCGGGCGGGGTTTGGCCGATTACCTGCCCACTGCCGGCCCCGTCTGCGTCGGCTACGACATGCGTCCCGATTCCGAGGAGCTCGCTGCCGCCGTTCGGTCGGGCCTGACCCAGCAGGGCCGCGACGTCATTGATATCGGCTGTGTGGCCAGCGACATGATTTATTTTGCTGTCGGCAGCTTGGGTGCTGCCGGCGGTGCCATGGTGACGGCCAGTCACAATCCCGGCAAGTACAACGGCATCAAGGTATGCGGCGAAGGAGCCCGGGCCATCGGTTTGGAATCGGGGTTGTCGGAAATAAGGGACGCCATTAGAGCCGACAGCTTCAAGCTGTCGTCAGCTGAGGGAACGGTCACTGAACGCGACGTCATGGAAGACTGGGTAACGCATGCCCTAAGTTTTATTGATACGACGGCCTTAAAGCCCTATCACATCGCCGTGGATGCCGGCAACGGCATGGGCGGAGCGGTGGTTCCGCACTTGGAAGGCAAATGGCCTGTCACAGTTGAGCCGCTGTTTTTTGAGCTCGACGGGACATTCCCGAACCACATTGCCAATCCGCTGATCGACGCCAATAACCGCTTTCTGATTGCCAAGGTCAAGGAAGACCACCTGGACTTTGGTGTGGCTTTCGACGGCGACGGCGACCGGGCGTTTTTGGTCGATGAGCTGGGCCGAACCGTTCCCGGGCACATCATGTCGGCCATGATGGCCCAGTATTTCCTGCAGAAATTCCCCGGCTCGAATATTATTTACGACGCGCGCAATTCGCGCCTGGTTGAGGAAATTATTGCGGAAAATGGTGGCAAGGGCGTGCGTAGTCGGGTTGGTCATTCGTTAATCAAACAGGCCATGCGGCAGTACGATGCCCCCTTTGGCGGCGAGTTCTCCGGGCATTTCTACTTCCGCGACAATTGGTATGCCGACTCCGGTCTCATCGGTGCTTTGGTGGCCATTCAGGTGTTAAGTAATTCCGGTAAAAAGTTATCCGAGCTCGTCGGTGAATACAGCAGTCGATATGCCCGCTCGGCAGAAATTAATTTTGAGATAGAAGATAAAGCTGCCAAGCTGGCGGAGCTGCGGGAGAAATACAGCGACGGAACGCCGGACGATCTCGACGGGCTGACGGTCAACTATCCCGATTGGTGGTTTAATGTCCGGGGAAGCAATACAGAGCCCTTACTCCGCCTGAACGTCGAGGCGCGTACGCCGGCAATGCTCGCCGAGAAATTAGCCGAACTTAACGCCGTGTTATCGGCCTAGGATACGCACGCAAAAATCTAGCACTCATCGTTATTGAGTGCTAAAATATACACATAAGGGTCGTCATTTTTTAACAAGAGTGGCGATTCGTGATGTTAATCCAAGGAGAAACTATGCAGTTACAGCCATTAGCCGATCGAATTGTCGCAAAGCCTGTTGAGGCCGAAGCCAAGACCGCATCGGGTATTTTATTGTCTGAAAACGCCAAGGAAAAGCCGCAGCTGGCAGAAGTTCTGGCAGTTGGTAAAGACGTTAAGGAAGTTAAGGTCGGCGACCGTATCGTCCACGCTGAATCGGAGTACAGCTCAAACCGCCTGAAAGTTGCCGGTGAAGATTATTTGATCGTAAAAGAGGAAGACGTCCTCGCAGTGGTGAAAGGTTAAGGAGACATTATGGCTAAGAAGATTTTATACGACGCCGAAGCCCGCGCTGCCGTTTTAGGCGGGGCCAAAGAACTGTATGACGCAGTTAAGGTAACTATGGGACCCAAGGGCCGCAACGTGGTTATCCAAAAGAGCTACGGCGCCCCGACAATCTCCCACGACGGCGTGACCGTGGCTAAGGCCGTTGATATCGAGATCAAGAAAGACGGCTCCAACCTGGGTTACAACGTCGGCAGCGAGCTCATCAAGCAGGCCGCCTCAAAGACCAACGATACCGTCGGCGATGGCACCACTACCTCAACCGTTCTGGCCTATCATATCCTCGATGAGGCCAACAAGATGATTGCCGCCGGCCACAATCCGATGGACCTCAAAAAGGGCCTGGACAGCGCCGCCGAGCAGGTGCTGAGCGACATCGCCGGCATGACCGACCAGGTCGCCGGCAACAAGGACAAGATTGCCCAGGTTGCCACTGTCAGCGCCGGCGACAGTGAAATCGGCAACTTAATCGCCGAAGTCATTGAAGCAGTTGGTGAAGACGGTACAGTGACCGTTGAACAGAGCCAAACGCTGGACATGGAGAAGGAAATCGTCGAAGGCTTCAAGATCGACCGCGGTTACGTCTCAACCTACATGGTCACCGACCCGGCCCGCATGGAAGCTAGCTATGAGAAGCCGCTGATTCTGGTGACAGACAAGAAAATCGGCTCCATCCAGGAAATCCTGCCCATCATCGAGAAGGTCGCCCAGAGCGGCCGCAAGGACATGGTTATCATCGCCGAGGACGTCGAGGGTGAAGCCTTGGCAACACTGGTCTTAAACCGCCTCAAGGGCGTCTTCAACGCGCTAGCCATTAAAGCCCCGGCTTTCGGTGACCGCCGCAAGGCCATCCTCCAGGACATCGCTACCTTAACCGGGGCCACGGTCATCAGCGATGAGCAGGGCTACAGCTTTGAGAACGCTACCGTCGACATGCTCGGTTCGGCCAGGAAGATTATCTCCACCAAGGACGACACCACCATCATCGAGGGCGAAGGCGACCCAGAGGCCGTTAAGAGCCGCATCTCAGAAATCAAGGCTCAGGCCGACAACGCCACCAGCGAGTACGAAAAAGAGAACCTGGAAAAGCGACTGTCGGCTCTGGCCGGCAAAGTCGCCGTCATCAAGGTGGGCGGTGCCACCGAGACCGAAATTGAAGAAAAGAAGTTTCGTGTCGATGACGCCGTGGCCGCCACCAAAGCCGCCGTGGCCGAAGGTATTGTTCCGGGCGGCGGCGTAATCCTGGTAGACCTCTCAAAGAACCTCAAGGTTGAGGCAACCACCGTGGCCGGATCCGCCGCGGCAGGCCAGCTGATTCTTAAAAATGCCCTGGCCCAGCCGTTCAAGCAGCTCATGAAGAACGCCGGACTAAACGCCGAGGCCAATCTGGCCGAGGTTCTGGCATCCAAGCAGTCCGGATTCGGCTTTGACGTCAATTCGCCCGAAAAGATGGTCAACCTCAAGGACGCGGGCATTGTTGACCCGGCCAAGGTTACCCGTGAAGCAATCCAGAACGCGGTCAGTATTGCCGGAACGGCCATGACCATGGGCTCGCTCATCGTCGATATCCCCGAAGACAAGGCGGCCGGCGCCGGCGGCGGCATGCCGGGTGGCATGGGCATGGACTACTAAGTCCAGGTTAATGTCCAGCCAATGAAACGGGACCCTGCGGGGTCCTTTTTCTATTGGCGTAACCGTTTTGTATATCTGTCGCGCAAGTGCAATAATCACAGCATCGTTGTTCCTTCAAACCTCAGGAGCCCTCGTGGGAAGAATCAGAGTCCGGGACGGCGTCCTCGTAAGAGGGGAGCCTAGCGCCCGGAAAAAACGAATCGCCGAGCATGCCAAGCACGAACCGAATCCAAACAAGTTAGTTATCTCCAAACCGCAGTGGGACGGCGTCCTATTCCCCCCGCCAGAGGCCGTTACTTCCGAAGCGATGAAGGAAATGGATGTCCGGCGCAAAGAGATCCTAAGCGAGGCCGTGAGACTGAACATTCTCGGTAATCTGTCGCCAGGCTACCAAGAGCGACTTCAAACACGGTTTACCGGCTCCCCCCGGCCTCTTGAAGAAGAAGCGATGGGTGAGGGACTCGATTCCATCCAGTACGTAATGCTGCGCCTTAAGGCTCGCGCGGAGTGCGAGCTGCTACGACTCAAGCTTCAGCAGGCCGTAATTACGGGCGGACCTCTGGCAAAATTCATCGAGCTCAACGTTCGCTACGACCTCAACGAGGAGACCCCTCGAACGCTTCGTCCCAGTTCCTGCGACGAGCGGTCTGCGCACTTCAAGGAGGCCATTGCCAAGTATTTGCCGCAGCGTAGCTAACTAACCGCTTTACTTATTCGCCCGCCCGCCTCCTTACCGGGGCGGGCCTTTTCTTTTGCTCGCTTAATCTAAATAATGCTAGGCTATGTTCATGAATGAACGCATTTCTTCAGAGACGTCGGATGGCTTTTTGGCAGCAAATAAGCTCACCCAGTCCCTCGCTGCGGAACACGCCGCGACAGTTGCAGAAACCGAACCGGAACACCAATACCAGCAACTGGCGGATAACAACCGTAACCAGGTCTAATTCATGAGCATTCAGAACGGTTCACCTGAAACGATGGTCCAAGGGATAGTAACCACACCTGGCATCACCGTGCAGGTCACGAGCCTGTTTGAAGAACTGGCAAGCCAGTCGCATCTGTATGGCAAGTCCGAAGCCGTTAATTATCTTGAGGAAGTTTATGCGAACGGGAGCCGGATGGAGCCGATGTCGAGACTGGCATTACTATTGCTTCATGCCGGTCAGCATGCCAAGTTGCAGACTCTTTTAGACTCTGACAGGGAAGCCTTGCATGGTGGGCGACTTGATCATGAGCAACGTATTGAAACAAGCAATCATTACGAGACCCTTCGCCATGCGGCGTGTGAGTACAACCACGCAGTACGTAGCTTTATTGAGTCTCACCGCGAAGACGTTACTCGCGACCAACTGGTCGACTGGCTCTCCCAGGCCAGCCTGGGCAATCACCGTTGGGCCGATGGGGAAGTAACCGGGGCTACCTCGGAAATCGCCCTGCACGCCGCCCTTATGGGTATGCCGGAGCTGGCCGGTCTCCGCTATGCCACGCTCGAAGAAGACTTGCATGGTTTTGACTTTACGGCCGAGTGGCAGGGCCAGGAGGTAACTATCGATGCCAAGACGGGTCGCTATGCTCCAATCGTTGAGCGCATGAGAGGGCACCGCCATCTGGAAATATACGTCCCGCGGGACGCAATGGAAGGCTTCCGGCTGACTCGCCACGGTCTGGATTCCTTGCGGCGTGAAATGCGCGTAGCCTTGGCGCAGGCGGCCCGCCTTCAAATGGCCATTTAGCACATTTCAGGCGTTGGGTTGATAATTAGTATTGACATTAGTAACCGCAAGTGCTACGCTTCGACACATCTACTTTTTGAGGATAACCTCGAGGTAGTCCATTGACAGATTAGCAAGTCAGAACCAAAGACCTTGGAGCGGGGTCGCGGCATGTGGTAGCGGACCCGCCCACTCAAGGAAAACGAAAGCCTCTAACGAGGCGACTATCGAAAGGATCGGTGCATATGGCTCGCTTCGGCAGCCAGGAGTTACCGTAGTTGTCTGATAGGGTGATGGGCGCTACGCTCCTCACTGAAGAAAACAACGATTCGATGGGAGTAGTGATACACCATGCGCGGTTTTTTCAAAGACTGCTCACGCGCGACTTACGTCCTCGGCAATTAGACGAAGACGATTGCTCGTCCTATACATAGCCCCTTTTAAGGGAGCTGCTCTTGTTGAAACGGATCTGTTAATTCAGTGACCCTGCACAGGCGGGCTGCAAAGCCTTAATGTACAAAGCTCGGTCATCCCGTTCAACGAGACATTAAACCAGGCCATGACGGCCGAACCCGCAGCCAGCGGACTTCTATCGGGACCTCCGGGTAACGCTAGTAACGAATGGCATTCGTGGAATGGCGGTAACGTTGACCAACGACTTTACCCTTAGGGGAATATTGTCCGGGGTCTTTCATCCTACACCGCGCGCCACACTGGTATACAACTGAATATACAACTGAATATGGTTTGTATAACTGTTTTGCCGCAGGGGCGGGGATGTGTTGAGCGCAGCTGCATAAGCCGCCCTCCACATCCCCGCCCAAAACGACTTGCTAATCTGTCCCAACCCGCAATTATCCCAACGCCTTAACGGGCGTTTTCTGATATATAGGGTTGACAAAACATTATACTTATGCTACTATGTTATATTCCCTTCCAATACAGGGAATACCTTGACAACATATGCAACCAATTTCCCCGAGGCACTCTGCGTCGGGCCGCTCAAAATTAAGCGGTCTGACGCAGAGTGGCTCAACCTGAGACTCTCTCAACGCCCGGAAGGGGCACATCATGAGCATTGCCAGCGCTAGTCCCTCTATGTTCTCTCACAAGCCCAAGCGACCGGCCCTTGTCATGAGTGTCCCCACAACCAAGAAGCCCACTCCTCAGCCTCATCGCGAGGTCAAGCCGTGGGACGACCGTGACAAGGTCATCGCAATCGTCGACAGTTTCCTCGGCAAGTACAGGAGCCGCATCTCTGAGCTCCGTACCTGGCAGCGTAAGCTGCTGGTCCAGCCTGTTCCTGCTGATGCGAATCGGCAGCTGCGGGAGAGCTACTTCAAGGCCGTCAAGTGTGCCGTGGAACAGTTCAATGGCATGCGCCCCGCACCCGTGCGGGTGGCGAAGTCTCGCCGGTATGCTCCATCGATGCCTGTGGTGACGCCCAGCGCTCCACACCCGGCAACGGTAGAGGATCACACGTCAATCATGTACACCGTTTACGGCAGCGGTCAGGCGACCCTGTCTACCGGTAAGGCAACGGTTCGTGACATCAGGTCCGCCCCCAAGAAGGTGGACAACAACGGTTACGGCAAGACTCGTCGGGAACTCACATCTGATGAGCGGGCCACCGCTGATGCGCAGAGCGCGACCGCCATGGCCAAGAAGGAGGAGATGTTCGCCAGGAAGACCATACCGGTCGTCAAGGCGGACAAGGGATCCTCCAAGAATGGCAAGAAGGGCGCCAAGAAGGACTCTGCCATGAAGTAGCTCAGGCTGCTTCGGTTCCCAGGAACACAACCGGGCGGGCGACGAGAGTCGCCTGCCCACCCGCATCTACAATCCATCAAGGCATACGTTGTCTCTCTTCTGAAGTGCTCACGCGAACATTTCAATAGGGGACTTAGCTAAAATTACAATTGACACGGCATGGCCGTGCCTGTATTTTTGGCATAAGTACTAAGTACGCTCTTTGAAATTCACAGTTCAATCGTGGAAAGAAAAGGGCAACCCCAATCGGGCGACGACTCTATTCCTAGCGTAATGCTATGGATGGACGCGTCGGTTTTTTATTTCAATCTACCTCACGGAAATAGAAACGGAGAACGTCATGCCACAGCAACGGATTCAAATTTCCAAACGCATTCGCCGCCGCGGCGGGGGAGATGACACGCCAATTGATGGCATCAACACAGGTGAGGCGGAGCGGGCGAGGCAAACATCCTCCAACGCAGCCAGAGCCATTGCCGAAATCAATCGGCTGATCGGGCGGTGATTCGCCACAAGTAGGGCCTGTCTTGAACCGATTCTAGAAGGGAACGAGCCATGACAACCGCACTTGCACTCCATCCCACCCTCAAAGCCACCGACCGCTGCGATCGCTGCGGCGCTCAGGCTTACGTCCGAGTTGATCTCAAGACTGGCGGAGGGCTCCTCTTTTGTGCTCACCATGCACGAGAGCACCTCCCTAAGCTGCATGCTCTCGCCGCGAACGTCGTCGACGAGACCGGCAGACTTCGAGAAACATCCCCTTAGACCCTCTGGCGAGTGGCTAGCCGCCTGCCGCACATTCCAACTACCCAGTGGCCGCCTGAGACTTTCAGGCGGCCACTCATATTACCTACCCCCGGAATTTCGGTTTCGGGGGCCTCTTTATGCCATAATGGGAACATTGCCATAGGAGACAACTGATGCTCGACCAACCTGATATGATTGCCCGCTATGATAAAAGTGATGCGCTGGGGGTAATAACCGGTCTCCCAGGTCAGCTTGGCCATGATTTCCCCGTACCTGAGGGGCTTGCCGAAATGCCCGGGGTTACCAGTATCGTGCTAACCGGCATGGGTGGATCTGCCCAAGGTGCGGAATTTATCAAGACTTGGCTCGCCGACCGTCTCACTGTGCCGTTCATAGTTGTGCGTGATTACGCTTTGCCGGCGTTCGTCGGACCCGACGCGCTGGTGATTGCATCCAGTTATTCCGGGAACACCGAAGAAACCTTGGCCGCCATTAGTGATGCGAGTGCCAAAAAGGCCCGAATAGTCGTGATAACGGCCGGCGGAGCGCTGCTTGAGACCGCCAAAACAATGAAGTACCCGCATTTTGTGCTCCCGGGCGGCCTCCAGCCCCGTTTTGCGGTCCTCTACGCTGTCCGTGCAATTACTACGGTGATTGAGTCGATCGGACTGGCGGAAGGCATTCTGGATGAGCTTGAGGCTTCTGGCGAGTGGCTGAGCGGGCAACTGAGTTCCTGGGGGCCCGGCGTCCCTTCCACCGACAACCATGCGAAACAAGTAGCGCAGGCTCTGGTCGGACACGTGGCGGTGGTTTACGCCGGACCAACGCTTGGTTTTGCGGCCATGAAATGGAAAATCGCCTTCAATGAAAACGCCAAGAACATCGCCTTTTATAATTACTTTCCCGAAATGAACCACAACGAGTTCATCGGCTGGCAATTCCCGCAATCTAGCGGCCTCAAGGTAATTGAGCTGCGCAGCGATCTGGACAATGCCCAGATTACCAAACGCTTTGATATCACCAACCGCCTTCTCTCGGCATCATTTTCTCCGATCGAGGTTCACGCCTCCGGCGACACTAAGCTCCGACAGCTGGTGTGGACCATCGGCTTGGGCGAATACGTTGCCACTTACCTGGCTTTCCTGAACGGCACCGATCCTACACCGGTAGGACTGGTTGAGAAGCTGAAGGCCGAACTGGCCTAGCCGAACTAATCAAAAAGACCCCCGTTGCAGGGGGTCTTTTTGATTGTGAGGTGCTTATTCTGCCTTAAGTGCCTGGATCGGCCGTTTGCGAGCCGCCTTGATGGCAGGGGCAATGCCAAAGACGATTCCCACGCCAGCCGATACTCCGACGGCAATCAGGATGGAGTTCAGGGTGAACGCGGGCGTGATACCGGCCAGCTTCCCGGCTCCGGTAGCCATGCCTACGGCGGCAACGATTCCCAGCGCGCCGCCGATAATGCTGATAACCACCGCCTCAATGAGGAACTGGCTGAGTACGGTGGAGCTTGAGGCTCCCAGCGCTTTGCGGAGTCCGATTTCGCGGGTCCGCTCCGTTACGTTTACCAGCATGATGTTCATGATGCCTATACCGCCGACCAGCAGCGAAATTGAAGCGATGGCGGCGATGAAGGTAGTGAGCAGGTTCAGGATGGTATTGAAGGTGGCGAGGAGGTCAGCCTGGGTTTGGACATTGAAGTCGCTCTGGCCGCCGTGGTTCTTCTTGACGGCGCCTTTGATCTGGCCGACGGTCGGGTCAACATTGGTCGCGGAATCGACTTTGGCGTAGATGCGCAAGATGGAGGGGTCGGTGCCGGTGAGGGCCTTGGCGGTTCCTTTGGACAGGTAGGAGATGGCGTCCTGCGAAGCGCCGATGGTGCCGCCGGTGTCTTTTTTCTTAACTACGCCGATGACCGTCAGCGGCGTGCCGCGGAAAGTGACGGCCCGACCGACGGCCTCGCTGGTCCCGAACAAATCGGTCTTAGTTTTGTCTCCGAGGACGATGACCTTGGCGTTCAGATCGGCATCGGCCAGGAAGCGGCCATCCGCTAAGGGCTGGTCAATAATTTTGGCGAATTCCGGGGTGGTTGAGACGATTAGGGAATCGCTGGAAATTGCCGTGCCATGGGCCAGGATTCCTGACAGGAGGCTAATGGAGCTGGCGCCGGAAATGTGTTTAAGCTTACCGATAGTGGCGACGTCGGCGGCGGTAAGCGTTGAGGTGCCCAGGGCGGCTGCAAAGTTGGCCCCACCTTTGCCCGACGTTTGGGCCTGGCCGGAAGTTATGGTCAGGACGTTGGAGCCGAGGCCGGAAACCTGTTTGGTAATTGAATCCTTAACGCCCTGGCCGATGGCGGTGATGGCTACCACCGACGCTACGCCGATGATGATGCCGAGCATCGTCAGGAACGAGCGCACCTTGGAGTTACGCAGGCTCGAGAACGCCATCTTGATATTTTCCCACATCATTTAACGGCACCTCCAGCGGCGGTTATTTTATGGGACTCGTCGCTGACGATGCCGCCGTCGCGCACGGTTATGGTCCGGTCGGTTTGGTTGGCGATTTCCGGGTTGTGGGTGACGATGACGATGGTCGTGCCTTGTTCCCGGTTGAGGCGGCGCAGTTCGTCGATGATGGCGCCGGAGCTTTTGGTATCCAGATTGCCGGTGGGCTCGTCGGCCAGCAGGAGGCTGGGGTTGTTGGCGAGGGCCCGGGCGATGGCGACGCGCTGCGTCTGACCGCCGGAGATCTGGTTGGGCCGGTAGCCCGCGCGGTCCTTGAGGCCGACCAGTTCGAGCAGTTCCAGGGCGCGTTCACGGCGGTTCTTGCGGCGCTGCCCGGAGTAGATCATCGGCAGTTCAACGTTTTGGAGGACGTTGAGTCGTGGCAGCAGGTTGAAACTCTGGAAGACAAAGCCGATTTTGTCACGGCGCAGGGCGGCCAGGACGTGATCCTTGTAGCTTCCGACTGGCTGGCCGTCCAGCAGGTACTCGCCGGACGTGGGAGTATCAAGCAGGCCCAGCAGGTTCATCAGGGTTGACTTGCCCGAACCGGACGGCCCGATAATGGCGACGAATTCACCGGCGGTGATGGTGAAATTAATGTTTTCCAGAGCGACGGTCGGTTCGGCCCGGTCGGTAAAGGTTTTGCCAATTTGGCGTAGTTCAATAACGTTCATGCTTAGATTGTAGCAGTTAGCGCCGTGCGTTGCGATTGAACAGGAGGCGATGCAGCCCAAGGTTTGCCTGGTTGATCTGCTCACTGCAGGCAAGTTCCAATACGCTCGTACCTGCGATAGTTAAGTCGAATATTTTGCGTTGGAAGGGTGAGGCGGTACCTGGTTTGATATCGCATTCCTGGACATATCCGTATTCTCTCAGTCGGTTTAACGTCTTGTAGACGGAGGATGCCTGTATATGACTGTAGCCGGTGTCTATATTGATTTGCACGGCAATCCCATATCCGTGCATGGGGGTTTTACATAGGGCTATTAAAGTGAGGGTGTCTAGTTGTGTCAGTGTAGGCGCATCGTCCGGGGAGAGTTGTTTCATATGCTAATTATAGTCCAGTGGACTATAAAAAAGCCACAATGTTATAGTCCAGTGGACTATAATCGGATAAATGAGTTCCGCAAAGAAGGGAGAAAAAGGGGGACATTAATCAACCGCCAGCCCAATCGATAAAATGCCCAAGAAACCTTATAAGGAAGCACTTAAAGGGTACCGGAAACACGAAACAAGATGATCGTTCACCAGCCCCGCCGATTGCATATGGGCATAAACGATAGTGGGCCCCACAAACCCAAACCCCCGTTTCTTTAAATCGGCGCTGATGACTTCGGCCAAAGGTGTTGTGGCCGGCACATCACTGTCGTGCTCAAAATGATTCAATATCGGCGTATTGTCGGCGAACCCCCATTGATATCGGTCAAAGCTCCCAAACTCCTGCTGCACAGCCAAAAAACCGCGGGCGTTGTTAATAGAAGACCTGATTTTAGCCCGGTTGCGGATGATTCCGGAATTACCCATCAAACGTTCGAAGTCCGTTTCGTCAAAATTGGCTACGATTGCCGGGTCAAACCCACGGTAGGCCTCACGGTAAGCCTCCCGCTTGCGCAGGACGGTAAGCCAGCTCAAGCCTGCCTGGGCGCCCTCTAGGACGAGTAGCTCAAACAGCTCGCGGTCATCATGCGTTGGGACGCCCCATTCCTCATCGTGGTAGCGGATGTAGAGCGGGTCGTCGCCGGGCCAGGGGCAGCGGGTGATATCCATGGGCTAATTATATCAACCTGATGGCTCAATGAGTAATTGAGAACTCGGGTTGGTGCCCAACCTTCCGCAATGAGGGAAGGTTGGGCTGAGCAGGTGTTGCTCGGCTAAGTGGGCAAGCGGTAGTTGGTCTGGCCGACTTGAAGGTCGGCTTCGAGCCGCGCTTCCGCAAGCTTTCTTCGGGCTTCCGGATCATCATCACCGATGACGGCGACTTCCCTGTCCGGATCTGCGAGCAATTCCGCGCCGCCGTTGAGGACGCTCCGCCGAAGAATGACATGGGTGTTGCCCTCGTCATCGACGAACTCCGATCGGCGCCACTTGGAGCGCCGTAGCCGGCGGTTAAGCACCATAGAGTCGATCCGCTTTGTCAGCAAGAGGAACGTCAGGATGATCGCCCCAGCCATGCAGGCAAAAACGAACAGACCTACGACTTCCTTCATGTCTCACCTCACTTTGCGGTTATGCCGAAGCCGGCTCCAGGTGCGAACGTAGTGACACTCGGCGGGATTGCCTTCAGCGTGTCGATGGTGACACAGGCAGGGCAGTTCTTGTAGCCTCTCTGACGTTCGGCGTTGGCATCGGCGTCTGCCTTTGCTTGCTGAACCTTTGCCAGTGATCCAGCAACGGCCGCGAACTCGCCCTGGGCATCGTTGATTTTATTCTGCACTGTGGCGGGCAGGGTAATCTTGGCCAGATTGAACCGAACATCGGTGATGAACGGACCGCCCAAGGTGGCATTGAAATCATCTTTGAGGGATGTGTTCACACCGTCCTGTATCTTGGCAATGTTGAAATTGCTTTTTCCAGCTGTAGCTACATTTGCATCGGCTTTTTTGCCAGATTGGATGAGCGCACAAGAGGCCTGGAGCTCGGCGCAGGGTATACTACCGATCTGTTGACGAAGATCGTTGCTGATGACCGGTCGTAAGATTTGATCGAGGAACGCGGAGAAACCGGCCTCGTCTTCCCAAGCGTACTTATACTCCACCGTCGCGTCTGCGCCAGTCGTCATCTTGTAGGTACGTGTTCCGTACTTATTGTCAAACTGCTTGAGGGCAGTATTGTCTCGAGTGAGCGTGAAATAGACTGTCGCTTCGATGCCTACTTCAACCCCATCAGATGTCGGGATTAGCTCAACATCGACTCCGGTCTTGTCGCCGGCTTTGGGGTCAGCGGTAATGGTGTAGAAACGCTGTTGGGCGGGGTACTTGTGAATCGAGGACCACCACCCTGTCCAGGTGAGACTGGAGGCGGGCTGTATGACCTGGCGGATGTTGTTGTTGTCGAATGGGCCGCCGTTACGTACGACGGCTATCTGTCCGCCATCCGTCTTGTCGAATTGCATCCAGGCAGCAATGCCGCCGATGACACCGAAGACGAGGAGGGCGATGACCGCCATTCCGACGATACTTGCTGTGCTAGAACTGCCTGGACGATCTGATTCGCCATAGCGAGGCATGATCTACCTTTCTGTCAAAGAGCTTGGCGAAGAAGTCGCCTGCTTAGCAGTAGGATGCTAGCCCGAAGATATGGCTGTGTTAACAGTTACCCCCTCGTGATTGCCGTAAGCAAATACGAGATAATAACAAAACATAATTTTGACACATTGGTACTTTCCAGTCAACACTGGCGGATTCATGTCTAAACATCTTGAGAAGCACTTCGGTTTGAACACAAAACTCCCGTTTTGGGCCGGAGTTAGGTTATACCGGGCGCCGAAACGGGAGAGGGTTCGATACCATAGCTTGCTTTAGATGTTATAACACTATAGGGCATTACTTTAAAGCTGTCAAGAGGATATTTTGAACTAACCGGCACCAATAACGTATAATGACCAAGTTCCGGTTACGGAGGGGTCGCCTAGTGGCCTATGGCGCTCGCTTGGAAAGCGGGTTGGGTGCAAGCCCTCGAGAGTTCGAATCTCTCTCCCTCCGCCAAAAGAAACACCCCACCGCCGTGGGGTGTTTCTTGTTATGCTGTAGCATCGGACGCCATCGAGATATAATTAGATCTGATAATGGGGCAGCTTACCAATGAGCGAAGAGATGAAATCCAAGCCCGAAGAATTTTGGAAAACAAAACTGACGCCGGAGCAGTACCGAGTTCTCCGGGAAAAGGGGACCGATATGCCGTTCATGGGTGAATACGTCAGCAATCATGAAGAGGGTGTTTACGAATGCGCCGCCTGCGGCCAAGAGCTGTTCCGCTCCAGCGAGAAATTCGACAGCGGTTCCGGTTGGCCGAGCTTTTATGACGTGGCGGCCGCCGGGCACGTCGATCTCCGCGAGGACAATTCCATGGGTATGCGGCGCACCGAAGTGACCTGCTCCAATTGCGGCGGGCATCTAGGACACTTGTTCCCGGATGGCCCCATCGACAAGGGCGGACAGCGTTACTGCGTCAACTCAGTGGCTTTAAAATTTGATCCCAAAAAGGACAAATAAGACGTGAATGTCGCCGAATACTGCCTGAGTAAAACTCATACCGAAGAAACCTATCCGTTCGGACCAAATGTTACGGTCTTCAAAGTCCGCGGCAAGATGTTCGCGTTGGCGCCGGCCGCCGACGAACCGCCCACGCTGAGCCTTAAATGCGATCCCACGCGTGCCATCATACTGCGGCAGGACCATCCCGAAATTACCCCGGGATATCATTTGAATAAGCAGCATTGGAATACTCTTAGTTTGGTCGGAAACCTTCCGGACGGCCTTGTTCGTGAGCTTATCGACCATTCGTACGCTCTTGTCATCAGATAATTTCTATCTGTTACGATAGGTTCATGAGAAAACCTTTAGAACTTCCCGGTATCAATCCATCGGCCCTCCTGGTGGAGGCAGTGAAGCATTCTAGCGGCGGAACGGCACTTCACTTGGGAGCTTCAAGTGGCCGAAACAGCCTGTATCTGGCAGCCAATGGCTTTAAAGTAACGGCCGTCGACTCAAATTTGAGCAACATGGAAGTATTGAGCTTTGCCGCCCACCATGCCGGCCTGGACGTCGCAGTCCTGCAGGCAGACACCTCCGAATTCAAGCCGGAAACTACCTATGATCTGGTGCTGGGTTCGGCGATGGTTCACCTGTTTGATCGTGAGACGATTGCCGAAACCATCCGCATGATGCAGAGCATTACCAAACCGGGCGGCCTCAACGTCCTGCTGATATCAGCAGAAAACGACGATTCCGGCGAGCGCCCCAAGCTGTTTGGGAGCGGCATTTTGCCGGGGTACTACAAAGAATGGGAGCTGATAGCCGAAGAAGAGCAGCTGGCCGCGCCCTTTGATTTGGACGCCCGCCATGTTCATCGCGCGGGACTCATCGCCAAACGTCCCTAATTAGACGATTCATTAGATACACGCAGGCGATGAAAATGATACGATGGTGGGCATGGCAGGATACTCTGATAAAACTTTGCGCGATAAATTGGGCCTTAAAGTGGGGCAGCGCAGTGCAATCGTTCGGTTACCCGAATCGGTGCGCGATGACCTGGGCGATGTAGCCGATCTCAACACGCTTACCCGCGTGGTCGGCGTGCCGTTTGATTTCATCATCATGTTCATTACCAGCCGTGAGCAGTTGGAGGCGGTCTTGCCGAATTTGGTACGGCACCTTCACTCGGGCGGCATGCTGTGGCTCGCCTGGACCAAACGCACTTCACCCATTAATCATGGCCTAAGCGAAAATCTGATCCGGGAATTCGGGCTCAAGGCCGGTCTTGTCGACGTCAGGGTCGCTAGTCTCACTTCCGATTGGTCGGGGCTTAAGTTTGTCCACCCAGTAAATAACCGAAAGTAGCCCATGTACGAGTCGATGCACAACCACACGGTTATTTCCGATGGCCTGCAATCCCATCTTGAGGTCTTGGAATCTGCCCACGAGGCCGGTTTCAAGGTCATAGCTTTTACCGACCACGATGTCTTTCCGGATGATGCCATCATGGGGCAGCTCAAAGGCTATGACGGCCCGGTAACCTGGACCCTGGGCATTGAATTGTCATGCGGTTTACCGACCGAGCTGGGAGGCACCGACGAAGGCAATCTGCATGTTTTGGGGTACTTCTGTGACCCACAGAACTCGCAGCTGCGGGAATACCTCGCGAAGCTGGGTTCAAGCCGGATTGTGCGGCTGGGGCGGCAGGTAAAACATATTCAATCTCTGGGGTTTGACCTCACTGTTGAGGATTGTCTGGCGGTCGCCGGTATTGGCGCGCCGGGATCGCACCATGTGGTTACGGCTCTTAAACTTAAGCCGGCGAACTTGAATCGCATTGATGTGCTAAGAAGCGAATTTGAGGCGGCGTCCAAAACCGATACCGACCTTGCCCGCGATTACGCCGTCATGATGGACCGCGGCCCGGTGCAGTATCCGTACGCTTTATTCATGAAGGGCAGCTCCTTCAAGCCCATGCCCGAGGACACGCTCGGAAGCGGCATGGTAGACTTTGACGATGCCGTGCGACTAATCCGTGGAGCTGGCGGCATCGCCGTGTTGGCGCATTGGTACTTCCATGAAGACCAGTTCCCCCGCGCCGCACTGAGCACGGTTATCTCGGACGGCCGCATCGACGGTATTGAGACCGCCGTATATAACCGCCAGATCGGGACGGCGGATTATTCCGCGCAACATCAATATTTGGCCGCCTTGGCCGCCCGCCTTGGCTGCGCCACAGTCATAGGAATCGACGGCCACTACCCGGACGATTTTCAAGTTTTTCTGGACAGCGGCCTCGCCGGCAGCACCGTCGGGCAGTTCCAGGCGCTAATCGACCGTTTTAAACCAGCACTAATCATAGGTAATCTCTAATGTACGAATCGTTACACAACCACACTTTGGCCTCGGATGGCTCCCAAACCTACTTGGAGGTGCTGGAAACGGCCAAGGACCTGGGTTTTGGAACCGTGGCTTTTACCGACCACGATTCGCTGCCCGACGAGAAGGCGCTCAACCAGTTGGCCTTCTACGAAGGCCCGGTAAAGTGGCTGTTAGGCTGCGAGATTTCCAGCGGTCTGCCCAAGGAACTTGGGGGCGAACCCACGGGGTCGCTGCACATCCTGGGATTGTTTACCGATCCTGACAACGAAGCTTTGCTCGAGCATTGCCGCAAGGCAAACACAGCCCGGACGGAACGCATGGAGTTGATGGTGAAAAACCTGCAGCGAATCGGCCTGACGATATCGGTCGAGGATTGCCTGCACGAGTCCAGCGGCGAAAACGTCGGTCGGCGGCATATTGCCCAGGCTATCTTTGCCCACCCTGAAAACGAGGAGGTAATCGACCGTATCAAGGACGAAATGGAGGTTGCAGCACGCGACGACGCCGGAGTGGCGATGCAGTATATGCGCCTGCTGGAGCGCGACCGCAGCGACTACCCGTTCCGGCTGTTCCTGGCTCCCGAGGCCTACATCGGCGACGTGTATGTCGACTACTTGTATTGGGTTGATATGGACAGCGCTGTAAAGCTGATCCGAGACGCCGGAGGTATCGCAATCTTGGCCCACTGGTTTACTATCAAAGACTCGATGAGCCTGGAGATGGTTGAGGGCATGCTGAGTGACGGCCGGCTGGATGGCATCGAAATCATGGGTAAGCCTGGCAACGGCGACGCCGTCCGCGCCGCGCCCGCCATGAAGGAACTGGCCGAAAAAACCGGATGCGTCGCGACTTACGGCATCGACGGCCATAGTTACGGGCAGATGCGCGGCTTCGCCAGTGATCGTACGCTGGCTGAAGCAACGGTCGGTCAGACGGCAGCTATTATTAAGCGTTTCAAGCCGGATCTTGGCTGGACCAACTTCCCTGACGGACTCAAATAGCTTTTCACTTGTAATGCTTTAAGCGTAAGCAGTATTATTGTCATAATACTCCGCATTACATCAGGTGAAGGGAGTCGCACATGTCCAAAAACGCCCGTATCAGTCAGCACGCCATGCAATCGCAATGGAGCGGCCCCACGCATAGAGATGTATTGAATGCCAGCGGGCGTCGCAACTCAATTATCCGCTTTGTCCGCACCGGCCGTGGTCCCCATATGGAGCTCCTAATCCAGGTTGGCCAAGCCTTCACTGGTAACGACAACAAAATCGTCGTTTTCACCGGCCGCACGGTCGACGGCAAATACACCATCAAAGGCGTTCTTGATGGCACAGCTCGCGGCCCGGCGCTAGCCACAATTGAGCGTACACCGTTCAAATGGGTTGGTCGCCGCGCAAGTTAATGTTTCTCGGCGCTCAAGTTCGTCACTCTAGCCACACAGGCTCAACATCCCTTATCCACTGCCCGCCGCCAGGCGGGCCTTATTTTGTTTACGTAAGGTTGATTAGTAACCACAATCCGTGCCTGCAAATGCATCGGCATTGGCTGCATTGTAGTTTACCCGAGCAATAAAATCTGCTATAACAATAACCTGCGAGACCGTCTCGTTGTATCCTCACAAATTGGAAGTGATTTGGCGTGCCCGACATATGCAGACATTGCAAAACGAGGCTTCAGAAATGTCCTGATTGCGGTGGATGGGGTCATACCACATCCTTTCTTTCAAGGTTCACCTGCAATACGTGCGGCGGTTCAGGCAAGCTGTGCCCGACGCATGGAAAAAACACGTAATGCCCGCCCGCCCAATTTCTCAAAGAATTCCTAACCAAGAAGCCCTACCGTCAGGTAGGGCTTAGTTATGCCGCACAGTTTCGTATTTTGTTCGCGCTTTTCAGATAAAGGGTATAATCGGGCTATGGATGAAGTGGCGGAAATCAAGAACCGGCTGGAGATTACGGAGGTGGTGGCAAATTACCTTCCGCTCAAGCAATCCGGGCGGAACCTGAAGGCGGCGTGTCCGTTCCATCAGGAAAAATCCGCCAGCTTCATGGTGAGCCCGGAGCGGGGGATATATCACTGCTTCGGTTGTAATGAAGGCGGCGATATATTCAGCTTCGTCATGAAGATGGAGGGGCTGGAGTTCCGCGAGGCGTTGGAAAAGCTGGCGCGTCAGGCAGGAGTCGAGCTTAAAGCCCGCAAGGGTGAAAGCGCCGACCTCAACCGGCGCCGGACGCGGATTTATGAGGCCACGGAGCTGGCTGCCCGTTATTTCCAGGCTTCGCTCGTACAGAATCCCAATGCGCTTGAGTACGTCATCAAAAAGCGGCATCTCAACCGTGAAACCGTCAAAGCCTTTCAAATTGGCTATGCCCCGGACTCTTGGAACGCCCTGACCGACTTTCTGACTAAAAAAGGTTTCAGCCATGAAGAAATGCTGGAGGCCGGCCTGGCGGGTCAAAAAGAGGGGCGGAACACCGTTTATGACCTGTTCCGCGGTCGGCTGACCTTTACTATTTGCGACCGAGACGGCCGGCCGATCGGCTTCACCGCCCGGGTATTGGACGACAGCCTCCCTAAATACCTAAATACCCCCCAAACTCCGTTGTATGACAAATCCAGCGCCATTTTTGGGCTCCATCTGGCCCGCGAAGCAATTCGTGCCGGCGATGAGGTCGTCCTCGTTGAGGGCAATATGGACGTGGTGGCGAGCCATCAGGCAGGTGTGCTACAGGTAGTAGCGACGTCGGGCACGGCTTTGACGTTGGACCAATTGCGCACGCTCAGCAAGCTCACCAAAAACATTAAACTCGCCTTCGACTCGGACCGCGCCGGACTGGCCGCTACCGAGCGGGCCATCGAGCTGGGCCAAAAGCTCGGACTCACGCTCAGAATGGTCGAAGTCCAGGGGGCCAAGGACGCTGACGAGCTGATCCAACAGAGTCCCCAGGCCTGGAGTGAGGCGATTGCCAGTGCCAAATACATTATCGACTATTTGATTGACCGCTTTGAACACGATTTTGACCTGACGACCTCAATCGGCAAGCGGCAGTACGCCGACCGTTTGGCGGCCAATCTTCGCCGCCTCGGCGACCCGGTTGAGCAGGACCACTACGTAAAGGTCTTGGCGGGCAAACTTGATATCGATGAAGACGCCATCAAAGCCAAGATCAACCAAACGGACAAGGCCGCCTATGCTCCGGCCGGCAGCCCCGGTCCAGTGAGCGAAAGCAACGAACCGTCGCCAAGGGCTAAAATTCAGGCGCAAGGCAAACCCAGCATGAGCGTCCAACAGGAAGAGGCCGTTCTGGCTATTACTTTGGCCTACCCTCTGACCAGATTGACGCTGCAGGATTTGACGGTCGATTGTTTTACCGCGAAATCGCGGCAGGAAATATATGATTTGCTTTGTTCCAAGAGCCAGGATTCCGGCGATATGATCGCATCAAACATGAGCGAGTACGGCAATTACGCCAAGGAACTGCTGATGATTGCCGAAAAAGAGTACGGACATATGGAAGAGGACAAACTGGCGTTTCAAGCCTTTGAGACGGCCAGCGTGGTTTTGAAAAACCACTATAAAGCCCTACAGAACGAAATCATCATCCGGTTGCGCGAGGCCGAGCAACAAAAAGATGACGCACTGATTAAGAAACTGAGCCTGGAATATCAGGAAATTCTCAACAAAAGCGCCGAATGATTGGTTGACAAAAGTAAGTTTCGAGCATACCATCAAACAGTTACGGGGCAGTCATTCATTAAAGTGTTGAAACCGCTCCTGCAGACCACAGTATCGAAGCTATTCGACTGACAAGCGGCTGCAAATCACGGTCAAAACATAAATATTTGAATATAAACCGGCTACGCTAACCCTTTAAAGAGGGCGAATGCGAGGCTGGATTTCGAGTTAAATATCGTAATCATCGATTTATTTAGGAGTACTAAGTTTGGCGAAAAAGCACGTAGAAGAAGAGTCCGCAGAGAATTCAACCAGTTATTCACCCGAAGTCGAGCGTCTGATTGCCAAGGGCAAGGAACAGGGATTCGTTACCCAGCAGGAAATTGCCGGAGTTATTCCCGAAGCCGAAGAGAACCTGGAAGAACTGGACGAGCTTTATGCCGCTCTGACCGAGCAGGGCGTAGAAGTAACCGATCAGAAGGACGCGCTTATTTGGGATAAGGATGATGAGGAGCCGACCTCCGGCGGCGACGATTACATCAAGGATATCGCCGACGACTCCGTCCGCCTCTACCTGCGCGAAATCGGCAAGATCCCGTTGCTCACCAGCGAGCAGGAAGTTGCCCTTGCCAAGCGCATCGAGCAGGGCGATAAAGCGGCCAAAGATGCCATGGCCGAGGCCAACATGCGTCTGGTGGTTTCCATCGCCAAGAAATACATTGGCCGGGGACTCGACCTGTTGGACCTCATCCAGGAAGGCAACACCGGCTTGCTTCGCGCCGTCGAGAAGTTCGACTACGAGAAAGGCTTCAAATTCAGTACTTACGCCACTTGGTGGATCCGTCAGGCCATTACGCGTGCCATTGCCGACCAGGCCCGCACCATACGGATCCCGGTACACATGGTCGAGACCATCAACAAGCTCATCCGCACCCAGCGCCGCCTGGTCCAGGAACTTGGCCGCGAGCCGCTGCCGGAAGAAATCGCCGCCGAAATGGAAATGGACGTCGAGAAGGTCAACCACATCCTTAAGATCAAGCAGGACATCGTTTCGTTGGAAGCACCCGTGGGCGAAGAAGAAGATTCCGCCCTGGGCGACTTCATCGCCGACGAAGACGCTCCAACGCCGTTGGAGGCCGCGACCCATCAGCTCCTCAAGGAGCACGTCAACGAAGTGCTGGCCCTGCTCACCCCGCGCGAGCAGAAAATCCTGCGCATGCGCTTTGGCCTGGAAGACGGCCGCAGCCACACCCTGGAAGAGGTCGGCCAGGAGTTCGGCGTCACTCGTGAGCGTATCCGTCAGATTGAGGCCAAGGCCTTGGCGAAACTGCGCAAGCACCGCGAGAGCAAGAAGCTTAAGGACTACCTCCGCTAAGTCCAAGCTAATACTCGGATAGATAAGAAGAGACCCGACCGGGGTCTCTTCTTAGTTGTGCAAAGATAGCGTTATCAGATAGGCTGTAAGGGAACTATCCGTTGGTACCTACTGTTTGGAGCATCATGAGACAACTACCTGACGTGGTTGTGGTCGGCCCGCCCGTCGCCGGCAAAGGGACGGTTAGCAAAGTACTGGTCGAATGCGGCTATGGCTCAATCATCGACACGGGCTCGCTCGTGAGGGCTGAGCTCGCAACGCTAGGCGAAACCGCACCCGAGCGCAATCGCCAAGGTGCCTATGCCACCGAGATGATTCGCAGGCACGGTGGCGGCTATTTTGTGGATCCATGGCTCGAGTCTGATCAGGGACCCTACGTCATCGACGGGCCGCGGCGTCAGATTGAAATCGATCATCTACTCGGGCGTGGCGCCTTGCTGTTGTTCGTGGATGCCCCCATTGATTGGCGCCACGAGTGGAGTAGTGCCCGCGACACCGAGCGCGATGGACTGACACGTTCGGAGTTTGGAGACAAGGACATGTTGGAGTGGGGGTACAAGGAGTACCCGCTTCATGGGTTTATCAAGCACAATGACCCCCATGAGCGTAATCTTCGCCACGCACTCGGTCACGCCCATGCCATCCTCAACAACACCACTAGCCGCGAAACGCTTGAACATCTCACGCAGCTGTGCGTGAAGCACATGTTGACCGGCAAGGTGGGGCAGGGCAGCCAATGGGGCCAGCGAGTTTATGGCCTGGCAATGCCGCAGTTTGTCCACGCTTAGCAGCCCGGACGTATCAACATTACTGTTGGTATGTCCGGGCTTTGTCATGCGTCGCATTGGGTTGACAACGCATTTCAAGGTGCTAATATATTTGATTCCCAACACGAGGCCGCCACAAGCAGCCCGGGATGTACCTTAAGGTGAACTCATGTAAATCTTCTGCACCATCGATCCCGTTAGGAGACCGAATCGTGCGACGTTTTAGGATTTTAGAAGCGATTTCAGCAGTTATCGTACTTGCTCTGATGGCGATGGCTTTCATCATCGGCACGCCAACGGCGTACAAGGGAGAGTCATTCAAGCCTGAGCCGGCTGCTATGGCGAGCAATTTCAGGCAAACTGTACCTCCTAGCGTAGTAGTCAGCCGCTCGGAAATCCGTCCCGCCATCGAGTCCTCTCGCAGGCAGGCTGACGGTTCCAAGGCGACTAAGGTCGTCGGGCGCTACACGGTTAAGGGCGGCGACACGCTGTCCCAGATTGCCGTCGACCACCATCTCAGATCGTGGCATCCGTTGGCCGTTGCAAATACCGACACGATCAAGAACCCGGACCTGATCTTCATCGGGCAGAAATTGCGTGTTCCAACCAACGGTCAGGTTGCCAAAGCCCCCACGGCCCAAACCCAGCCGAAACGGTCTTCCGTGGCGCATATTGTCGTCAGACAGCCCATTGCCGTAAATGGCAGCCCTCAGGTAATAGCCAGGCAGCTGCTCGTAGGTCGTGGCTGGAGCAGCCAGTGGAGCTGCCTCAACTCGCTCATCAACCGCGAGAGCGGCTGGAATGTCCACGCCACCAACTCCGGCAGCGGGGCCTATGGTATTCCGCAATCCCTTCCGGGCGGTAAAATGGCATCGGCAGGTTCCAACTGGCGCGACAGCGCCCGAACCCAGCTTGAGTGGATGATGGGATACATCCACGCCCGGTATGGCAGCCCGTGCGGCGCCTGGGGACACAGCCAGGCCACCGGCTGGTACTAGAAGCAATATGTGAACCGCGATGTGGTTTGAGCTTAGCTGATACGGAAACGTATCGGCGGATCTCCTGCCCTTTCACCTCTCACATCTTGTTGTCTGCGGTACGAAAGGGCGGGTTCAATCATGAACCTTTAACCTTGGCGTAACCGCATTGCTTGATTGCACCTGACGTTCGCGCCAATTTGGCGCTTCGTGAGCACCTGTTCCACCCGGTGTCTTAGACCCCGTTCCGGCTTAGCCGTACTAGTCGGCTTCCACCGTTCGGCCGCGTCTTTCGCGATTTATCTTGGGCGTGTACACCGTCCATCTCGTGTCGCGACGCCCACTTAACCCTGTGCGAGCTGCAGCTCGCATACATCTTGGATGGCTATCCCAGCTATCCGGATAACACCCCTGCCTTGGCCAAGGCAGGGGTGTTCCCGTTTAAACCTGCAAACCTGTACAATAACCCTATGAACAAAAAGCCTCTTATCGTACTCATTGACGGCAGCGCTGTGTTTCACCGCGGCTACCATGCTATTCCGCACTTATCTACCCGCGACGGCGTCCCTACCAACGCGGTCTTGGGCTTTGCCAACATCGTATTAAAGGTCTTAAACGAGCTCAAGCCCACCTATGCCATCGTGGCCTGGGATAAATCGTCCAAGACCTTCCGCAATGAGATGTACCCGGCTTACAAGGCTCATCGCATTAAGCAACCCGACGATCTGTACGCCCAAATTCCCGCCACCCATGAACTGGTGGACGCGCTGCACCTGCCGTGGATTGAGCTGCAAAACTACGAGGCCGATGACATCATTGGAACCCTGGCTCGGATGGCCGAAGAGCGCGGCGACCTGGACATCGTCATTGCGACCGGCGATAAGGACCAGCTCCAGCTCATCGACAACCGTACCGTGGTCGACATGTTCAATCCGCGTGGATCGGAGCCCACCCGCTACGACTTGGCTAAGATGCAGGAACGTTACGGCATGACCCCGGCGCAGTTCATCGACTACAAGGCGCTGGTGGGCGACCCGAGTGATAATATTCCCGGCGTAGCCGGCATTGGCGACGTGGGCGCACGCAAATTGATCGCCGAGTTCACTACGCTCGACGGAATTTATGAGAACCTTGATAAGATTCCTGGCAAAACCGGCGAGAAGCTGCGTGATAACCGTGAAATGGCCTACTTGAGCCGGAAGTTGTCGGTTATAGTGCTGGACGCCCCAGTGGAGTTGGATCTAAAAGCGGCACGGGTCGGCCATTACGACCGCGAGCACGTTACGGCTTTGTTCCATCGGTTGGAATTCCGCAGTCTGCTGGCCAAACTGCCGCCCCAAATGAGCGATGCGCCAGCTGGGGCCGAACCTGCCGGACCGTTGACGCTCTTCGCCCAGAGTGATGCGGCACCCGGCAATGCTGCAACGCCGCCCTCGCGCAAGCATTTGGAGACGGTGAGGTATCAGGCCATAACGACGCCGCCCGAGTTTAATGCCTTTATGGATAGGCTGGAGGCCCAATCAAACTTTGCCTTTGATACTGAGACGACGTCGGTGGACGTGAGCGTAGCCGAGCTCGTGGGGTTATCGTTTTCCTGGGAAGACGGTGTGGCGTTCTATATTCCCGTCGGTCATGCAGAGGGGGCACAACTTGATCGCCAGCTGGTGCTGGACCGCCTGAAGCCGGTTCTTGAGGACAAAGACAAGGGAGTTTACGGCCACAACATCAAATATGACGTCTCGATGCTGGCAAAATACGGCGTTCATATCGGCACAGTTGCCTTTGATACTATGATCGCGGCATTTTTGATAAATTCCGCCGGCCGCTCGCAATCGCTGGACGACCTGGCTTACAGCGAACTGGGTATTGAGATGATTCCGATCAGCGAGATGATCGGCACCGGCAAAACTCAGACGACCTTTGACCAGGTCACTATTAAGGATGCCACGGTTTATGCCGCCGAAGACGCGGACATGTCCTGGCGTCTGGCAATCAAATTACAGAAACAGCTTGAAGACGAAAAATTGGACGATCTCGCCCGCCTGATGGAATGGCCGCTTATTTCGATATTATCCAAAATGGAACTGGCCGGCATCGAACTTGACGCTCCGTTCCTGCGCAAGTTCGGGGACCGGCTGAATCTTGAACTGGGGAAGCTCAAAGCCACCATATTTGACCTGGCCGGAGAAGAATTTAACCTCAACAGCCCCTCGCAACTGGCGCAGGTTCTGTATGGCAGCCTGGGCCTATCGACGGTCGGACTCAAAAAAGGCAAGACGGGCTTCTCGACGGCCGCTGGCGAGCTGGAGAAGCTGCGGGAATCGCATCCGATAATTGAGCACATCATGCGGTTCCGCGAGTATGACAAGCTAAAAAATACCTATGTCGACGCTCTGCCGCTGTTGGTTAAGGCCGATGGCCGTATTCATACCAGTTTCAATCAAACTATTGCCCAAACCGGCCGGCTGAGCTCAACTAACCCCAACTTGCAGAACATACCGGTGCGGACGGAGATCGGCCGGGAGATCCGCCAGGCCTTTGTGGCGCCGAAGGGCCGCGTATTCGTAGGTGCGGACTATTCGCAGATCGAACTGCGCGTCGCCGCGGCCTTGGCCCATGACGAAAACATGATCGAGACCTTCAGGAAGGGCATCGACCTGCATCAACAGACCGCCGCTGAGCTGTTTGGCGTACCACTTGAAACGGTGACTAAGGAGCAACGGTACAACTCAAAGACTATCAACTTCGGCGTGCTCTACGGCATGAGCGCGCATGGTCTCAGTGTTGCCACCGGCATGGACCAGAAACAAGCCGCCGATTTCATCATGCGCTACTTTGAAGTGCGGCCAAAGTTAGCACAGTACATCGAAGACACCAAGAAGTTCGCCCATGACAACCTCTACACCGCCACCATGTTCGGCCGCCGCCGTCCGTGCCCGGAAATCCGCAGCACCAACTTCCAAATTCGCCAGAGTGCCGAGCGCGTGGCCGTGAACGTCCCCATCCAGGGCACCGCCGCCGATATCTATAAACTGGCAATGATCGCCTTAGACGCCCGCCTGGACGACGACTGCCTGCTGCTGCTCCAGATTCACGACGAACTCATCGTGGAGGCGCCGGAGGCCAAGGCTGAAGCCGTAGCCGAATTGATGCGCGACGTCATGGTTAACGTCTACGACCTGGGTGTGCCATTGGCCGTCGATACCGCAATCGGGAAGAACTGGGGCGAAATTTAAGCGCTATATCGCGCAGATCGACATTCCGATGAACATGGCGCTAAGAATGCCGCCGCTGATGAGCAGTGCGAATACCGTGGCGAAATAGGCCGTTTTCTCGGCTTCCCAGTTCTGGCGCAAGCGGATGGCTCCAAGGAGGAATACGACGTATGCGACGGCGGCAATGCTGAACTGGATAAGGGACAATTCAAAATTGGGTGAGACCTTAACGCCGGGACAGCTGGGATTGCCAGTAAGTGTTAATACGCCCTGCATCAGGGAAAGGAAGGCGATAAGTCCGGCTGAGGCTACTATTACCAGCCGTCGCATCGGTATCGGCCGCGAATTGGTATTAAATAATTTTCTCATCCTAGACTCTAACCTCGACGCCGCGCCAGAACGCCATGTAGTCGGTGAAATCTGTCCCGGTCTTTTTGATGGCCGCCGGAAGGGGTGTCTCATAGGTCCAGGCCATATCCTTGTTTTCTTCGCCCTCAACCATGAGGGAATAGTAGGTGCATTCGCCTTTCCACGAGCTGACATACGGGGTATCCGAGGGAACAAGATATTCGCGATGCACCGAGTCGGGCGGGAAGTACTCGTTGCCTTCAATGTTGATGGTCTTTTCAGATTCGGCGATTACCGCCCCATTCCAGACTGCTTTCATGATTTTCCCTCTTGTTACGGTTAAGTATACATGAAAGCCCCAGATTAGCGGCTGCTTGTGTTGAAAGGTATACTTGAGGGGTAATAGGGGAAGATTATGCCGGAGGGTCCAGAGGTTGAAACAATCAGACGCGGGCTGGAGCTGGGCATTGTCGGCCAGACTTTAGGTGCGGTCGAGGTGCTGTGGGAGAAAAGCTTCCCAGTGCCGCTGGATTTAATCGCCCAGATAGTGACGGGCTCAAAAATCACGCACCTCGGCCGGCGGGCGAAGGTGCTCATCATTGAGCTGGATAATGGCTATTCGCTGCTTTTCCACCTCAAAATGACCGGCCAACTGGTGCTCGTTAAGGCTGACGGTGAGCGTTTTGCGGGCGGGCACCCCACCTTGAGCATGAGGGACGCTCTGCCTGACCGCAGCACCAAGGTTATCTTTGACTTTGAAAGCGGCGACCGGCTGTTTTTTAACGATTTTCGCAAGTTCGGCTGGATCAAGCTGGTGCAGACGGACGAAATCGAGCTTGACTCGCTGGTGGCACGACTGGGGCCCGAGGCGTTGTCAGAGGGGTTTACGCCAGCCTTTCTGCAATCACAACTGGACCGACACAAACGCGCGCCAATAAAGCCGGTCATCCTGGATCAATCGACGGTGGCAGGCATCGGGAACATTTACGCCGATGAGTGTCTGCATTTGGCCAGGCTGCATCCGCAGCGCCTCTGCGGCAGCCTGACATCAGGCGAGGTAAAGCGGTTGCACGCGGCAATCCGCGACATCATCGCCTCCGGCATCGAGCACGGCGGTACCAGCTTCTCGAGCTACGTCAATGCGCTTGGCGGCAAGGGGGATTATCTGGATCACGCCCGCGTCTTTCGCCGCGACGGCCAGTCCTGTCCGCTACACCCGGATACGCTAATCGAGAAATTCAAGGTTGCCGGCCGCGGGACGCACATTTGCCCAAAGTGCCAGCCTAAGCCGTAGCTGGGAATACTGGATAAGGTAAGATAAAGCCATGACGTTATTCTTTTACGGACCGAATACTTATCTGATGCGCCGCCAGATTGACCAGATGGTGGCGGCGTTCATCAAGAAGACCGGCTCGGATCTGGGGCTTGAGCGTGTCGACGGGCTGGTAGCCAAGCCGGACGGGGTGCGGGCCGCCCTTCAGGCCACGCCGTTCCTGTCGACGAGCCGGCTGGTCATCATTGACGGCCTGGCGGCCAACAAGGCCACCTTTGAGAAGCTCGGCAACCCTTTGGAACTGGTGCCCCAGACCACCGTGGCGGTCTTTGTCGAGTCCGCCGTCGACCAGCGCACCACGGCCTTTAAACTTCTCGGCGGTGCCAACAAGGTGGTAAAATTCGAATCCCAAACGTCGGCCCAGCTGACGCTGTGGTGCAAGCGGCTCATCGAGGAAGCCGGGGGCACGGCCGAGCGGGGAGCCATCGTTGAACTGTTGAAGCTGGCCGGCGAGGACCAATGGCGCCTGAGCGAGGAAATTACCAAACTGGTCAATTACTCGCCGCAGGTTACGGTCGAGTCGGTCCGAGTGCTGGTGGTTGCAAGTCCCGAGGTCAGTATTTTTGACCTGGTTGAGGCGATGACGGCCGGACGTACCGCCGACGCCTACGCGGCCCGGGCTGTCCTGGCAAACCAGAAACAGGATGATATCTATGTCCTGTCGATGATCCAGTGGCAGCTACGTAACCTGCTGCTCGCCAAAGTCGCGCCGTCCGGAATCACGTCGGCCGAGTTGGCCAAAGCCGCGGGCATGTCGCCGTATGTGGCCGGGAAAATGCAGTCGGCGGCCAGCAACCATGCCCAGGAGGTGCTGACGGCCGGCCTCAAACTGGCTATCGATTACGAGCATGAGATAAAATCCGGCCGGCGGGCCAGCGAGGCGGCAGTGGAACAGCTGATATACCGTGTGTCGGTAGCGGCCGCTAGTAGCCGTTCTCCGCGTCGAACTGCTTGATTTCTTCAAGCAGGGCCTCCAGCTCGCTGATGAGCTGGCCGACGGCCAGGAGTTCGGTTTGTGCCAGCCAGGCATTGCCCGGGGTGGTAGCGTAGTCGCGCAGCCGTGCCGAACGGTCGGTGATTTCTTCGATCATTTCCAATAGTTGGACGCGTAAGGGGTCGATTTGAGGTTTTGCCATATCTATCAGATTACAGGTCACAGGCGATGAGGTCTACGGATGGGTCTGTTTTGGTGTACCCTGCTGCTTATTTTGTGAGTTTCGGGTATTTCTTATAAGTGTGAGTGGGCCTGGTTGTGGCTGGGCCGGCGGCTGCTGAATCTGTTTCTACTCTTCTAGTCGTAGGTCGATTTTGTATCATGGGGCGATCTACGGCTGTATTGTCGCATTGTCCTACTCCTATCGGCGACTCGAGTAGCCGATTATAGTCCAGTGGACTATAAAAAAGCCCCATTATTATAGTCCACTGGACTATAAGTTAGGTAAGCAGTAGTCCCTCCTGATGCGGCGCTCTACCTCAACCGCACGTAATCTACTTTTTAACGGCCAACGCCGCCGTGTAGGTCCGGCTTTGCTTGAGTTTATCGTAGTTGCCGAAGACCTCGGTAAGGTTGCGCTTCATATAGTCCTTGAGACCGGAAATCGTCACCACGTAGAGCTTCCCGCCAGGGTTGAGGCGGGCAAAGGCGTCGTTTAGGAAAATACTGAGCAGCTCGCCGCCGATTTTTGCGGGGATATTGGATACGATGACATCGAATTTGAGAGAAGGATCCACATGGCTGAAGCCGTTGGATAGGTAACACTGGGCGTTAGCAAGGCCGTTAAGTTTGGCATTCTTGGCGGAGTATTCGACGGCCACAAAGTCCTTGTCCACCAGATGCACCTGACCCTTGGGAGCGAGTTTGGCCAGAGTCAGGCCGAGCGGCCCATAACCGCAACCCAAATCCAAACACACGGCGTCTGGCGCGACTTCCAGATACTTTGCGAGCAGCTCCGTGCCTTCATCGATCCCGCGTGGGCTGAATAGACCCCAGGTGCTGACGTAGGTGAGTTTCTGGTCGTGCAGCGTAGCGCTAAAGGTCAGGTCGTTTTTGAGTTGGCTGGTATCAGTACTTGTCATATGGTTTTAAGTGTAATCCAAAAGAGGCCCGGAGGCCTCTTGGTTGGGGAGCTATTTGGCGGCGGTTTTCTTGGCGGGAGCCTTTTTGGCTACCGGCTTCTTTTCAGCGGCTGGTTTCTTCTCCGCGGGCTTCTTGGCGGCGGTGGCGGCCTTTTTGGCGGTCGGCTTGGTGGCAGCTTTCTTAGGGGCTTTTACCTTAGTCTCAGCGGCCGGCTTAGCTTCGGCGCCTTCGGCTTTCGCCACGGCAGTGGCAAGTTGGCTCTTGCGGCGGGCAGCCGTATTCTTGTGCAGGGTGTGCTTCTTTACAGCTCGGTCGATTTCCGAGTAGGCGGCAGCCAGCTTGGTCTGGATTTCGGAGGCTTCACCCGTAACAATGGCTGCGTGCAGGGCAGTCACGTCTGCCTTGACGGCGCGCTTTACCTGCAGGTTGCGGCTGCGGCGGACCAGAGACTGCTTGGCTCGTTTAATGGCTTGCTTGATAATCGGCATGAGTAATCCTTGTAAATAATTTAGCGTACGTTGTCCCCGGAGGAGAGATTGGCGCCATCGGCGGCCAAATACTCAAGGAATATACCGCAATTGATGCGGTTTGTAAAGTTTACCAGGCATAACCTGTCCGAATCATAAGCGTAAACGTTGACAAAATGCTTATTTATTGGTATGTTAGTGAATTGTTTAATCTCTTAGGCTATCGCACATGAACCAAGACCTCACCCCGAAGCAACAGACATCCGAGGCTATCCGGCAAGCGGAAACCATCCTCATAACGACCGGCCAGCATCCCAGCGTTGACCAGGTTACGGCAGTGTTGTCGTTGGCGGCCTTGCTGCGCAAATTCGGGAAGAAGGTCAGCGTCGTCATATCCGACGCCTTGCCAACCCAGGTTCAGTTCCTGGATTCGTCAATGGTAAGTCAGAGCCTGAGCGGACTCCGTGACTTCATCGTTAAAGTGGACCTGACACGGGCGGAAGTCGATAAGCTGCGTTATGAGGTGCAGGACGGCAAGCTCAACGTCTTTATCACCCCTTTCCAGGGAGGCTTTCAGCAAAGCGATGTCAGCTTCGGCTATGGCGACTACCACTTTGACCTGGCAATTGTGCTGGGAGTTCCGACGCACACCCGAATAGACCGCGTTTATAGCGACAATCAAAGTTTGTTCAACACGATACCTGTGTTGAACTTGGATTATCATCGCAGTAATGAGAATTTCGGGGCGGTCAATCTAATTGAGTCCACCGCTTCCAGCTTGTGCGAAATTTTGGTGGCGCTCAGCGAGAGTCTTCAGACCGGTCTGATTGACGCCGACATCGCGACCATCATGCTTACGGGCCTCATCAGTTCCACCGACCGTTTTACCGCCAGCCACACTACTGCCAAGAGCATGACGGTAGCCGCTCAGCTGATGGCGGCGGGTGCTCGCCAGCAGGCAATTATCAAGGGGCTTTACCACGACAACCGCGATAGTTCCGACCGCCAGCCGGCCCGCTCCGACCAAGCACCTCGCTCCGACCAAGCGACGCGCCCAATTCAGCCTGCACGCACTGAGCGCCAGGATCGTCCGGCCCGTCAGGACAACCGTCCCCAGGCTCAGGTTCGCCAGGATGCGCCCCGCGGGGAACGCGACGCCGATCGTAATAAGGCGGCATCAAGCCAGGAGAATAAAATTCGCCAAGATATTCCGGCCAGCACCGACGCCCATTCGTTTGAGCATCCCGCAGACGACCGGCCCGCATCGACCCCGGTAATTACCCCTGCTCCGGCGGTCGAGGCACCAGACGTAGTCTTTCCCAAGGCTGACCCCGCACCGGCAGAAATCAGCGAGCCTATCATCAACCCAAGCCATATTGAAATGAGCCGGATGGACAGTCATGCTCCAGTCAGCGATCAGCTCGCAATCGATGTTCCGGCCATGGCCGATTTTGCCGCTGCCGCCCAGTTCCTGCGCCGCGACGACCAACATCCCGACGCGCGTCCGCAGCAGCAGCCGGAAAACCCTGCCAAGGCAGCAGAAGCTGAGCCCTCCGACCAGGCGGGCGCTAACTCTGCCCGGGATCAGGCTTAGCTGTGACGCGAACCTTGCGCGCAGCCTATCGCTCCCTATCGTTCCGCCTGGCATCATTGACGGGTTCATCGTTTATCATTGAGCACGATCATGTTGAATTCAGTGTGGCTCCCAAGAAGCGCTCGTCCAAAGCTAGTGCAGCTCGGTCTGATTGCGGCCGACGTCCCGCCCACCAAAAGGCCCAGTAGCCTGCCTCAGGCCTTGTCGCATCAACCAACCTCCCGGATACTTATAGACATGAACGGACTTTTACTCGTCAACAAACCCATCGGGATAACCAGTTTCGACATTATCCGGGTGCTGCGCCGCAAAACCGGCGTACGCAAAATCGGCCACGCCGGTACGCTTGACCCGTTGGCCTCCGGGCTCATGCTCATGCTATTCGGCACGGCCTGCAAACAGGCACAGAGCTTTTCCAAGCTCGATAAGCGCTACGTTGCCCAGATAACGCTGGGTGCGACGTCAACGACGGGCGACAACGAAGGCGATAAAACCCCCGTGTCACACACGGCTCCCGGCGAAGCAGCGGTCCTAGCTGCCCTAAACAAGTTCCAGGGGCAATTGACGCAAATACCGTCGGCTTATTCAGCTATTAAGATTAACGGTAAGGAGGCCTACAAGCGAGCAAGGGCAGGCGAAAAAGTCGAAATGCCTAGCCGAGAAGTGATCGTCTATGAGAATAAGCTCGTTAGTTACGCCTACCCGATAGTTGAAATCGACACTAAAGTCTCCAGCGGAACCTATATTCGGACACTCGCTCAGGATATGGGGGAGGAATTGGGAACCGGCGCCTACTTGAGCGGGCTAGTTCGCACTGAAGTAGGGGAGTTTCAGCTGACAGAAGCCATTATCTTGGATGAGGCCGACGCCGCGACCGCGGCGGAGCATATGCGGGATGTCACGGCTAATTGACAAAATAAACAATAGTGCTATAGTTTAAAGGTTACGGTGTTACCTGACGCTATCTGTTGACCATGTCGACTGATGGCGTGAGGTCTCAGCCTCAAGTGCAATCTGCAAGTACCTCTCAATTCGTATGGAGTTTCTAATTTACAACCCATCGCTACCCGAAGGGAGCGCGGAAATGTTTTGGAACATCGCAAGACAGCTGGCACACCAGCATGACCCGCGCCCGGCGCTGGTTGCTAGGGCGCTTGGAATGGATGTTGCGGGCTGGCCCGCAGATCCTGCGACGCATCTGGGAATGGCTCAGCGTCTACTGCAAGCCAATCCGGCAGCTTTTGCGGCCCTCATGAGCCGCTTAGACCAGCTCGAACTCGGAATCCCGACTCCACAAGGGAAAGGACCCATCAAGCTGCTTGAAGCGCTACTTTGGGAAGTCACCTTACGAGGAAAGCGCCTCATCGGTCCGCCCAGGGCGTCTTCTTTGAGGATTCCGTTGTAACCTCGCCTCATCGTTTTACCTCCAACCAGGGCATTCCGCCTTGGTTGGAGGGCTCATCCAAGTGTTTAAGCCCCCGGTTTGAACATTTAGAGGGTCCGCATGTTGTCAATTGAGTATGAAAGTGCTAACATTCTAGAGTTATGTTAAAACCTGAATCTAAAACCAAGGTAATTACGGGTCTCCAGACCCACAAGAAGGACACCGGATCACCGGAGGTTCAGGTTGGTATTTTTACCGAACAGATTAAGTCGCTGACCAAGCACCTCCAGGAGCACAAGAAGGACGAACACTCCCGTCGCGGACTTCTCAAGATGGTCTCCAAGCGCCGCCGTATGCTTGATTACCTAGCCAAGCGCAACCCCGACAGCTACCAGAATATTCTCAAGAAATTGTCACTGCGCCGCTAGTCGGGCAGTTCACGAGGGTCGGCTAAGCGCTGGCCCGTTGCTTTTAGCCATTCGGTCGTTACCCTGGATCGGTGGTATAATAGATACAACACGTCCAGGTAATTAGTTCGATGACGTCTTGAGTAAGTGAAGTGTTGGAGCTTTGAGATTAATCGTTATAACGATTATTAATCTCTTGTCCCTGGCACTTACCGCGTCATCTCTACAAGAAGGAGCTCTATGAGCAGTACTATTAATCCTTTTGGATCCAAGATCCAGAAGTTCACAACCGAGTTTTGTGGTCGCGAATTAACAATTGAGACAGGCAAGATGGGCTTTCTGGCCGATGGCGCCGTAACCGTAACCTACGGCGACACTGTCGTGTTGGGTACGGCCGTTGTAAGTAACCAGCCGCGGGCCGGCATTGATTTCTTTCCGATGCTTATCGATTACGAAGAGCGTTTTTATGCTGCCGGTAAGATCAGCGGCAGCCGCTTTATTAAGCGTGAAGGACGCGCCAGTGAGCATGGAACTCTTAGTGCCCGTCTAATAGACCGCCCCATCCGTCCGTTGTTCCCCAAGGGTTATCGTAACGACGTTCAGGCGGTTGCCATGGTGCTGTCGGTGGATCCGATGCTGTCACCTAATATCATTGCCATGACTGCAATCTCGACGGCCCTGATGCTGAGCGGTGCGCCGTTTGACGGCCCCGTCGTCGGCGTGCGAGTCGGACTCATCGAAGGCGAGCTCATCGCCTTCCCAACCGAGGAGCAAATTGCGCTGAGCGAGCTCGACCTGACCGTGGCCGGTACCAAGGATGCCATTATGATGGTTGAGGCCGCCGCCAACGAAGTCGATGAGAAGACCATAATTGATGCCATTGAGCTGGCTCACAAAGCCATCCAGCCGGTCATCGAGCTGCAGGAAAAAATCGCCAAAGCGGTTGGTGTCAAAGCCAAGGAATTCGACCTGTTCAAAGCCGACGCCGAACTGGTTGAAGTGCTGGAAGGCTTCCTGGCCAAGCGCCTGGGACCGGCAGTTCGTCACCAGGACCACTACATCCGTCACGACGCCATCCGTAACCTGGAAAAAGAGGTTATCGCCCAGTTCGAGGAGAATTATCCTAAGGCCGACCTGGAAGTATCGTTTCGCAAGGTCATGGACGCCGAAATCCGCCGTGCCATCGTTGAAGACGGCGAGCGTCCAGATGGTCGCAAAACTACAGAGGTTCGCCCGATTAGTGCAGAAGTTGGTATTTTGCCCCGTACGCATGGCTCGGCTCTGTTTACCCGTGGTACCACGCAGGCTCTAAATGTCACGACTCTGGCCAGTACCAGTTTTGCCCAGATGATCGACACCATGGAAGAGAACACTACCAAACGCTACATGCACCACTACAACGCCCCGGGATATTCGAGCGGCGAAGTCCGCCCGATGAGGACGCCAGGCCGCCGCGAAATCGGCCACGGTGCGTTGGCTGAGCGGGCCTTGCTACCGATGATTCCTGCCGTCGAGGATTTCCCGTACACCATCCGTACCGTCAGTGAAATCCTGAGCCAGAACGGCTCAAGCTCCATGGCCTCGGTCTGCGGCTCAACCCTTAGCCTTATGGATGCTGGCGTCCCGTTGAAGAAGCCGGTCGCAGGCATCGCCATGGGCCTCATCAAGCACGCCGACGACAAGTACATCATCCTCACCGACATCCAGGGTGCCGAGGACTTTGCCGGTGACATGGACTTCAAGGTCGCCGGAACCGTCGACGGTATCACGGCCCTGCAGATGGACATCAAGGTCAAGGGCATCACGCCCGCCATCATGAAGGACGCTTTGGCTCAGGCCAAGGTCGGCCGCAGCCACATCATGGACGAAATGCTGACGGTCCTGTCCGCACCACGGGCCGAGGTCAACCCGCTGGCCCCGCGCATCAGCAAACTCATGATCAATCCGGAAAAGATCCGCGAGGTCATCGGCAAGGGCGGAGAGACCATCAACCGCATCATCGCCGAAACCGGCGTTGAGATAGACATTGAGGACTCAGGCCTGATTATGATCGCCTCCGTCGATGCCGAAGGTGCCGAGCGGGCCATCCAGATTATCCGCGGCCTCACCGAGGATCCGGAAATCGGTACCGTTTACACCGGAACCGTCGTCAAACTAATGGAATTCGGCGCCTTCGTGAACATCCTGCCCGGCCGTGACGGCCTGGTTCATGTTTCGCAGATGGCCGAGGGCCGGGTTGAGCGGGTGAGTGACGTGGTTAATGTCGGCGACCAGGTTAAGGTCAAATTGACCGAAATCGACAGCCAAGGTAGACTTAACCTATCGATGAAAGCTGCCAACGAAAGCAAATAGCCAAATGGTAGGTAGCACATCTAAGGCGGCGGCCTTACGTGAGCTAGCGGAAACCATCCTGGTCAAAGATCCCACGCCTGATTTACGGCAGGGAGCAACCCAGATGGTTTTCGGCACCGGTTCGCCGGATGCGGCGCTGGTTTTCGTCGGCGAAGCACCCGGCAAGCAGGAAGACCTTTCCGGAGAGCCCTTCGTGGGCGCATCGGGTAAGCTCCTCAATGAGATGCTCGCATCAATCGGACTCGAGCGTTCGGACATCTACATTACCAACATCGTGAAATATCGTCCGCCCGCCAACCGTGACCCAAGCAAGGCGGAAATTGCCGCCTTCGTTCCGTACCTTAAACGCCAAATTGATATTATCCGTCCCAAAGTCGTCATCTTCCTCGGGCGACATGCCATGAACGTATTCCTGCCTGAACTGAAAATAAGTGAAGCGCACGGAAACGCGATCGTGCGTGACGGCCAGACGTATCTGCCGCTCTACCATCCGGCCGCCGCGCTTTATAACGGCCGTCTGCGCCAGACCCTCATGGTCGATTTCGCCAAAATTCCAGCTATTATCCATTAACAATCAGTTCAACCAGTCGTATTATGCCGGGCCGGAGTTGAAGTATTCATCGATAGCGATCGATACCTCGCCTCTGCTCGGGATTAACCAAATCTTGAACAACACATAATTAAAAATGCCGGCAACTTGCCGGCAGCAAAGGAACCAAACATACATGGAACCAAACACACCAAATTCTAACCCGAACCCGGGTTCAGACAGTCAAAATAACAACCAACCGAGGCCTAATCGTCCTCAGCGACCACCCCGCTTTCGTAAGCCGGGCGGCGGCACCACCGATCCTAATCGGTCAGTTTCAAACGGCGCATCGGCTCCCCGGGTGGGACCGGCCAATCCTAACCGCGGCGATGGCCGACCTCAGGGTCAGGGCCAAGGCGGGGGTAAGCGTCAGGGCGGCGGAGGCGGCGGCCGCCGCCGTCGTAACGGCCAGTCTACCGTCAACCACACCGACCTGTTGCCGCCGTTAGACGCCGTACCGGTCAACAAGAGCGCCTATAACGGCGATGGCGGCAAGCAACAGCTCAAGGCCAAGGGCCTGATCGACCGTGCCGGGGGCAGCCAAATTGACAGTTCTCCCAAGCTGCGTGTCATCCCACTCGGCGGTCTCGGACATATCGGCATGAACATGATGGCCATTGAGTACAACGACGAAATCGTCATTGTCGACATGGGTTTCTTGTTCCCCAAGGCGGAACAGCCCGGAGTCGATTACATCATCCCAGACACTTCGTGGCTGGAAAAGAACAAGCACAAAGTCAAAGGTATTATCCTGACCCACGGTCACGAAGACCACATTGGCGGTACCCCGTTTATTTTGCCCAAATTCCCCGTTCCGATTTATGGCTCACGCTTTACGTTGGCCCGCGTTGAAAATAAGCTTGTAGAATACAGGCTGCAGACTCAACCCCAGTATCGGGTACTTGATCCCGACAAGCATGAACGTGTCCAAATCGGCCAGTTCAATCTTGAGCTGGTGCGCGTGAACCACAGTATTCCCGATGCCTGTGCGGCGGTGTTGCGTACGCCTGCCGGAACCATCATCCACACCGGCGACTGGCGCTTTGACCCTACTCCTGTCGATGATCGCAACATGGATATGGACCGATTCAAAGCTATCGGCGATGAAGGCGTCTTAATGCTCATGAGCGACTCGACTGGTTGTGAAAACCCTGGTCGTACACCTACGGAACGGGATATCGCCGCAGGCTTTGATACTATTTTCTCGCAAGCTGATGGCCGGGTGATTGTCACCTCGTTCGCTACTCAGATCAACCGTATGCAGTTGGTCGTTGATGCTGCTGTGCGCGCAAACCGTAAGCTCGCTCTGGTCGGTCGGTCCATGCTCTCGAACGTGGAACTGGCGATTAAGACGGGATACATAAAGGTGCCGCAAGGGATGATTATGCGAGTGCAGGAAATCGTCAACTTGAAGGAAAACCAGATCGTCGTCCTATGTACGGGCAGCCAGGGTGAAACGAACTCTGCCCTGTCGCGTATGGGCTCTGGCGAGCATCAGAACATCAAGATCAAGGCTGGTGATACGGTTGTTTTCAGCGCCTCGCCAATTCCAGGCAATGATTTGTCGATTACGCACAGCGTGGACAACTTGATGCGTGAAGGTGCCAAGGTGTTCCAGCACGTTACGCGCGACATTGATGGCCACGGCCGTATTCACGTTTCCGGTCACGCCTACCGTGATGAAATTCTGGATTTTGTGGAAATAGTCCGACCAAAGTACTTTATGCCGATTCATGGTGAATTCCATCACCTGGTCCGTAACGCCGAGCTCGTGGTTACCGAGGGTGGTATCCCGCGGGAGAACACCTTTGTTTGTGACAACGGTGACGTCATTGAGCTGAGCGCCAATGGCACCGCCCGCAGAGGAGGCCGAATTCCGGCTGGTATGGTCATGATTGACGGAGCCGGCATCGGCGATGTCGAAGGCATCGTGCTCCGCGACCGTCTGGCCATGGCCGGCGACGGCGTGTTTATGATTATCGCGACTGTATCACGCAAGACGGGCAAGCTCATCAGCAGCCCTGACATCATTAGCCGCGGCTTCATCTACATGAAGGAAAACGAGGAGCTCATCAATCAAGCTCGGACCGAAGTTCGTAGAGCGTTCGAGAAGCACGCTTCCGGCGGCCCCTCCACGCGCGAAGACTGGGCCAAGTTCAAGCTCCAACTGCGCGACGAAATCGGCGACGTCCTGTACGCCAAGACCAAGCGCAGCCCAATGATTCTGCCGGTAATTAACGAAGTTTAAGCTTCACGCGATGCCTGCATCTAAGACAAGCCTGTTATGGCGCTGCCCCAAATGTGACCTGCCCCTCATTCCAGAGGGCAGGTCATTGGTGTGTGAAAATGGGCACAACTACGACCTGGCCAAAGAAGGGTATGTTAACCTCATGCCGACGGGCAAAAAGCTCGCGTCCACGGTGGGGGACTCGGCGGCTATGCTGGTGGCCCGACGCGAGTTCTTTGAGAGTGGCTTCTATGAGCCGTTGCGCCAGAAGCTAGTAGAACTCGTAATAAAAGACAGCCCGCGCGTGGTGGGTGATATCGGCTGTGGCGAGGGGTATTATATTGGCGGAATTGCAGCAGCTCTGCCTGGAGCGCGATGCTTTGGGACTGATATTGCCAAAGATGGCATAAAAATGGCCGCCAAGCGGTACCCCCGAGCGTCATTTGCAGTTGCTGATACATATGGTCAGTTGCCTTTGGCTGAGCATCAGGCCGACGTGCTGATTAATGTTTTTGCGCCTCGCAACGCGCGCGAATTCAATCGTGTTTTGGATCCATCAGGCAAGTTGATTGTGGTAATACCGGCCCCAGAACATTTGGCTGAGCTCCGCGAGCGTAACGGTTTGTTAGGTTTGCAGCCAGATAAGTTACAGGCCGTCGTTGCTTCGCTCGGTGGGGAATTTAAACTTGGCGATGTAATTTCTTTGACTTATGTTTTGGATTTGGCTGCTGCGGCCGTTGGTAATTTGATAGGAATGACGCCAAATGCTCGCTTTCAAGATGACGACGAGCCAGTTTTTGAGGCCATTACCACGGTGGCCGCCTTTGATATCCTGTCATTCGACCGGCTATCTTGATTTTCTTGACGGCAAGCGTTACAGTACGCCCACGGTTTTTCCTTTATTCCTAGATTAGGAGAGGTTATGCCAATTTTTACTCGAGATGCCGAAGGCAGTAACGGAACAAGGAATGCTCTTATCGCATTGCTGTTTCGTTTCGCAGGGTTCGCCGTTTTTGTATGGGCGGCCGTCAGTAGCTTTAAGCGGAATGAGGTTGCATCAGGAATCTCCGCTTCAATATTCGCATTTTCGTTTCTGATTTACATCGCTCTTCTTGCATCGAGTCTCGTGGTAAAACACCGGTCTCAGCCGAAATCGTCCGCCCCTAAACTATGGTTGTCGTAACCGCGATAACTCACGGCCGCTCCTATCTGGAGCGGCCTTTCATATTCCAACCAAAAGCAGTATAATCACTCCATTATGGCCAGAAGAAAGACGACTCGTCGCACCACCAAAAAGCGAACTACCAGTAAGAGAACGAAGGTTGCTCCAATGTTATCGCCTGAGCAGAAACGTGGAATCGCCGCCGTTGTTTTCAGTGCGCTGGCGCTGCTTCTGACTTTTGCCGTCTTTAACTTCGGCGGGTCGCTCACGACCAGCATGCTCCATTACCTGAGGCTGGCGTTTGGGTACGCCGCTTACCTGCTCCCGGTAATCTGCGGCCTTCTGGCATACATGTTGTTTCGCACGGATACCTACGATGTGAGGGCTCATAATTATATCGGTTTCGTCGGCTTCATCGTCAGCCTGGCGGCGCTGTTTCACGTTGGAGCCGATCGAGCGATCGCGGCCGATTCGGCCCATGCCGGTCTTGGTGGAGGCTACCTGGGGTACCTGTCCTCGAACGTCCTGCTGAACATTCTCAACGTAGCCGCCTCAACGGTGGTGTTGTTGGCCTTTGTCCTCATATTTATGATTATTGCCACAGGTGCCGATTTCGGCTCCTTGTTCGGCTGGATTCCGCGCCTGCTGCATCGCACCCCCGCTGATGAAAAAGCTAAAACCGCCGAAGCGATTGCCGAGGGCATTACTGTAAATGATAACTCCGGAGCTTCGCCGACCTTGCCTATCCGCGGAACCATCGGTGGCGACTTGCCGCGACCGGCACCGGTTAAAGAAGAAGAGCATGAAGCCCTGACGGCGGGTACCGACACCACCTGGAAGGCTCCTGAACTGACCCTGCTCAGCCATGCGGCGTCTAAAGCCGATGCCGGAGATGTTAAAGCTAACGCCGCAATAATCCAACAGACCTTGGAGAGCTTCAACATCAGCGTGACGATGGGTGAGGTGAACGTGGGTCCAACGGTTACTCAATATACCTTCGCCCCTCCTGCCGGGGTAAAATTGAACAAAATTACTACTCTGGATACCAATCTTGCCCTCAGCTTGGCAGCGCACCCGATTCGGATTGAAGCTCCGATTCCCGGCAAGAAAGCCGTTGGTATAGAAATTCCCAACAAGACAATCGCCATAGTGCGTCTGCGTAGTTTGCTCGAAACCCCGGAATGTGAAGCCGAAACTTCCGGACTCACGTTCGTGCTGGGCCGTGACGTGTCCGGAATCCCGATCTTTGCCGATCTCGCTATGATGCCGCACATGCTGATCGCCGGCGCCACCGGTTCCGGTAAGTCGGCCATGATCAATACGTTGCTCACCAGCCTCCTCTACCGTAACAGCCCGAACGACCTCAAGCTGATTCTGGTCGATCCGAAGCGCGTGGAGCTTGGTTTGTATAATGGTATTCCGCATCTGCTGACGCCGGTCATCAACGAGCCCGAAAAGACCATCAGCGCGCTAAAATGGGCCGTGGCGGAAATGGAGCGTCGCTACAAACTCCTGGCCGAAGTGGGCAACCGTAACATCATCGAATACAACAAGGCTTTCCCGGAAGAGGCCATGCCGTCGATAGTTATTGTCATCGACGAGATGGCCGACCTCATGGTGATGGCCGCCGCGGACGTGGAAAGCCTCATCGTCCGTCTGGCCCAAATGGCCCGCGCCATTGGCATTCACTTGGTATTGGCAACCCAGCGACCGTCGGTGGACGTCATTACCGGTCTAATCAAGGCCAATATTCCGGCCCGTCTGGCTTTTAGCGTCGCTTCGCAAGTTGACTCGCGGACTATCCTCGATCAAATGGGCGCCGAAAAGCTCCTTGGTAAGGGCGACATGCTCTTTGCCTCACCCGATATGATGAAGCCTCGCCGTATCCAGGGCGCCTTCCTCGAAGAAAAAGAGGTTAAGGCTGTGACCGACTACCTGCGTGCACAACGCGGACCGGTATATAACGACGAAGTCCTGAGCCAGAAGGTGACCCTGGGAAGGGGTAGCAGCGGCGGATCCGGTGGCAACGGCGATATCGACGACGAGCTATTTGATGATGCCGCCGAGGCAGTGATCCGCGCCGGCAAAGCCAGTACCAGCATGCTCCAGCGCCGTCTACGCGTCGGTTACGCCCGCGCCGCCCGCCTCATAGACCTCCTCGAAGAACAAGGCGTAGTCGGCCCTCCCGACGGCGCCCGTCCGCGCGATGTGCTGGTCAGTTCGCTCGATCAGGTCCGCGGCGCTCACGCTGCCGCCTCAGCCGACATCGAGGCCGCCGACATGCGCCCCGCCGAAGGATTTGACGAGTAATAATGAGCGGTGAACCCCAGCCCTCCGATGAGCAACTCAATGAAGGCCCATCCCTAAACGGTCGGGATGAACAACTAGTAATCGAAGAATGTGAGTTGCAATCTGCGACTTCGCCAGCCGAGATCCAGGGAATGCGAGATGCATTCGCCGACACGAAACGCTACGCCTTTGAACACCGTGATTTCCCAATCGATCCGGAAGATTTTGAAACTAAGGTCCTATCGTGGGGTAATATGATTGACCCTCGCAATGCCGGCGGACTTCGCTCTACCCCGGTAACCTTTGCCGACGGAAGCCATGGCTTGCCCCCGGGCAATGTGCCGGATGCTCTTAAGAGTTGGGCACAAGCCTTTATTAATGATCAGCTCACTCCCGCCGAGGCGTATTACGAATTTGAGCTAATTCATCCTTACGAGGACGGTAATGGACGGGTAGGTCACTGTATTTGGGCCTTAGCTGAATCCCGCGTCTCTGGCACCTGGCCGACCCAATTGCCCCCGGACGTTTTTGGTGCGGAGAAGACGCCGAATCGACCTAGGAGTGCCTTTGAAGACATGGCACCCGAAGATGAATAGATAACAATCGTCGCTGTCGGCCTTAGCCACACGGCTCAATTCAAAGTAAACTAAGCTCATGGCCTCCAATCTCCCCATCTCACCCACCGAACCCATCGGCTCCCAGTTGCAGGCCCGGCGCAAACAGTTGCGCCTTAGTCTCGCCCAAGTTGAGTTGGATACCAAGATCCGCGGCAAGTTCCTGAGCGCCCTCGAAAGCGGCCAGTACGACAGCCTGCCGAACGATATCTATACGCGCGGCTTCGTCCAGCATTACGCCAACCATTTAGGGATGGATGGTCAGTTGGTGTCGGCCGCATATCAAGCTGAGCGCGGGGCTGCCGACGAGGCTCACACCGGGCGGCCGCAACTTTCCCGACCCCGGCGAATTGTCTTTACGGGCCCGATGCTGGCAGCTTTTATGGGTCTTGTGGGCATCGGCGTCATCATCGCCTACCTGGTATGGCAGTTTACGGCCTTGGCGGCGGCGCCCCATCTAACGTTGACCAGCCCGGACAGTGACGTGTCTCTGACCGGCAGCGTGGTCGACATCGCGGGATCCACAACCCCTGGTTCCGACGTTACGGTCAATGATTCGCCCGTCCTTATTGATACAAACGGGAATTTCAGCGAGAAAGTCGCTCTCAAGGATGGGGTTAACGCAATAAAAGTGACCGCCAAGAGTAAGCTCGGCAAGTCTACCACCGTGACGCGCAACGTCCTGGCAAAACTGCCGTCGACGGAGCAGACCGTGACGACCGTTCCGCCCGCGCCTATCGATGGCGTAGCTGTTGAGGTGACCGTAAAACAGACGACCTCCCTCGTAGTAACGGGTGACGGCAAGGAATTATTCCGCGGAACGGTCTTGGGCGGTAAGAGCCTCCTGTTTGGAGGAGTCGGTACAATAAGCATCAAATTAACTACCGGCAATGCCGGTGTTACCGGCGTAGTGGTTACCAATACGGTAGCTGCCGGCAAGAAGCTCGACAAACTGGGAGCCGACGGCGAAATTCGCCTCAACCAGGAGTTCGCCAAAGATACCGTTCTCCCGTAGGCGCATGCCTCTTCACGTGATCACGTGGTAGAATAGGCACGATAAAGGAGGCAGCATCATGGCCAAAGATTTCAGTTTTGATATTGTCAGCGATTACGATGTCGCCGAAATGACCAACGCCCTCAGCCAAGCCCAGCGCGAACTCGGAACCCGGTACGATTTCAAGGGAACGTCGGCCAAGATCGAGTTCGGCGAGGACAAGACCAGCGTTAACCTGGAAGGCGATACCAAGAACCAGCTCGATGCGCTCTTAGATATGTTCCAGAGCAAGCTTGTGAAGCGAGGTGTGTCGCTCAAGGTGCTCGATACCGCTACCGAACCCGTTCAGGGCGGCAAGGAGATGCGCTGGAATATCCCGTTCATCAAGGGGCTCGACCAGGACAAGGCCAAGCAGCTCACCAAACTGATCCGTGAGGAATTTCCCAAGGTCAAGACCCAGATTCAAGGCGACAGCGTCCGGGTGAGCGCCACCGCCAAGGACGACCTGCAGGGCGTCATGGCAACCTTGCGCACTAAAGAACTGGACTTTCCGGTCGATTTTCAGAATTACCGGTAGCATTCGGCGGGGAGCTACCCAGGTCGGGTAGCTCTTTTTAGTTGGAGAGAGCAAATGGACAAACATACAAAAGACAACCTGCTCAGCGAAGCGCGCTTGCACCTGGACGGTGTGCGATCGGCCATCCGTAAGCGTGTCGAACGGCTGGACCGGACGCTGGAGCGGGACTTCGCGCTGTATCTGGAAATAGAGGGCGAGACGGCCTTCGAGGATAAGCTGCGCGCGGCCTCATTGGGCCGTAATACGGGCGCAATCCGGGAGCAGCTGGAGCGCCTTGAGCCTGCGCCATATTTCGTTCGCTGCGACCTGGCGATAAACGGGGAAGCGCTCAAGCCGTATTATTTTGCCAAGTTCCCGGCCAGCGAGCACGGCATTTATTCCTGGACCGCGCCGTTCGCCAGCTTGCGCTTTGAGGAACCGGGGGACGTCAGCTACCTGCGCCCCGACGGCCGCACCGCCAAAGGTACGCTCGAGCGCCGCGACCAGTATATGGTAACCGCGGGCAAGCTGCGCTTCATGACCAGCGAGAGCACGGGTTACGAGCGCGAGCTGATTTATCAGGAGCACTTCTCGTTGCACAAGGACGGCTTCATGTTGCCGGAAATCGTCTCGCAGATGGAGCGAGCCCAGGATCAGGTCATCAGGGCCCATCATGCCGGACCGTTCGTTATCAGCGGGCCGGCCGGAAGTGGAAAGACCACCCTGGCCCTGCACCGCATCGCCTACCTGAGACAGGCTCCGGATACCGAGGCCCTCTATCCGGCCGAGGATATCCTGGTGTTCGTCCAGGACGCCCGCACGCAGGACTACTTCGGCCAACTGCTGCCTGAGCTGGGCATTCATGACGTGCGGATTACGACGTTTTCCGAGTGGGCGCTGGAGCTGCTGGGGCTAAAGGATTACTTCCATCGCGTGCGCCCGGGCGACGGGGAAGCGGAGCAGGACGCCTACGAAGCTGCGAAATTAGAAGCGCTGAAATCGTTACCTGAACACGCTTATGATTCAAAGAAATTGCCCCTGTTCCTTAAAGACTTTTATGAACCGTTTATGGATACGAAACAGCGGGATCTGCTGACAGCAGAGCTGTCCGACCACGCGCTGGACCGGCACGACCTCACCCTGTTATTACGCTCAAAACAGCTCCAAGACGGAGCCCTGACGCATAACGTTGAGCACTATAAATTCCTGCCGCAAGGCAAGGTTCGTACCACGATAACCCGGGAGCCGATGCGCTACGCCCTAGTGCTCGTCGATGAATTCCAGAACTATCTACCACAACAGCTCCAGCTGCTTAAAGACGCCACGGCCGCGCGCCACAGGTCGATGATTTACGTTGGCGATATGGCCCAGCAGACGCAGTTCGGTACGATTAAGGATTGGAGCGAAATAGCCGAAGAAATCCAACCGGAGCGAATTATTGCGTTAAGCAAGGTCTACCGGAATACACGCCAGATTCTGAAGTACGTCGCCGATCTGGGCTACGACGTCGATATACCGGAGGGACTGGGGAGTGGGCCTGAGGTTGTTGAGCAGGATATCGTCTCCGTGCCCGAGGGAATCGCCTATATTAAAGCGCTACAGCGCCGCCCGGGCGGAACCATCGGGGTGCTAGCCAAAGATGTTGCCGACCTGGACCGTTACACTGAAGCTTTTGAGGGCATACCTGAATTCCACTGCCTCACCATTCGCGAGGCCCAAGGCGTGGAGTTCGACACGGTGTGTATTATCGGCATCGATGCCGACACCTTCCGCGTGGACGAAGCGAGTGAAGCCATGGCCGGCGAACGGCGACGCATCAACCGGGACATGCTCTACGTGGCTCTGACACGTGCCATATCGTCGTTGCATATATTAGGAAGTAGCAATATCACGGTCGATTTGCGCCGGGCCGTAGCCGATTGTTGACAGTACGGCTTTTGTTCGGCTACACTCATATATGTAACTTACGTAAATGGGATGATGTACAATGAGTACCGAACTGATGGAGAAAGAAACCGTGGACAAGGCAGAAAAAATAGACAAGGTCGACAAGAAAGTCGAGGCCGAGAAGTCGGAACGGCTGAAGGCCATTGATCTGGCGGTGGCACAAATCGAAAAGCAATTCGGCGCCGGCTCCATTATGAAGCTTGGTGAGGGACACAGAATCGAAGTCGAGACCTTCTCGACCGGCGCACTGTCGCTGGACTTGGCCTTAGGCGGCGGACTGCCCAAGGGACGTATCGTCGAAATTTACGGACCGGAATCCAGCGGCAAGACCACGCTGGCGCTCCACGCGGTGGCAGAGGTCCAGAAGGCCGGCGGGGTCGCCGCCTTCGTCGACGCCGAACACGCCCTTGATCCGGAGTATGCCGCCCGAATCGGCGTCAACCTGGATACCCTACTGATTTCTCAGCCCGACACTGGCGAGCAGGCGCTCGAAATTACCGAAACCCTCGTGCGTTCGTCGGCCGTCGACATCATCATCATCGACTCAGTGGCCGCCCTGGTACCACGAGCAGAAATCGAAGGCGAAATGGGCGACTCGCACATGGGTCTCCAAGCCCGCTTAATGAGCCAAGCCCTGCGCAAGCTCACCGGTGTCATTTCCAAGAGCAACTGTACGGTTATCTTCATCAACCAGCTGCGGATGAAAATCGGCGTCATGTTCGGCAATCCCGAGACGACGGCCGGCGGTAACGCGCTCAAGTACTACGCCTCGGTGCGCCTGGATATCCGCGGGTCCGAGCAAATCAAAGACGGCGACGTTTCCGTTGGCAAGCACGTTAAGGTGAAGGTCGTTAAAAACAAGATTGCGGCGCCGTTCAAGGTGGCCGAGTTCGACATCATGTTCAACGAAGGCATTTCCACTTCGGGTGACGTCCTAGACTTGGCCGTGAAACATAACCTGGTCGATAAGGCCGGTGCCTGGTATTCCTACCAGGGGGAGAAAATCGGCCAAGGGCGTGAGGCTGCCAAACAGTATATCAAGGACCACGGTGACATTCTGGCCAAACTCGACAAAGACGTTCGCAAAATAGTCATTGCCTCCTAAGGCAAGCGTTGATAGAAGGGGATAGCATGCCCAAGATCACCGATATCAAACAACAGAAGCGCTCTTCGGAGCGCTTCTCACTCTACATTGACGGGCGCTACAGCTTCTCGCTTGGTGATCTTGAGCTAAGTAACTCCGGTTTACGCATCGGTCAGGAGTTGACGGGTGAGGAGGTTGAACGTTGGCAGTCGCAAGCCTTAGAGGCCAAAGCCTACAACGCCACCCTCGGCCAGCTCAGCTACCGTCGCCGGAGCCGCCGTGAACTCGCAGATTACCTGAAGCGAAAAGGATACGACGAAGATATTTCTGCCAGCGTGATGCGGCGACTCGAAGACGTGGGGCTGCTTGATGACGCGGCATTTGCCGCCGCCTGGATAGCCGACCGCCAATTGCTCCGTCCGCGGAGTCGCCGAATCCTTCAGGTGGAACTGATGAAGAAGGGAATTGACCGGGATATCATCACCGATGCCTTATCAAGAGTCAGTGAAGACAGCCAGTTAGACGCGTTAACCGACCTTATCGAACGCAAACGCCGCCAGTCGTCTTATGCTGATCCTCAAAAGCTCATGGCCTTCCTCGCGCGACAGGGGTACGGATACGATCAAATCAAAAAGGCGCTGATGCGCCTCGATGAAATTCGTTAGTTAGCGGTGACTAATCGGTACGCGAGTACAAAGGCCACGGCCCACAACATGATTACTAACACATCCTACCCTCTTACTGTCTACAGCATAGCTTAAGAATATTTTCATATCAAGGGTAGATATCCGGAACGACTTCCGGCGAGAATACTCCGGCCTTAAGAGTGGCTTCGCGAACCACAATTTGCTTCGGTGTGACATCAACGATTTGAGTGCGGTCAATTATGAGGCTGGCACCGAAAAACGAACGCACTATTGACTGCTTCACGTACAGCTTTTGGACTTTGTTGGTTTCGGTATTGATTGTGAAATCCTCAACATTCCCCAGCTTGCGGCCCATATCTGACACTACCGGCTTGCGGATAAGCGCAAAGTCCTCACTCCGGAGGGCCTTTAGCCGAACGATGTCGTCGATTTCAATGAGTTCGTCTTCGGAATCGACAATGACGCAGTCTAATGCCAACTCCCTGACATCCCGAAGCAATATCGCTGTCTCCGGGCCGGCATGCCCTCCAACCTCGCAGGAAAACGCCACCACTTCAAGGGTGGCCGGGTCCAGCACCAGGCCTTTGACAGTCGCGACGGTAGCTCCGGTCTGAAGGCTCAGCACGGGCAAGGGGATGAGTTTGCTGGCTAGTGCGTACATACAGCCATTGTAATCCATTAGCCCCCACATTGACCAAGCCCCTCATTTGACCTATACTTACTAAGTTTTAACCAATTAACCTTTTTGCGCTCCGGGTGGACCGGACCGCATTCCCGAGCAGGGATTTCCAAAGAAAGGAAGCAATGCACAAGAATTACGAACTCGTTGTCCTCCTGCACCCCGACCTAGAAATCGACGTCGAAACGCCGATTGCCAAAGTCGAAGGCCTCGTTGAGGCAGCAGGCGGCCGCATTACCAAGAAAGATAATTGGGGCAAGAAGCGCCTGGCTTACAAGATTTCCAAGCAGGACTTTGCCGTCTACGTCTACTTTGAGATCGCGATTGACCCGACCAAGGTCCGTGACCTCGAGAACACTATCCTTATCACCGAGGAAGTTTTGCGCCACATCCTGGTAACCCACGAAGAAGTGGCCGCCAGACCCGCGAAAAAAGAGCCCAGAGTCAGCGATGCCAAGCCCGAAGCAGCGGTAGCCGCAGTGGAGACTAAATAAATGGCGAAAAGCTTTAACCAAGCTATCGTCATGGGTAACTTAACTCGCGATCCTGAACTTCGGGCAACACCCGGCGGCCAACAGGTGGCATCGTTCTCGGTCGCGACGAACCGCACCTGGACCGATGGCAATGGCGAACGCAAGGAAGCCGTTGAGTACCACGAAATCGTGGCTTGGGGTAAGCTCGGCGAGCTTGTAGCGCAGTATTTGGCCAAGGGCCGCAAGGTCATGGTCATCGGCCGCCTGCAGACTCAAAGCTGGGAGAAAGACGGCGTTAAGCGCCAGCGGACCGAAATCGTTGCAAGCGACGTCAATTTCCTTGATTCACGCGGCGACGCACCCGCCGGCGACGACGGTGGATCGTCCGCAAGCAAGCCATCGGCTACTACCAACACAACAAAATCTAACGATGTCGTTATTGAAGACCTGGACTCGAACCAGAATATCAACCTAGACGACATCCCGTTTTAAGGAACTAAACCATGGCTAATTTTTACTCAAAGAAAGTCTGCCGCTTCTGTGCCGATAAAATCGACCAGGTGGACTACAAGGACGTCAAACTCCTCCAGCGTTACCTCTCCAGCATGGGCAAGATCGAAGGCCGCAAGCGCACCGGCAACTGCCTGCGCCACCAACGCCGCGTTGCAGTCGCTCTCAAACGCTCACGCCACATCGCCCTATTGCCTTTCACTGTTCGATAATTTGGCGGATCACGCATGATATATGGACACACAGAGTTAAGAGTCGGCGTCCTCATCGAAATCGATGGGGCGCCGTTTCGGGTTATCGAATCCAACAATAAGGCGATGGGTCGGGGCGGGGCAGTAATGCAAGCCAAGATCAAGAACCTCATCACCGGCGCGGTGTTGGAGCGAAGCTTCCGGACGGCCGATAAGATTCCCTCGGCCGACGTCGTACGCAGCAACATGCAAATGCTTTACCGAGATGGCGACAACCTGGTCTTCATGAATAACGAGACTTTCGACCAGGAAACCGTCAGCGCCGACATTCTGGGCGACCAAGCCAAATTCGTGGCCGATAACTCATCGGTTTCGCTGATGTTCTTCAACGGCCGGGTCATTGGTCTGGACATGCCCAACGCCGTGTATTTGGCCGTTACCAAGACCGAACCAGGCGCCAAGGGCGACACGGCGACCACCGCAATGAAGCAGGCGGTCCTTGAGACCGGCGTTCAGGTGAACGTACCGCTGTTCATAAACGAAGGTGACACCGTCAAAGTGAACACTTTGACCGGCGGCTACCTGGAGCGCCAGAAATAACGCAAAACTCCCGCACGCGCGGGAGTTTTTGGGAGTGACATGAAGAAACGCTTAGACCTTATTCTCGTTGAACGCGAACTTGCCGCCACCCGCACCCAAGCCCAAGCACTTATTATGGCCGGTCAAGTCTCGACCAATGGCCGGATTCTCGACAAGCCGGGGCAAGCCTTGCCCGAGGACATCGAGCTCCATCTTAAAAACCAGCCCAAGTATGTCAGCCGGGCGGGGGACAAGTTGGCATCAATCGCTGATGAGCTGGCGCTGGATTTCCGCGGCAAGGTCCTGCTGGACGTGGGTTCTTCGACGGGCGGTTTCACCGACTTCGCCCTGCAGAACGGCGCCGTCAAAAGTTATTGCGTGGATGTCGGTACCGGACAGCTGGCTTACAAACTGCGCCAGGATCCGCGCGCCGTCGTTATGGAACGAACCGACATTCGCGTAGCCGTGCTGCCGGAACTGGCAGATCTTGCCGTAATCGACGTTTCGTTTATTTCGCTGATCAAAATTCTGGATCATGTGGCGGATCTCGTAAAGCCGGGCGCGCCCATCGTCGCTATGGCCAAGCCACAGTTCGAGGCCGGCAAGCCCTTGGCCGACAAGTACCGCGGTGTTATCCCCGTCGGCCCGGAGCGTGATCAGGTATTATCTAGTCTGCGTAGCTGGATTACCGCCAACGGGTTTGAGATATCGGCCGAGGCGGACTCCAAGGTTTCCGGCATGGAAGGCAACGTTGAGCGGTTCATGCTGCTGCGGTATGACCGCCCGAAAACTAAACGTTAAATCTGAATTCCACGACGTCACCGTCTTTCATGACATAATCTTTGCCTTCAAGACGGGCTTTGCCGGCGGAACGGGCGGCAGGGAGGGAGCCGGCGGCGATTAAGTCGTCGTAACTGACGATTTCGGCTTTGATAAAGCCCTTTTGGAAATCGGTGTGGATGACGCCGGCGGCTTCGGGAGCGGTGGCGCCCACGGGAATGGTCCAGGCGCGTACTTCTTTGGGGCCGGCCGTCAGGTACGTTTGCAGGCCAAGGGTACCAAAACCGACGTGGGCCAGCTGGTTCAGACCGGACTCGTTCTGGCCCATTGAGGCGAGCAGCTCATCCGCTTCGTCGGTCGGCAAATCGATAAGCTCAGCCTCAATCTTGGCACACAGGAAGACCGGCGTGGCGGGAGCCACTAAGGCTGATAACCTAGTTTTGAGGGCGTCGTCACCGAGTTCGTCCTCATCGAGGTTGAACACGTAGATGAACGGCTTGGTCGTTAGCAGCTGGAATTCCTGCAATGGTTCCAGATCCAGATCCGAGCCATATAACGTTGTCCCTGTTACGAGCAGGGCCTGGGCCGCTTTGCTAGCTTCAAGTAGCGCTCCGGCTCCTTTGGGGTCGCGTTTAGCCTCGCCTTCAAGTTTTTTTAGGCGATTTTCGATAGTTTGCAGGTCGGCTAGTATGAGCTCGGTGTTGATGGTCTCGATATCACGCTTGGCGTCGGGGTCTCCGTCAACATGGAGTACGTCAGGGTCGTGGAAGGTGCGAACTACTTGGACGATGGCGCTGGATTCGCGAATGTTGGCCAGGAACTTATTGCCCAGGCCTTCGCCGACGCTGGCCCCGCGAACAATCCCGGCGATATCGACGAAGGTGACCGGGGCTGGGACAATCTTGGAGTCATTATATATTTTTGATAGCTCGCTCAGCCGCGGGTCGGGAAGTGCAACTATGCCAACGTTCGGCTCAATCGTCGCAAACGGATAATTAGCCGCCAAGACATTGTTCTTGGTGAGCGCGTTAAAAAGGGTGGATTTGCCGACGTTGGGCAGGCCGACGATGCCAAGGGATAAACTCATTAAGTATATTGTAACAGAGGTGTTTATAGGCAGCGTAACCATTGACAAAGTGCTTACTTTTTGGTATATTACTGAAGCAATTTTGGAGAAAAAGGCTTCTAGGCATCGTTTATTTTAGAACGATGACTTCTTAGTCTCTCCAGAGTTCGTGTTTTGACATGTCAGATTGTAAACATATTCGTAAACGATATTTAGTACGGGTGCGATCATGGTTTTTTTTGGGGGTGCAATTTAGTTTATCATTTTGATAATCAACTGAATTGCGGCCCCAATATAGGGAAAGCCTGGCTTGCGCCAGCACTTCGAGAGTCTCTTGGAAGGAGACCTCGCTATGATTGGTAACTCGGGTGGAATTCACCGAACACGAAGAAAGGTGATCCTTTTGCCTCGCAAATGGATCATTGGCTTTGTTGCTCTGGTCGCTGTCTTCGCCGGCGCTTTGGGAGTAGCAAGTGTGGCACAGGCGACCAGCGGGTCGCCTCACAAGGTGACAATCTGTCACCGAACGGACTCGGAGACGAACCCATACGTCAAGATTCCCGTTGATTCCGCGTCCGTCGATGGAAACGTCGGCAACGACCACGGAAAGGGGGACCATTATGCAGAACACAAGGGAACCGTCTGGTTCCCTGGGCACACCAAGGAACCGAAGTGGGGGGATATAATTCCTCCGTTCTACAGCAATGGCACTCCCGATGGGCTGCCTTCGCTGAACTGGTCAACCGCCGGTCAGGCGATTTTCTACAATGATTGCAAGCCGGTGACCATTCCTCCGACCACGACCACGACGACGACGCACACCAC
>DHXV01000001.1:417093-450369 GCA_002415345.1 Patescibacteria group bacterium UBA5147
ACACACACCACGCCGCCGGTCACGACTACGACGCACACCACGCCGCCGGTCACCACCAAGGCGACAACGCCGCCCAAGCCCGGACTTGTCTCGTCGGACGACGGTAAGGTAGGCGGCAACAACGGGTTGCTCATCTTCTTCAGCATCTTGTGTTTCCTTGCCGCCACTGGCGCGTTCGGACCGCTGGTCTTGAGAAGAATTCGCACCAGCAAGATCTCGAACCGCTAAGAACTAGCGGCCGCGCTCAACAATCACCTAGGAGGTGAGGTCTGTGCGGTGGAGAATTTACTTTGGGTTGCTCGCGTTTGTTGGCTTTGTAGTGAGTGCGCCTTTGGCACTCTCCACCGCACGGCCGGACACACCGTCGTTGCCACCACCACTGGTAGTTGCAACTTCCCAACCCGGCCCGGGATCGACGAGCCCGGTAACGACCAATGCTCCGTCTCCTTCGGCCACAAAAACGATTGCCGCTCCCCGTGGCAATCCAGTACGTGTCCGGATAACCAGGCAAACCAGCGTGGTATTATCCGAACCAATCAGTGGTCCGGTCGGCCTGAAAAGGGACAGCAAGGGCAACCTTGTCCTCTCGGATGGCCGGAAAGTTCTGGAGCCCCCGCCGACAACCGTCGGCTGGTATCACGAGCAAGGCGGGTGGCCGAAGCCCGGTTTCCCCGGGCCGTCGGTACTTGTCGCTCACATCAGCCATAAAGGCAACCCGGGACCTTTTTGGAACCTGGACCTTGTGGCAGCAGGTGATTTGGTAGCCGTGGCTTATAGTTCCGGAGATGCGGTGACATTCCTTGTCACTCAAAATCCGGTTCGCATGCCCAAGCTCAAATTGCCATCGGACAAGATTTGGAACGATACCAATCGTCCAGTCTTACGGCTGATTACCTGTGATCCTAATACGCCATTTCGCTCCGGTCACTACGCGGGTAATATCATCGTGTACGCTGATCGTTTGGTGAATTAGGCCGACTGAGCCTTGGGAAGTGAGCGCTAGCTCGCATCAAGGGCATGCCATCCAGGTATGCGCTCACTTCCTTGGCTTAGACCATACAATCTGACATGTCTACCTAACCTCACCTTCGCTTAGTTTGAGAATCCAAACCATTTTGTATTCAATTAACTCCACGAAGTACATTACAGACAAACAATTTCCATCCTGCCATCATGGTTGTGGTCGCTGTTGTTGTATTGCCTATACCGGCAACGTATCCTACACTTATATTAAATAAGCGTAAGTATTACATGCCGGTTGTAGAGCGAGAGAATAAACTAGTTAAGTTTCTGAAACCCAAGAATATGGTTCTTGTGTTTGTCGGCGTGCTGGTAATAGCGGCGCTTGCATGGGGCTATTGGAATTATTTGCGGCCCGTATCAGTCAAAAATGTTTGCTCACCGGCTGTGTTGCAAGAAGCCAGCACATTACTCAATCCAGAGCAGGTCAGTCGGCTTGAAGCGACGGCGAAGAATATTCAAAATCTAAGAGGGTACGAGAAAGACGTAAACTGTCTGTACGTTGTAACCACGTATTATATCAATAGGGGTGATCTAGATAATTCGCAGTTGTATTTAGGCAAATTGAACGATGTATACGTTTCCGGAACTGGCTTCAGTTCCGATCTGAAAATAGAAAACCGCGATAAAAAATTTCTTACGGATAATGTTCAATTTCTAAAAGGCTACGCGGAAGAGACCTCTAAGAATGCCCGAGGTTCGGCAACTCCATGATCTTCAAGGGATTATTCAAAATGAGCAGAAATGAATTCATAAAAACCGCCGGAAGACTTGCAGGAATTGCGGTTCTTACGCTTGTGGGTAGTATTTTCCTTGATTCGCACTCGGCTGCAGCTTTTAGCCTGAGTCCGGCCATTCCAACTGCCGCAGCTCCGCCGCTAGTAATTAAGGACTTTACCGATCATTGCGATCCAAACAAATCTGGTTGGAACGTCGTTCAGAATGAATGGGTTTCTCCAGTTGGATCTCCATCGGCTGTTATTATTTCTGTTCCTTGGAATACGGCAGCCGTTAATCTTCAGCTAAACTATATGACGTACCGTTGTAAAACCAACGTCGTACCGTCTACGACACTTGGATCGTTCATTATTGAAAATGTTACGCCTACCTCGCTTAACTACGCACTTAAAAACTACAAGGACAGTATGCCTTATGTTGCTACAAATACAAAAGGGTATCGGACTGGGGTTTTGAAGACGCTGACCGGAACGGGTGTATTCTCTTACACTGGCCCGTTTACGGTTAGCACTACCATAGTTATTAATACTGCCGGAAGAGGCACGATATCAAAAACTAATGGAGTCCATTGTTCACAGGTTGCAAGTGAGGGAGATTGGATTACTTCAAGTAGATTCGCTTTTTGGCCCAATTTGCCTAACCATTGTGCTTCCAGCACGACGCCATTTTCTATTAAAGTTAACGTTGGCGCACAACCCCCGCCGGCATCGCTCACGCCGCTCCTTCCACTGCTAGCTAATACCTATCTTGAGCCTGGAAAAACTTATAATTTTTCTCCTGGAAGTAGAAACAACTCGGCGGTCCAGTCAAAGTCATACACACTGAGTTTCAGTAGTAACAATTCTGCCCAAGCTTCCGGAGCTTACTTTTCTAGTGTGAGGCCAGCTCAAAATAGCGGTAGCCTCGCATACCCGGCTGGAGGGGTTAATATTACGATTGCCGCAGGCACCGCAGACGCTACGGTTATCTGTTTTAGGACGACGCTCGTACCAACTGGCACTGATACTGTAACCACTCCCTTCGTTGAGCATTGTTATCCAATATATAAAGTCCACAAACCCGTAGTCATCGGCAACGGCAGCGACATCCATGCCGGCAGCAATAAATGCGGTACTACGATACCTCCTCCGGCGGGGAGCGTCATTGGCCAGGGCGATTCCAAAGGCGAGTATGTCGTCTCGGCCCAGGCTGGCATCAGCAACTTCGGTTCCAACGGGACCAGTACCGGCAGCTCCAACGCCGCCAGCATTGCCAGCTATCTGCCCGTAACTCTGTGTCGCCCGGATCTGGTGACTGTCGCCAGTACGTTCGTCAGTAAGTATCCGAGTGCTGTAACGATACCCGCTGGGACATCGCCGTATACTCTTTCGTTAACCTACCTGAACGCACTTGATCTCGCTCAAAACAAAGGGGTCATTTATATCCCCGGCAATGTGACGATTTCCGGCGGTACGGTGAGCCGCAAGCTGACAATTTATGCGACGGGCAACATCACCATCAGCTCCAACATCGGTCTGGCCAGTGGCAACTCGGCGCGGGCGGATCAGCCCTCACTCGGCCTGATAGCCGGCGGCAATATCTATATTGACAGCCTTGCCACCCAAGTTGACGCCTACATGTTCAGCAACGGAGCAATAAACACCTGTTACACGGGTGTCTGCGCCAACACCCTCAATGTCCGCGGCTTCCTGATGGCCAAGACGCTCCAGCTCCGACGACGTGGGCCGCTGAACTGATGATAATTCGGTTGAAACTAGGTTTTAAAAAGGTTATGGTTTAAGTAATATGCCGCAAGTAAGCCACTCCCAATCCTGGATTAAGATGCAACCGCTGGCGGTATGGGCCGGTTTGGGATTATTGCTGCTGGGTGGCGGGGCAGTGGCGGCAGTTTTGAGTCTGGGGATGGTCGGGGCAAAAAAGGCCTCACCCGCGCCTTCGCCACAGAAACAAGCTCAGAAATATTTAGGAGAAGCCACCGCGCCAACGGCCGAGGAAATCCGCGCCGCCAAGAATACAATCCACACCGAAGGAACAATTTCAGCCATCACGGCTACGACACTTACTGTTATGCCGACCGGCCAGACCAAGCCGGTAACGCTAAAGTTGAGTGACACCACCATTTATTCGAGCGGTAAGCAGGGCCGGACAGCCGATAGGGCCAGTCTGCGCCTCGGCCAAGCGGCAATCTTATCCTATGACTCCGGCACTAACACCGTAATATCCGTGTGGGGAGGCTACAATGAGTAATTCTTTGAAGAAGACCATCAAACACGCAGCTCAGATCGGCTTATTAGCACTAATTACAGTCGGATCACTGCAGCTGGGTAACCTAACTACGCCGGAAACGGCCCATGCTGCGACGCTTACGACTTTGGCGTCAAGCAACCTGGGGGAGAATAACGCAGTCCATGTTGCTCTCAGGGACTATCGCGGGCTTGGTGTAGGGAACACCAACTGGCCTACTCGCTCTCCAAACTGCCCCCCTAATTCAACCGGCTACAAGACTGTCCCCTGGCAGCCAAGTGATATTTACACAGGTCACTCCGATACCGGGGACAACTTCGTTGCCTCCGGCAACTGTGCCGACCGCTACGTGGACGCCGGCAGCTCCAGTGGAGCCTGGGCCAGCCCCGGCCTATGGGGCGGCTGGACGGGCGGATCCGGGTCTGGCGGTTTTGGTTCGTCGTACACCGGAGCCAGCGCTAATTTAAGCTGCAACCTGACCGGGGGTACTGTGCCGGTGATTTGGGGATCACCAAGTAAGGATTATGGTGATCAAGCTTCCGGCCCTGGCGGGCTGATGGGTCAGAATAATTATTCGACTACGCCGGGACCGAATGGCCTGTTTAGTAACGGCACCAGCTTTTTCAGAAACAACTTTTATGTGGCCGACCTAAGTACGCTATCGAACATCAATATGTACTTTCAGGCTGATGACTGGATGAAAGTGTATTTGAACGGGAACCCAATAATTACCACCACCTGGACGAGCTCAGGCGGGTTCTACAGTATTCCCTCGTGGGCTTTTGTCGCAGGGAATAATATATTGGCAATCCAGGTTGCAGATAAGGGAATATGGGCCGCCTCGGACAACTCAGGCACTCGCGGTTCGGGAATATGTTATAACGTGACTGCCGATGTTTCTTCACCGGCACCGCCTCCACCTCCACCCGATGTGTGCAACAACATTGCCGGCGCCCAGGCCAGCATTCCTGTCGGCATGATATCCAACGGTAGTGGCGGTTGTATCTTCCCGGACGTCTGTCCGAACATTGCGGGCAACCAGGCGAGTGTTCCTCCGGGCATGATAATAGATGTTCTTGGCAATTGCGCCATTCCGCCGCCACCGCCTCTTGCTGCTGTAAGTTGTGGCACCTCAGATCCCGTGGGTGAGTGCGTGGTCATGAACGGCCAGCTCTATATCAACCCGCCCAAATTCTTTGACAACGCCTTCGGAATCAACAAGACACAGGGACAAGGGGAACGTCCGCCGCTCTACTAGATGGAATTCATTGGAGGAATCGTAAATTTCTCTATCTGGTAGCCTGACGAATATTAAATAACAGGGTGTTACTTGCATAATGGTTATGGTAAAGTTTGAGTAATGGGTATATTTGTAAAAGAAACTGACTTCTTCGGCCTTGACATCGGCACAACCGGTATTCGGTTGGTCCAGTTACGCCGCGGCGGGGCTCATCCGGTTCTTACGGCTTATGGGCATATTGCAGTACCCGGAAATGTCACTACCAGTGACTCAAAGATGGACCATGACAAGGTCTCGGAGCTTATCCGTCAATTGGTTCGTGAGAACAAGATTACCACCAAAAACGTTGTCGCGGGTCTGCCGTCGGCTAAGGTTTTTGCGACGATTATCACAACTCCTAAGCTGGATAACGCCCAGTTAGCCAGTGCTATTCGTTACCAGGCCGAGCAGTATATTCCAATGGCGATCGACCAGGTCAAGCTAGATTGGGCAGTCATCGACCAGAGCAAGGACGGCAAGTCGCTGGAAGTTCTGTTGGTGGCAGCACCAAACTCAGTAGTTGAAAAATACGTCGGCATCCTGGAGGGAGCTGGTCTTGAGCCCTTGGCCTTGGAGGCAAATGCCGTTGCCGCGGCGCGGGCGCTTATTCCGGCAGGTAATTTGGCGGTCGCCCTGTTAGACCTCGCCAGTCTCGATAGCGATATTTCTATGGTGTATAACAACACTCCACGCCTCATACGCAGCGTCGGCGTCGGCGGGTTGACACTGGTAAAAGCCGTAGCGCAGAACCTGGGGCTGGATGATGTTCAGGCTACCCAATTCACTTACAAATTCGGACTGACTCAGAGCAAGCTGGAAGGTCAGGTGTACAAATCGATCAAGCCCGCCCTAGACAGCTTGGTATCAGAAGTAGGCAAGTCGGTGACATTCTTCAATAGTCGCTACCCAGATGTGAAACTGGAAAAATTAGTTGTCACAGGTGCCCCCGCGGCTTTACCCGAGTTCGGGCCGTTCTTGGCCAACTCCACCGGTTTGCCCGTGGAGTTCGGCAACGCATGGATTAACATATCCTATCCGGCAGGGTTGCAGGAGAAGTTGATGGGCCTCTCTAGTGAATACGCCGCCGCGGTAGGCCTGGCTGGAAGGGGACTCATATAATGAGTACGTTCATGATTAACCTGTTGCCGGATACTCGCCTAGTAAAACAACGTGCCCATAGACGTCGTCAGATTGTCGGGACGCTAGCTACGACGATTTGTGTGGTATGTGGCGTAGTATTGTTGTTGCTATTCTTATCCGTGGGCAGTGTGACGATTATTAAGAATAAGCTGACAGACGATATTGCGGCCAAGAAGACAAAACTTGTAGCCGTTCCCGGAATCATTGGCGCATTGACTGCGCAGCAACATCTTGATTCCTTGCCAGAGCTCTATTCGAGCCGTACTTTGATGACAAAATTCTTTGCGGCCTACGCGGTTGCCAACCCAACTGACGTAAGTCTCAATGCTTTGACAGTTAACCCTGACAACACTATGAAAGCGACAGGCATAGCGGGCTCATACGCCTCGGTCTCGAAGCTTGCAAGGGCACTAGAGGCGGAAAAGGATGCGACTGGTAACAAGAAATTTACAACGGTAGAGATTGAATCGGCGGGCCGTGAGAGCGCGAACGTGAGCTTTAGCCTATATATCGTAATGGCACCAGGAGTAACCAGTGGCAACTAATCCCGCAACTAAGCCAAACCTTAGTAACAATAATTTCATTATAGTAGCGATACTCATTACTCTGGTTACTGTTGGGATAACTGTTCTGGTGGGCAGAGGGTTGGTGAATGTAATTATTCTTGATAGCAAAGTGATTGCTAAGAAAAATATCGCCAATAAGCAACTTGATAGTAATCTTATTGCAGCTCCCAAATTGGTTGATGCCTATAATCAACTTGGCGATACTAAAAGAACCCTTGCGGATGCACTGCCGAATACGAGTGACTTCTCAGGACTTATGGCCCAACTTGAAAATATGACGGCTGTAACAGGTGTTTCGTTGAAATCTATTGCACCGGACACAACGGCCAACTTGGGCAATACTGTTCCCGTCGCGCCTGGTAGCGACAATCCTGCAGCGCAAGAATATAAAGTGGCTATGACTATTGAGGGAACCTATGATTCGCTGCTGAAATTCCTCTCAGCCGTTGAGAGCTCAGTGCGACCAATGAAAGCGACTAGTCTTCAGATCGCTGGTTCCGGATCTGATGTCACCTTTGGAGTTAGCTTAACAGCCTATCACCAGGATATTGCAACGATCCCATACAAACTAGAGGTAGTTAAATAATGAAAAAGAAAGATCTTATATATCTGTTTATTGCGGTGGTAATTTTACTCGTGGCTGGTTATCTAGCCTACACTCAAGTAATTGCACCAAAATCCCAAGCAGCGAAGCAGGATGTCACAGCTGAAGTAGTCGGCGAAATTAAGCCCAATTTTAATGACCCGGCTATTACTGCTCTTACGGATACAACTAAGAACCATGATTACATGGTGGATATAGACATTAACGCCGGCGTAAATAACGCCTCCGTCTTCGGAAAATAGTTCAAACCTTTTACCAGTTAGTAGAGTATGCAGGCATAAGTGGTATGATTGTTACAGACATTTCCACATGCTAGATAGCCATTAGGAGGCCTCATGCTGTCAGTAGAAAGCCAGCATAAAATTGAAGAGCTTCTGCTTTCGACCAAGCTCATGACCCAAGGGGAGCTGGAAAAGGCCAAGAATGAAGCCTTAAAAGTCGCAAAGCCGCTTATCGCTTATATAGCCGAGCAGCAATTGATTAGCGAAGAGGATTTGACGCGCATTTCCGCAGAAGCTTCCGGCGTCCCATACGCCAACCTGACGCAGCTCATGATTCCGCCGGAAGTGTCGGTCCTTGTCCCGCGCGAGACTGCCGAAACCTATATGGCCGTACCTTTCGGGATGCAGCAGGGCAGAGTAGCGGTGGCCATGCTGGACCCGACCAACATTCAGGCTGTCGACTTCTTAGGCCGGAAGATGAATCACGCCGTGACGGTGTATCTGGCGTCTCGCGCTTCGATAGACCACGTGCTGGGGCAATTCCGCAATAACGTAGCAGCCGACCTTACGGCTGCCATGGATGTGGCTGACAAGTCCGACGGCCACACGAAAATTGAGGCCAAGGACCCCAAGGGGGTCCAGAATCTAGTTCAGGACGCGCCAATCACTAAAGCCCTAAACGCCATCCTGGACTATGCCGCACAATCCAGCGCATCCGACATTCACATTGAGCCTCGCGAAAAGGAAATGAAGATTCGCTACCGTATCGACGGCATTTTGCAGGAAACCATGACGCTGCCGAAGTCAATTGAACCGGCTCTTATATCCCGGATAAAAATCTTATCCAATCTTCGCATCGACGAACACCGTATCCCGCAGGACGGGCAGTTCCAAATCAGCTCATCCGGACGTGAGATCGACCTTCGTATCGCCATATCGCCGGTGGTGTGGGGAGAGCAGGTGGTTATCCGACTGCTCGACAAGACCGGGACCGTCCTTACCCTGGAGGCACTGGGTTTCCGCGGCCGCAGTGCCCGACTCATCGATGAGGGAATCCATAGGCCGCACGGCATGACGCTCTCTACCGGACCAACCGGTTCCGGTAAGTCCACGACACTTTATGCCGTGGTGCAGGCTATCAAGGATGTATCCATCAATATCGTGACCTTGGAAGATCCAGTTGAGTATAAAATGGACGGAATCAATCAGATTCAGGTCAATCCTGACGTTGGGTTGACGTTTGCGAGCGGTTTGCGCAGTATCCTGCGGCAGGATCCCAACGTGGTGCTGGTGGGGGAAATCCGCGACAAGGAAACCGCCGACCTGGCAGTTCAGGCCGCGCTTACTGGGCATGTCGTGCTCTCTACCATCCACACTAACTCGGCGGCCGGCGTGCTGCCCCGGTTGCTCGATATGAGCATTGAGCCGTTCCTGATTGCCTCAACCGTGAATACCGTCGTCGGCCAACGTCTGGTGCGTAAGTTGTGCGAAAAGTGCAAGACGCCGTTCCAGACCAATGAAATGCAGACTAAATCTATTATCGACACCATCGGCAAAGTGCTCCCGGCGACTAAAGCCGATTTGGAGAAGGTGAAGGCCGATATCGGCTACGATGTGATCCCGCTCGCCAGCGAGACCGAATTCACGGCTTACGCTCCAAAGGGTTGCCCGGTCTGCGTCAAGGGCTACAAGGGACGAATTGGCATTTATGAGGTCTTTGCCATGACCGAAGATATGGAAAAGCTGTTGCTGAACCGCTCGACCACCTCGGAAGTCCAGAATCAAGCGCAGGCCGACGGCATGCTGACGATGAAGCAGGACGGCTACTTTAAAGTTTTGAGCGGCATGACGACTCTCGAAGAAGTTGCCCGCGTCGCCGCCGACTTTTAGCCGACTATACAATTTCATCACGCTTGTGGTTTAATGTTAGTAACAAGAGGTGAAGCGTGGAAAAGACCGTATTAAAGATTGAACTGTTGCTCGAAGAAGTTATTCGTTTCGATGCCTCCGACCTTCATATTCAAGTCGGCCTGCCGCCGATGTTGCGCGTCGATGGCTCTCTGAAGCCAATTGAAGATGCCCCGGTGCTTGAACCGAGCGATGTCGAAAAATTAGTCTTCAGTATCCTGGATGACGACCAGAAGGAAATCCTGCTCAAAGACAAAGAAGTGGATTTTTCCTTTGCCTTTGGTAACTACGGGCGATTCCGGGTCAACGCCTTCCACGAGCGTGGCAATCTCGCCGCTGCGTTGCGGTTGATTCCGTCGAAGATCCGCACGTTGGAAGATCTGAAGATGCCCAAGATTCTGGAATCATTCACTAAGTTCCCGCGCGGATTGGTGCTGGTAACCGGTCCGACGGGCTCGGGTAAGTCTACTACGCTTGCGGCCATGGTCGACAAGATCAACTCCGAGCAGTCCAAACACATCTTGACGATTGAAGATCCGATCGAATATGCTCATCATTCCAAGAAATCCATCGTGGTCCAGCGTGAAATCCACTATGACACCTACAGTTTCGGTGCGGCTCTGCGATCCAGCCTTCGTCAGGACCCGGACGTCGTCCTGATCGGTGAAATGCGCGACTTGGAAACCATTGCCGCGGCCGTGACCATCGCTGAAACCGGCCACCTGGTGCTGGCAACCCTGCACACCAACAGCGCCGCTCAATCAATCGACCGCATGATCGACGTGTTCCCTCCGCACCAGCAGCAGCAGATCCGCGTCCAGCTGGCCGGCATGCTCCAAGGCATCTGCAGCCAACGGCTGATTCCCGCCATTGGCGGCGGCCGTGTCATCTCCGCTGAAATCCTGGTTGCCACCGGCGCCGTCCGCAACATCATCCGTGAGGGCAAGACGCATCAGCTGGACGCCGTCATCCAGACCGGCGCCGAGTACGGCATGCAGAGCATGGACCGCCAGTTGGTCCAGCTTGTCCAGGCCGGCAGCATCAGCTTCGACGAAGCCAAGAACGTCGCGGTCGACCTGCAGGAACTTGAACGTCTGATGAGAGGGTAGGGAACTAATGCTCACTTACGTCTACACTGCTCATAAAACCGAAACCGGCGCTCTCGTTAAGGCGGAAGTCCAGGCCGAAAGCGAAGGTTCAGCCGCCAAGCTGCTCATCAGCCAGGGACTGTTCCCGATTACTATCGTAAGTAAGGACAAGTCCGGCCTGCTGGCCAAAAGCGGCCTTGGCAAACGCGTTCCTAGCAAGGCTCGTATAATTTTTACCCGCCAGCTGTCGACGCTTATCAATGCCGGGCTTCCTCTGACACAGTCGCTTAGAACCGTTCAGGATCAGATTTCCAATAAGAACCTCCTAGGCGTAGTGGCCGAGGTGGTTTCATCCGTCGAGTCGGGGAAAAGCTTATCGCAGGCGTTTGCCCAGCACCCAGAAGTTTTCAACAATATTTATGTTAGCTTAGTATCTGCCGGTGAGGCATCCGGTTCGCTTGATAAAGCCTTGGAGCGCATTGCCAACCAGCAGGAAAAGGACGCTGCTATCGCAGGTAAAATCCGCGGGGCGCTGGTATATCCGGTTATAGTCCTAGGAGTTATTCTGGCAGTGTTAATCTTTATGCTTACTACGGTTCTGCCACAGGTCGGCTCGCTTTATAAGGATCTTCATAAAGAGTTACCGATTTTGACCCGAACTTTGCTAGCTGTCTCTAATTTTATCGTGAACTTCTGGTGGCTTACACTCATTGTTGTCATCGGTTTATTTTTTGCGGCTCGGTCATGGCTTAAGACTGATGCCGGCAAATCGGTCTTGGATAACTTTAAACTAAACGTCCCGCTCTTCGGCAAGATTTTCCGTAAGGTTTATATGGCTAGATTCGCCCGGACTCTGGGCACGATGCTAAATAGCGGCATACCGATGCTCGAGGCACTTCGGATAGTGAAGGAGTCTATAGGCAATGTCCATGTGGAGCGAACACTCGAAAAATCCATCAGCGCAGTAAAAGGCGGCAAAGCCCTGTCCTCAACCCTCGAAGGGGAGGGTACGTTCTTAAGATTGGTACCCCAGATGATTAAAATCGGTGAGCAGTCCGGCGCTATCGACGGCATGCTGGACCGCGTAGCGGTTTATTATGAGGGTGAAGTGGACGAGGAAGTCCGTAACATCTCTGCTACCATCGAGCCACTTCTTATGGTCGTGATGGGCGTGATGGTTGGTGGGGTAATTGCGGCCATCCTGATGCCGGTATATTCACTAGTTGGCTCAGGCAGTATCGACAAACTGAAGTAGAGCTATTAACACGTCTACAAGCCAAAAATAGCCTCGACTTTCAGTTGACATCTACTTAGCATAAGCGCAATATAAATCTAAGTTGTCTTTATTGAGCAACAGAATACTAATGAAAGGTGAGAAATTTAGTGAGCAATCTCATAAAGAAAGATAAGGGCTTCACCCTTATTGAAATCGTCCTGGTCCTGGCCATTGCCGGCCTCCTACTGGTAATCGTGTTCCTAGCCGTATCCGGTGCCCAGAAGAGCCGTCGCGACACACAACGTAAGAATGACGTGAGCCGTGTTGCTGCATCGTTGGAAAACTATGCTTCCAATAACAATGGTGCATACCCAGCTACCCCAGCTCTCTTTAATGCCGCGTTTACGGTAGGTGGCCCGTATGAACTCACGAATGCAAAGGACCCTCTGTCTGGAGCAGTTTATACTTATGGAGGTCTGGTCCCCCCAGTTGGAGCTACTTCAGCAGGCCTTAGCTACACTCTCGGCCAGGACTGTACGGGCGCTCCATCCGGTAACCGGGTATATGCAGTTAAGATTAGTCTTGAGCAAGGTACATCAAACTGCCGCGACAACAAATAAGCTGACCCCAGTTTAGAAAAGGGCCCTCCGGGGCTCTTTTTAGTTTATAATCTCCTTATGCTTATAATTATTTACTGCGCGGTCTTGGGACTTCTCATCGGTTCGGCCATCAATGCCATCGTCTGGCGGTTATATGTGGGGCGAAGTTGGGCCCACGGACGGAGTATGTGCCCTGACTGTGAGCATACGCTCGCCGCCAAGGACTTAGTGCCTGTGTTCAGTTGGTTGGCATTGCACGGTAAGTGCCGCTATTGTAAAAAGAAGATTCATTGGCAATACCCGCTCGTGGAAGCATTGACCGCACTCCTGTTTACGTGGAGCGCAGTGATTTTGATGCCGGATAACCTGGCAAGCGGAATAAAATTGGGTACGTGGCTGGTGCTGCTCACGATGTTAATCATCTTGGCGGTCTATGATACTCGCTGGATGATCCTGCCCAACAAGATTATCTTTCCGGCCATCGGAATTGCTGCTATCCTGGCCGTCGCAGCCGGGTTTGCTTCCGGGACTAGCGGATTTACATCCCAATTGCCAATCATTGCGAGCTTCTTGGGGTTCGTAGGGCTACTTGTCCTCCTGCTGCAGAGGTATTGGCCCGATAACAACGAGTGGCTGTTCTTAATTGGTATGTTGCTGCTGACGGCTGTTGTCGCCTGGTTGGCTAGTTTCGCTAGCGTTCCGATTCTGTCCGGACCATTGCTGGCCGCGGTCGGAGGAACTGCCTTGTTCTTAATCATTGCTAACGTGGGGTCGCTCCTTAGTAAGCAGGACGCTATGGGCGGCGGCGATATCAAGTTGGTATTCCTAATGGGCCTGACACTTGGAATCAAGGGGCTGGCCTTGGCTCTACTCATTGCCTTTAATTCAGCTGCGCTGGTGGGCGTGATACTTATTCTGCTGCGGCGTAAGGGGAGGCGAGACTATGTTCCCTTCGGTCCGTTCCTGATTGCCGCAACGGTTATCGTCTTTCTGTACGGCCGCGAGATTATCCAATGGTACCTGCGCGTAAACGGCTTGGAATAATGTCCCGTTATTACGTAGCACCTCGACAGATGTGCTATATTTAAAACACTTATGGCTAATAAACGACAGTCTGGTTTTACCCTAATTGAGATCATCATGACGATGGCTATCTCGGCGGGGTTGGCAGTGGTAGCTCTAGCAGGCTTTAGTGCAATGCGGGCGCAGACGCAATTCAGTGATGCCGTTGAGCGTCTCAGGGAGGCCACGGTGCAAAGACGCACCGAGACCAATTCCGCGGTGCAATTTACGTCCGGTGATGACGCTAGCCAAATAGCCTTCGGGCGGATTATGACGTTTACGCCTGGGTCCGGCATCGTGCAGATCCAAACGCTCGTAACCAGCAGCACGGAGTCTCCGGCTGCTAACCAGATGGTCAAAGTTACTAACGATAACGCCCTCAGTTATACGGTTGCATGGGGAGTGGTTTTCAAGAAAGGGCTGGGCGACGCGCCGGCAGCTAAGCGCCAGGTGGCTTTTATTCGGTCGCCAGTTGATGGCTCGCTCCATAGTATTGTGAGTCCAGCCGGCGGTTGGCCTCTAATCTCAGGGAATTATATTTATTCCGATTTCATTAGCGGCATCGTGCCATCTGCCGTCAGTCTCCAGGTGGGGGATGGTACTCGGACGGCTACCATCGACATTAATCCGGCTACCAATGGTGTGGGGAGAACTTTCCAATGAAATTACGCAGATTATTTAACGATCAGCATGGCGATACCCTGATTGAAGTCACTATGGCCCTATCCATACTGGCGGTCGTGCTGACATCCGGATTTTTAACGGCCAACCGGGCCTATATCCTTGGTCAGAATGCGCGGGAGCGGACGGAAATAATCAACTTAGCCCAGGCACAGGCCGAGCAGTTGAAAAACTTCCGCGATATCCATACTTGGAATGGATTCATCGGAGCAATACCTTCCGGTTCTACAGGCTTTCATATGCTAGCGAACGGCTCCCCGGCTAGTGGGCCGGTGTCTGCTATATCAACCAATGGATCAATCTCTATAAATACCGTGTCAGTAGATCCCGCAAATAAGTTCGCCAAATTTATCATAGTGTATGTGCTACAACCGCGCGGTGGTGGTGTCCCCGCAACAAATCGTATTCCAGTCGAGTTAGCCAACTTGGACGGGATATTTCAATGAAAAAACCGAATAGTTTAGCCTCTGGGGGCGGATTCTCCATGATTGAACTTCTGGTGGCGATGGCGGTATTTAGCTTTATGCTACTTATTGTATCCACGGGTTTTATTGGCATCATAAAAATTAACCAATCTACTAATGCCTCACGCCTGACCCAGCAGAGCGCCCGGCTAATCATAGAAACCCTAGAACGGAACCTCCGGGCCTCAAGCCAAGTAGTTGTCACTCCGGATACCACGTATGGCGCCACGCTGACGCGGCTGTGTCTGTTTGACGACAGCCAATACACCGAATATGTCGTGGATACCAACGGCGACTTACGGCAAGGGACGATTCCTAGTATGGGAGGTACCTGTCCGAGTCAAACCCAACCAATCCTTAACGGCTGGAACAAAATCAATACCAACAATGTCACTAGCGGCGCTACAGACGGGGTAAAAGTGCAGCGATTCCTGGTGACGACAACGGCCGTAGGAGGAATAGACGGCGGAATGGTTACAATTGATCTGTCGATGACCGGGCAGGGCGTTCAAGACACCGATCTTAACTCGGCCAAGACCAGCTGCCTACCAAAAGCGGGTTCTCAGTTCTGCTCGGTCACAACTCTAACCACGACTGCCGTATTAAGGGGAGGAACCCAAAGATGATTAACCAACGCTTCAACGACCGGGGCGCGGTGGCGCTTATTTCCACCATCGTTATCAGTATATTGTTGTCGATTGTTATCATTGGCGTGATGATTGTGATGGTTTCCGAGCTCCGTCAAAGCAATGATAATGAGCAATCCATAAGGGCCTATTACGCCGCCGAATCCGGAGTTGAGGATGCAGTTGTCAAAGCATTGGCATCGCCTGGAGTGGATCAGGATTGCACCGCGAGCAGTGCATCGACTACCAAGAATCTGAATATTGACCCTGCCAACGCAGGCAATGTAGGCTGGAGCTGCCAACAGATTCACTTTTCCGGCAACCCAAGTGGTCGTTTGGCGGAGGCTGATAAGGCGGTTCAGGTAGATTTGGAGGGCGCCGTTAATATCAATTCGGCGACGCTGGAGTGGGATACAGGGGCGGTAAAAAATTATGCGCCAGTGCCAAACCCGCTTCCGCAAACGACGAACTGGGCGGGTCGTCCGGCGGCGCTCGAACTTACGGTTGTGGATTATCCCAAGGCGCCGTCATTTGCTGCCGCCAATATAAACATCCAGAATTATCTGATTCTGCCGGGTAACGGTCCTGTAACCATCGCACAAATCGGCGCTTCCGCTGCCCCGAACCCCTTACGCGGAACATGCACAGCCCTTGGAACCTATCACTGTAAAATAACCTTCAACGGCATGAATGCCGGGGGTAATTCTTATATGTTTCGGCTCCGTAGCCGTTATGTAGGCACCGATTATAAGCTCACCTTCTACACGGGTTCCAATGGCAGCGGCATCGTAAAAGCTGTCCCAGACGGCACAGCGACCATCGACGTAACCGGCAAAGCCGGTGACGTGTACCGCCGCGTCGTTTATAAGATTCCCTTCAATAAGGGTGCGGCCGTCGGCTTGGACTATGTCCTGTTCTCAGACAGCAATATCTGCAAGGATCTAACGATAATCGGAGGGGTTGCTGCTGGCCCCGCTGGATGCGGTTTGTAGCTAGGCTAGATTTAAAAAAACGCCCAGTGGGCGTTTTTTTATTATGTAGCATGCGAACCGAGAGGGGATTAAGTCGCTTCGCTGTGGCGATGGAACTTCTCATGCACCGCCTTAAGCTGCGGATCGGTAATATGCGTATAAATTTGAGTCGTCGCGATATTGGCGTGGCCCAATAGCCCCTGGACGCTGCGGATATCGGCGCCGTTTATCAGCAGGTCGGTGGCAAAGCTGTGGCGCAGGGTGTGCGGGGTGACGTCTTTGGTGATGCCCGCCGCCAAGGAATAGCGCTTAACCAGCCGCTGGACGCTGCGCACGGTGAGGCGGGTGTAGGTGCCGTCGTCCAGGCCGTTCTGGGTGCCCGAGTAGTGGATGAACAGCGGCTTGAAGTTGTCGGTGCGGGTGGCCAGGAACTTCTCAATCCAGCCGGCCGCCTGCGGGCTGATGTAAATCGGCCGGTCCTTTTGGCCCTTTCCTCGCACCATGAACTCTCTGCGGTCCAGATTGATATGCTCGCGGTCCAAACCCACCAGCTCGCTCACGCGCAAGCCGCCGCTGAACAGTAGCTCAACAATAGCCCGGTCGCGCAGCCCCACCACGTTGCCGGTATCGATTGAAGACAACAGGCGTTCAACTTCCTCCGCTTCCAAAAAGGTCACCTTGGGACGGACCACCTTGGCCAGCTCAATCTTGGCACTGTCCATGGCCTTAACGTCGCGCTTGGCCAAATACTTCAGGAAACTGCGCAGGGCAATCAGGTGGTAGTTCTGCGTCGTCTTGGTCAGCTCGTTCCCGCTGGCATCCTTCATGCGGTTCAAACTCAGCCGCCACTGCCGCACCATCTCCGCATCCAGCTTCTCAATATCGCAATCATCACAAAAATCGATGAGCCTATATAGGTAGTGCGCGTAGTTGGATATGGTCTTGGGACTACGGTTCTGTTCAATCTCCATGTGTTCCAGGAAGTCGGTGATGAGTTCGGAGACGGGAAGTGCTGCCATTGTTAGTCCTTATGCTCTAATGATAGCATGTCGCACAATGGTTATGGCATAATAGAGCTGATGCATTCCATCGAACCTTTCATTCCAATCGACTGACCCGGAGGTTGCAATGCGCTTCTTGTCCCGACTCTTCAAGTTGATCAAAACCAAACCAGCCGCCGAATCCCGCGTCGACAAACCATCTCCAGCCTCGTACCGCCACCGCCAAAAAGCCCATAAAGGGGTAATCCATCTGGGAAACGACCCGCTAGACCCCCATGGCGACGGCACAATCAGGCCACGCGACCCCTTGTTTGACCTGAGGATCGGCGGCAGGGCCATGATTGCCAACTACCGTGAAGACGGAAACTGGGAAGTCGAGATAATTCCCGACGATGACGAGAAATCGTGACGATACGCCCCAAGCTAGCGCTTGGGGCGGTTTTTCTGGCCTGTTGAGTCAGGGCTGAATAATTATTGCGTTATATGCTCAAAATTGAAACATTTTTTCGGGCGCCATTGATGCTAATAAACTATTCAGGAAGTGTGCCGATGGCAATAATTGCCCAGATGAGAGCCAAAGCGACCGAACCAAAGCAAACGGAGTAAAAAATCTTATCACCCCTAGAGAAACTCTTATTTACCTTGGGAGCAGCTGCTTCTTTGTTTTTCATTACTCCTGGCATGCCATGAAATAGCTGGGTTGAGCACTTTGAGCAAAATTCGGCGTTGGATCCGTCATCTTTCCCGCAGTTATAGCAATATATCATGTTAATTAGCCTTTAGTATTAAGCTGTGTACGTGTTGGGTAGAAGGCTTTTAGCATTGTGTTAAATGAACTAACCTCCGCATTGTATGCATCTCGTTTGATGTTGTACTGCTTTATTTGGTTATTGTAATTAATCAGGTTGTTATTGTAAGCATCAACATTTTTGTTATATGTATATGTATCGCCGTAGTACCTAGATTGGTTCATGTAATACTGAATACTATCAAGCCATTTGCTTTTGTATGTATCAATGTCGGCCGATGACTTCTCTAAGGCTGCAAACTCTGCATTTATTGATACTATTTTTGCGTCAATTTTACTGTTGAACGTAACGTTTGAGGCAACTGGTTCTGACCGTTGGACGAAGTACTTATCATAGTAGGTCTCAAGAGCTTGGCTTATGTTGGTATACGAAACTTCACTTCCGATAAACGAGTGTAGCTCATTATCGATTATTGCTTGTTCGTTACCGTAAGGTATAAGGGTAGAATGCATTTGAATTGCAGAAGTATTTGATGTGTCGTCATAGAATTGTTTAATGAGCTTTGTTACGTTTTGCCTCTCTACAGCTGCTAATTTCATCCAGATAGCATGTAATGTTTCGTGAGCTGCAACTGTGTATTCAATATCGTTATAGTTGGAGTCTGCAACTTCTAGAATATACATTTTATTCTCATGGGGCAGATAACAGCCATACTCTATTACAGTCTCATCCGCATTCGGGCACTTTTCGTTAATCGTGTTTGCGTTCACGAGTTCGGGGCTGGTCCTGTAGAAAATTGCCTTACCTTTTATATTCAATCCACTATGATTGGCAATATCCTGAATACTAACGCTTGATCCCGAGCTATCAGCTAACACTGTTAAAAAATCTGATATAGGGTTGAAGAAATAGATACCTGAAATGACTGTGCCTATAAGGATAGCCTTTCTCAAATTGTGAGACTTTTCTGTCGGTACTGCAGAAGAAGTTTCGTTGATTGCCGGTATCTCAACTCGACTGTTGTCGGGTATTTCCTGCACTTTTTTTGGTGATTTAGGTTCGCTCTTTTGCATCTTTTTTGCAGGAGTAAACTCGTGATGGCATCTACCGCATTCATCGAATGCTCCGGGATTTTCCCATTGGCACTCAGGGCATACGCGCATACTACGATGCCTTTCAATTGTTTCTTCTTTACCTGTCAGAACATCAATTTTAGTGAGTGAAACATCTAATAATGAACTGCCACACTTAATACAATAGCTGGCTTCGGGGAAGTTTTGCTCATCGCATATTGGACAAACTGCAATTAAGTACGCCATGATTGTTGATTAAATTATAGCCCACGACTACAAATGCACAAAAGCATATCATTGCTTTCTATAGGCATGAGACGTTATACGCTTAGATAGCAGCGGAACTAGACTGAAAATGATAAAGCGGCGACAAGGATAATCTATTATTAATTGTTTAACAGCGTAGAAATAACTTACCTAAGGCTTATTCTAAGTGTACAATGAGTTAAAGGTACACGTTTAATAAGGACTTATTGAATGAACTGTCCAAATTGCGATAAACCAATTACTGAAACTGAGAAGTTCTGCCGTCATTGCGGTTATACCCTAATTAATCCTTCAAAGATCCAAACATCGAATCCTGCAGTTAATAATTCTACTGGATTAATTAGATGGGGATGGGTTCTGATTGGCATGATACCAGCGGCAATACTCACTTATTCTATTGTTCGATTCATTTCCGTAAGCATCGGTTCGGAGAACGGAATATTCTCGACAATAATGAATACGCTAATATTCTTAGTGGGGGCGCTTGGTGTAATCCTTTTTCCAGTGGGAATCATCCTGGTTTCGCTCGGGTATTCTCGCCGTCGCAATAATAAAAAGATAGTATAGCAAATGTATTGTACTTTTTGTGGAGCAAAACAGGGTGCAGTATCAAATTTTTGTCACTCTTGCGGCAAGCAGCTTCGATCTAAAAGAGTAGCATCAGAAAATGGTGCAAATCAATTTCCGAAAGCAAGTTTGGCCACCGGGGTGGTCTCGACCGCTGAAATTCTTCAAGTGCCGTTTGTGCAGACTCAAACAAAAAAGTACTCGACTCTAAATGAGTGCACCAACTATTTTATGTTTAGTATCCTCACCTTTGGTCTTTACTCTGCATATTGGGGCTGGCGACGATGGGAACTAGTCGGAAAGTTGAAAAATGAAAAAACAAGCCCAACACTTAGTGGTATCTTTCTCGGCTTCACTAGTTTTTCGTTATTCGGCAATATCAAAACTCTTTCACACGCACGTACGGAGGGCGCACCTTCGCTCGCGCCTGGGCTTTGGGGTTCACTGTTGTTACTTTCATTCGCCATGAGTAATGGTTTGGGTCGCTCGAACATGTCTTTTGGGTCATACCTTTTGGCGTTTGTCGTATTGTCATTCTTCGAGACGCTGGTTATTGCATCTCCCTCTTCTGCGCTTGTTCACTTATTGAATAATGACGACGAAGCTCGTGATGCTTATGAGAAGATAGGGCATAATGTGGCTTTGATTGTCATTCTTGTGATTATTGCAGTAGGCTGGATTCTTGTAGGCGTGGCTTCGTCGCAATCGACGGGCGTCTAAACGCAGATGCTTAAAATCGTGGGTAACTTTCACGGCACCGCCACCGCCAAAAAGCCCATAAGGGCGTGATCCACCTGGGAAACGACCCCCTGGACCCCCACGGCGACGGCACCATCCGCGCAGGCGACCCGTTGTTTAACCTGATGACCGGCGGCAAAGCCATGATAGCCAACCGCCGTGAAGACGGAAATTGGGATGTCGAGATAATTCCGGACGATGACGAGAAATCGTGACGATACGCCCCAAGCTAGCGCTTGGGGACTTATTCGTTTTATGTGGGGTGTACAAATTGACATATCAGAGTACTAGTTGTACGGTTTATTCAAATTTAGGAGCTAAATGTGAAAAAAATCGTATTATGGCTAGGTGGAGGGATATTAGCCCTTACGGGATTCGTCGCACTTGCCAATAGTGGGCCTACCGTTACCGAGCCCTCAGTTCTCCCTGCTTCAACATCTACAATATCGACCATACAATCTCCGACACCTGCGCCGACCATAGAACCAACAGCAATTCCTACTGTAGCGGCACCACCTGTCCAACCGACTAACCTGAGCAACAATGATTACTACACAAATAATGATGGCAACAGTGTTCATAGTCCTGCATCTAGTAGCTCGGTGCCGGCAGGTGCGTCAGCTCAATGTGGTGATGGTACGTATAGCTTTAGTCTTCATAGGAGCGGTACATGTTCACACCATGGAGGTGTAGCCACTTGGCTGTGATTCAAAAACCAACCAGGTTGGAAACTGATATAGAAGTAAGTAAGCTAATTACAAGCAGTAAATATTAACCTAACTGAAAGTGATAGAGGAACAACAATTGAAAAGGCCGGCAATCATATTTGGCATCTTATTATTTGTATCGTTGATAGCTAACGCTTGGCTTGGCTATATGGTCCATAATCAAAAAGGCAAAAGTTCCAGTCGCGAAATTCAGGCTAAGACAATTAAAAGTGATGGCTATCAAGCAATATTTTTGTCCAACGGCCAAGTGTATTTTGGGAAGTTAGCTATGTTAACTGAAGGCCTCTACAAGCTAACTAATGTTCGTTATATGGACACGGCGAGCAGCCGTATGTTACGTGTTATCGACGCAGCACACTCGCCAGAAGATTTAATGGTAATACCTGCTAGCCAAGTACTTTTTTGGGAAAACCTCAATAGTAACGGCCAAACTGCCCGCAGCCTTTAGAAATAACTAAACTCGTTCAAAACGCGAATACATCAATCAGTAGGACTTATCCAATAGTTAGTAAGGATATAGTGAATTTAAGATCAGCGATACCGCATATCCGAATTATTTGCTTGTACCTTAGCCAACTTGCTAGTCAGGGAGGATTTATCTCCGCAAATATATTATATCGTGGTCAATAATATGGGAAATCATCCCTCGTAAAAACGTCTCTGGGCAGAATCGTACAAAATTTTCTATTAGCCAAGACTCCTCGCTATTCAAGAAGCGCTCCAGATTTTGGGGCTTGTATCGTACTAAATTACCTAGGTAATTGAATATTATGTATATAGCAATTATTTCATCCATTGATGACTGTAGATGTTTTCGATATGGCAAAGAAATATATAACGATAGTTCAGAATCAAAATAATTTGATTGCATCAATCCAGGTAATGAGTCTAAAAGTATTTTTTTGGATATCTCATCTCCGAATTGGAGTGGCATCTGCTCCGAAGTAACCGGGTTAAGTTGCTGAAAATAACGATAGTGGGAATGCGCAAAAGGATTCAGGCCAAAAAGTTCTTTAGCCAGATCCACGTTCACCAACACTTCCTGATACGTCTGATTGAATTTATTGAAACGCTTGCTATAGGAGGCTATTTCACTATTATTCATTATTGCGAGTAAACCCCATGCTGTAGCTGGCGAATCCAGAAAAACGGTACAGTAATATGCGGGTATCAATCTCGGAGGGCTAGAGTTTACCAAAGCATATTGTACGCTGATATCCGTACAATATGACATTAGATGAGAAATATTATAGTACTTAACTTTCGGAGTTTCGTTGAAGTAATCTTTGTACAATAGTGGGAAGACATTCTTACCGGCGACATATGCCCTTAGAGTTTCTTCCTTGAATGGCTTTGATGATGTAATTGAGGTAGATGCTAATCCATGATTGAGTTTCATGGACTTAATTTTTGGGTCGGATATAACTAATGCGGCTTTAGCAAGGTTGAGGAAAGAATAATAATAAAGCAAACTGGAAGATCTGTGGTCTAGCTCAGCAGCAGCTCGATAAAAACTCTTTCCTTGCCTGACTACTGCACGGAAATAATCATAAGTAGAATCTAAGTCTTTTTCAGAAACACCCCTTTTTATCAGGAATTGTTTACCGACAGAATTAACTTCAGAATAATACTCAAGTGATGACCATAGCTCTTCTTCGACCAATCCTGAGGTTTTGCCGTAATCAATAGTGCGTTTACTTATAGGCGAAGCCAAAAAGCGATTAAAGGTTCTTGCTGGTGGAATAAGTTTGAGTGACATAGTCCTGGAATTATAGGCCCAAATAGCATTATTAGGAATCAGGTATCTCTCCTAGTCAGTTGGTGCCACGTAGCTTTCATCCGACACCAGGAATCAAGGTTGAAAATTTGGTCTGGTAGAATTAAACCATGAAACCACCCATCATCGACCTACCCGAAAACCCGCTCCGCTCAGTTGTCGTTAAAACCGTCGCCGTTTGCGTGGCGGTTGCGGTTGCGCCTTGGCTCACAGGAGGCCAGGAGGCGCTTGCAATCCTGATATCGGTACTGGCGCTCGTTTTGGGAGCGCTTATGCTCTGGAGGCAGCCTGAGGTGCGTCAGTTGAAGTTGGGGCCGTTGTCGGCGACTTACGGGGCGTTGGTGGTTTGGGCGTTGTTGTCGCTGGTTTGGAGCGTGAACCGGTATTCGAGCGCGTTGTGGATTGTTCAGTTGGTGCTGGCGGGGCTGGTGTTTCGGCTGGCGTATTCGGTGGCGCGCGAGGCGGGCGGTAGGGAACTGTTGGTGCGGCTGTACCTGGGATCGGCGGTTGTCTTTAGTCTTTATGGGCTGTGGTTGTACGTGACGGGAGCTTATCCGCGCCTTACGGGATCGTTCTACTGGGCCAATCCGGCGGCGGCTTACCTGATACCGGCAATATTAATCGTTATCGATCGGATTAAGGGGGAAACAAAGTGGCTATGGGTGGGTGCGCTGGCCCTGTTTGGCGCCTCGTTCGCGCTGACGGATTCCCGTGGCGGTACCCTGGTGCTGGTATTGGTTGTAGTGCCGTATCTCCTTGTTACCCGCCTCAACAAGAGGTATTGGATAACTTTATTGTTCGCACTTATCGCAGCAATTACGCTGACGACGGTTACGTTGCAAGCCCGGTCGATTGTTGGCAACGGTGCGTCTACGACGGCACCTGGTGAGCGCTTTAAAGAGGCTGCCTTGGGCGAGTCGCAGAGCGGGAGTGACAGGGTCAATTATCTCTTGAGCTCGGTACGATTGTGGGAGGATCATCCTTTCCTGGGAACAGGCGCCGGCACCTTCCGCGACGTTCATGCCGGCCGGCAAATTGCCGTCGTCAGTGCGTCGACCAATGCGCATAACTTTTATGTTCAGACCCTGCCTGAGCTCGGTCTATTGGGATTCTTTCTGGTGGTTATTCTTGCCGCGCTAATCTTGTTCGGATTGCTGCGCGGGATGCTAAGGGGCGGTGATAGTCTGCCTTTGGTTCTGGGTTGCGCTGCGCTGCTGGTGCATATAGGGCTGGATATCGATGCCAGCTACCCGGCGCTCCTGGGATTGGCGGCTCTGCTGGCCGGTCTCGTCTATAGCCAGGGTAAAACGACGGTAGGTTCGCTGCCGTGGCAGGTACCGGCCGCAGCGATGCTGCTGATGATACCGGTTATCCCGTATTACCAGGGTAGCGTGCAAGCATCGCGAGCCGCTTTTTATCAGTCTGACGGTGACCTTGCGGGAGCCAGTGACTATTATGGCCGCGCCCACCAGGGATTGCTCTATAATCCCGACTGGATTAACGGGGAGGGAATCGCGCTCTACTCCCAAGCCACGCAGGCGTCAGGTCAGGAGCGTTCAAAACTGGCCGCTTTGGCCTTGGACCGGGCGCGCCAGGCCGAGAAGCTGGACCCGCGCGACGGGCAGCATCACCAACTTGAGGGCAGGGTATTGGCTCTTCAAGGTGATTATACCGGCGCCGAAATGACCCTGAAACGGGCGTTGGAGCTCGATCCGTTCGATCATCCGGATTACGCGTACGACCTGGCACGAGTTCAGGCGCTTGAGGGTAAAACCGCGCCAGCCCTCCAGACGGCCCGCGGCATGCTGGATCTCTACCCCCAGAAGGTCATAACTAACCGTAGCGCCGATGTTTCATTGCGCCCGGCGCTGGTCGGCCTGGCCGCGTTCGTTGGCAACGGTGAGCTGGCGGCCGGGAATCTAACCGCCGCCCGTGCCGCCGCCAGCCTGGCCGCGATGTACGATTCGAAGGACTTTCGCACCCAATCTCTGAAGAACGCCGTCAATAAAGCTTCGGCGGGGCAGTAGCGGTATGTCGGCCGCCCCGCTATAATAAGCGGTATGCAACTACTCTATGCCGTAATTCTCGGCCTCACCCAGGGACTCACTGAGTTCATTCCCGTCTCATCGTCCGGCCACCTTATTCTGGTGGGTCACTTCTTGGGCTTCAGCCATTCCGGGCTGGCCTTTGATACGGCCCTTGATATCGGGACGCTGGCCGCCCTGTACCTGTTCTTTGCCCGGGACTTCATCGAGATGGCGCACGACCTGATTAAGGGCGGCCCCAAGCGCAAACTGGCCTGGTATCTGATTGCCTCAACGATTCCGGCAGTCATCGTGGGCGTACTCATCCAGCATGCGGCCGAAACGGTCTTCCGCTCCAGCCAGCTAGTGGCCATCAATCTCATTTGGGTTGGTATCGTCATGTTCTTCGTCGACCGGTTGTGCCGCAGCGACAAAGTTATGAGCAATATTACGCTGCCCCAGGCCCTGACGGTGGGCTTGGCCCAGTGTCTGGCTTTGGTTCCCGGTGTTTCGCGCTCAGGTGCCACTATTACCGCCGGCCGCGCGCTCGGGTTTGACCGCGTTACGGCTACTCGGTTCTCGTTTCTGCTGTCGGCCCCGATTATCACGGGAGCTACCCTCAAGGTGCTACTTAAGCCGGCCAACCTCCACGACTTCGCCAGCGCGCCCTCGCTCTATATCGCGGGAATTCTGACAGCCTTTATCAGCGGGTATTTTGCCATTAAGTTCTTATTGGCGTACTTGAGCCGCCATGGGTTGGGCGTGTTCGCGATATACCGCATTGCCGTCGGTATTGTAATTTTGGCGATTGGGCTTAAATGAACCTAACCCAGCTGGCCTTCGACCTGATTTCCAAGCTCGGTTACGGCGGACTGTTCTTCGGTCTGTTCATCGACAGTTTTGGCATCCCGATCCCGTCCGAAGTCTTGGTACCATTGGCGACGGCGCTAGTTTCCCAGGGTAAGTTCACCCTCCTCGGGGTGTATATTGTCTCGGTGGTGGCGCAGACGCTTGGGGGCCTGGCCGGATACGCCATCGGGCGTTATGCCGGTGAGCCGTTCCTGCTGAAATACGGCAAGTACGTTCTTATTTCTCACCGCGATCTGGCACGGACGCATATCGCCTTCCAAAAATACGGCCGCATCCTCACCCTGGTAGGGCGCTGCTTACCGGTAATCCGCGGCCTCATCGCCTATCCTGCGGGAATCGCGGAAATGCCGCTGGGCACCTTTGTGGCCTATACGGCCATCGGTTCGGCCGTTTGGACCGCGTTCCTGATGTACCTGGGCTCCCTTCTTGGCAGTCATTTGGATCTGATTGAAACTTACGGCCACCAACTGTCTTATGTCGTCATTGGCTTGATTGTCATCGCAGTCGGCTGGCATGTGCGTCAGGTGCTTAATAGTCGGAAGGCCCGATAGTGGAGCAAAGCTTGGCTTGGGCCGCAAGCCTGATTGCCACTTTCGGCTATCTGGGACTTGGCTTGACCCTGGTGGTCAACTGCTTGGGAATACCGATTGCCTCCGAAGTGACCCTGCCGCTGGCTGGTATCGCCATCCACGCCGGTGATTTTGATCCTTTTGTGACGTTGTTTACGGTTATTGCCGCGCAAATGTTGGGTTTCGTAACTGCCTATCTGGTGGCCCGGCATGCCGGAGTGGGATTGATCCAAAAATACGGCCATTACCTGTTCATTAGTCACAAGCAGGTGGTTACCGGCCAGCGCTTATTCCAAAAGCACGGTCCTATCATCATGCTGATCGGCCTCTGTATGCCCGGAATGCACGGGTACATGGGGTATTCGGCCGGTCTGGCCAAGATGCGGGCTCATATATTTTTGCTCGTAGCGCTGACGGGCTCGGCAATTTGGTCGATGGGTCTTATGGGGCTGGGATATATCTTTGGCGACAACCTACCGCAGATCCTGCAATTCGGACATCGCGCCGGGTTGGCCACCGGCATCATAGTAGGTTCGATAGTGCTGTTCTTCTGGTATAGTAGGCTGCGTAGGCTAAGGACAAGCCCTCGCCGCCGTACGCCCCTCCGCCGGGCGCAGGTGGCTGCTAAAACACGATAGGAATACGATGACTACTAAAGAGACCACGCTGGCCAACGGCTTGCGGATTATTACTGCCGACATTGCCGATGCGCGCAGTCTGACCACCAACATAGTGATAGGCACGGGCAGCCGTTACGAGGACTTTGCCGTCAACGGCGGAGTCTCGCATTTTTTGGAGCACCTGTTATTCAAGGGGAGCAAGAAATATCCCACGGCCGAAGACATCGCCGTGGCCGTCGACGCCGTCGGCGGTTACAACAACGCCTATACGTCCGAAGATATCACCAGCTTTTATATCAAGGTCCCTGCAATGCACGGTGAGCTGGCGTTGGATATCCTGACCGATATGATGCGCAACCCGCTGATGGACCCGGCTGAAGTTGACCGTGAGCGCGGCGTCATCGTGGAAGAAATGAACGTCTACCGCGACGATCCGGCCCGCTATGTCGGGATCATGATTCCGGCCTTGATGTTCCCGAACAACCCGCTCGGCAAAGACATAATCGGTAGTGAAAAAGTAATCAACAGCGTGTCGACCGACGTCATTTCGGCATATCAGAAGCACCATTACCAGCCCCGCAACATGGTGATTGCGGTTGCCGGCAAAGTGGACCACGCGGCAGTCGTCCGCCAAGTTGAAGCTGCCCTGGGCGACCTGGTGGGTCGGAAACGGGAAACGGTGCAAACCGTCGGCGATGAACTCTCGACCGACCTGGCGGTGACGCAGGCCAAGCCCACCGCCCAGGCCCATTTCATCGTGGCTGCGCGCAGCTATCCGTATAATCACCCGGATGACCGCGCGGCCAAGGTTATGGCGGCCATTCTGGGCCGAGGAATGAGCTCGCGCCTGTTCATGAACGTGCGTGAACGCCAAGGCCTGGCCTATACCGTGTACTCGGAAATCAATAATTACATTGATACGGGTATATTCCAGGCTTACGCCGGCGTGAACCTGGATAAAATCGAGCAGGCGCTCACCTCGGTGCTCCATGAGCTGGCGGTCATTCGCGAACAAGACGTTACCAAGGCCGAGCTGGCAAAGGCCAAAATGCAACTGCGCGCCGGGCTGGAGATGAGCTTGGAAAGCAACAACGCTGTCGCCGATCGGATCGGCTCCCAGCTGGTCCTGACCGGCCAGGTCAAACCGGTGGACCAGGTCATTGCCGAAATTGAGGCCGTCACCATCGCCGACGTGCGCCGGGTGGCTGTCGATTTGCTCAAGCCGGCGCACTTGCGGTTCTCCATTATTGCCCCGGAACCCGAAGCTGCCGCCGAGCATTTCAAATCAATTGTAACCAAAGGACAGTAACCATGGAACAAACCCTTATTATCTTCAAACCGGACGCCGTCCAGCGCGGATTGGTGGGTGAAATCCTGTCCCGTTTTGAGAAAGTCGGCCTCAAACTGGTCGCGCTAAAGATGCTCACGGCCACCGATGAACAGCTGCATGGACACTATGAAGGTATCGGCGGCCTGATGACCCGCAAGGGGGAGTCAATCTTTAATAATACGGTTAGCGGCATGCAGGGGGCCCCGGTGATTGCCGGCGTTCTCGAGGGTGTTGAGGCGGTTGAGCAAGTCCGCAAAATGGTCGGCCCAACGGAGCCGAAAAGCGCCGCTCCCGGCACCATCCGTGGCGATTACGCCCACATGAGCTACAGCCACTCCGACAAGATGCAAAAGGGTATTCCCAACCTGCTGCACGCCTCGGCCGACAGCGACGAGGCCGCCAAGGAGATCGCCCACTGGTTCACTGGCGCTGAGCTGCAGTCCTACCGGACTAATCACGAGAAGCACACGTTTTAAATTAGACTCAAGATAATCAAAAAGGACCACCAAGTTGCAACTTGGTGGTCCTTTTGGTGCCCCAGGAGGGAATCGAACCCCCGACGCTCTCCTTAGGACGGAGACGCTCTATCCACTGAGCTACTGAGGCGTGCCTGCAAATTATACCTGCTGCCGGCCGTTATTGTTAGGGCACGGCGTATCAAGAGCTATCTGCTACAATCTAAGCATGAGCAATAAGTCCCAAACCGCCGATAAGCAGTTTCCCGGTCAATATGAGGGTGAGACGGTTAAACTGGTCTTTAATCAGCACCCGTTGGTGATGCGCAAGGCGCTGATTGTCGGGTTATTGGCTATTGTGTTGGGCGTCTTGCCGCTCGATTTCCCTCAGGTCTATGCCAGTGACGCGATAAGCGGGTTCTTTTTGAAGTTCGCCTTGGGTGTGCCGCTTATGGTGTTCGCGTATTGGTTCTGGCGCTGGGTCGGCTGGCATTATTCGGTGTATATCGTGACCGACGAACGTCTCATGGAAATCAAGCAAAAAGGTTTCTTTGAACGCGAAGTCGGGGAATGGCAGCTTGACGGCGTCCAAAACGTGAACTATCGAGTGGGAGGGTTTCAAGCGGTGATTTTTGGCTACGGCGATATCACGCTCAAGACATATATCGGCGACCTCGTGATACCGACGGTTCATCATCCGGTGAAGATTTATGAGAAGCTGCAAGTACTGGTGCGCGAAGGGGGAGGCGGCACGGGCGGATCGGCCCCTGCGACTCCGTTCCAACGCGAGGACGGCTCGACAGTTCGGTCGTAGTACGGTACGATTTGTCCAAGGAATCATGTCTTAATTTACTTTTGTGAAGGAGTTACCCGTGCCGAAAGAGAACGATAATCTGGACCAAGTTGAGCCTGACGATAAGGCTGCAACGCCAGAGAAAAAAGCTGCGTCGGCCAAGTCCGCGCCAAAGCCAAAAACCGTTAAAAAGCCTGAAGCCACCTCGGTTGAAGCACCGGCAGCAGACGCAGCCGCTTCGGATGCCCCTTCCCCAATGAAGCTGACTGACAATGATACCAGCCAGCTCTCCAAATTGCCCCGCGATTGGCGCCCTCTGGCAACTAAAGTAGCCGCCGGACTGGTTGCTGTCTTTGCTCTGGTCTTGATTATCTTCGGCGTCCTGATCTACGGTTATCGCAGCGAAAGCCCAATCGTATATGGCGTTGCCAAGGTTATTCCGTTCCCGGTTTCCAACGTCAATGGTCACTTCGTGAGCTATGGTGACTACCTGTTCCAGCTCAATGCCAACAAGCGCGGTTACCAGCAGAACGCTAAACTCAACAATCAGCCGGCAGTTGATTTCAAGTCGACCGAAGGCAAGAAAATTCTCACTCAGTTCCATACCTCATCCTTGGAAAAGGTTAAGGCTGACGCCGTCGTAGCCCAGTTGGCCGCGCAGAAGAAGGTTAAAGTCACTAACAAGGACGTCGACGCCTTGATTACCACGCTTTATAAGAACTATGGCGGTAAAGACACTTTGCTCAAGACCCTTAAAGACATTTACGCTTGGGACTTGAACGACCTGAAGAAGGTCGTCCGTAAGCAGCTGTTGGAGCAGAAGTTGTCCGAGAAGGTCACCGCAGACCCAGTAATTGATGCCAATGCCAAGACCAAAGCCGCAGAAGTGGCCAAAAAGGTAAAGGACGGCGGCGACTTTGCAACCCTCGCCAAGCAGTACTCTCAGGCCTCTGACGCAGCCTCGGGCGGCGACCTTGGCAGCTTTACGAAGGGTCAGGTCTCAGACGAGATTCAACAGGCCGTAGACGCCTTACCGGTCGGCGGCGTATCCGACCTGGTGAAGGATCAGTACGGTTATGAAATCATCAAGGTTACCGAGAAGACCGGCGATACCGCCAAGGCCTCGCACATTCTCATCAAGACGATTGATTTCACCGACTACATGAGTCAGCAGATTAAGAACGCCAAGTACAAGGCATACATTAAGGCTTAAGATAAGCATTAAAATCAAATGAGGCGCCAGGTGGCGCCTCATTTTGTGTTCGCTCTAATCTTGTGAGCAACTAGTGAAAAGTATTCGTTATTAACTGTCGACGCCAAAACAAGTAGGAGTAAACTCCGACCCCGGAGGGTCGGAGTTCGAAAGGCAAACTGGTGCCAACTGGATCGCTACCCGATATGCAAACCTATACCCAGATACAGGAGAGGCCATAGTGCTATGGCCAGAGCAAACGACAAGATGTGACTCACATCAGCGACCGAATTGTAGTGGAAATGCACCGCAACGAAGATGCCTATAATCACCCAGATCACTAGACCAAACGACCCTCTTCTGAACATGGTAATACCTCCTAATGCTGAGGTCAGCAGAGTCAAAACACTGCCGTGCCAAAACTTCCATGCGCACTGTTACGCACATAAATACTATAGGCCAAGCCTAAATCCATTCTATGGCTGAATCTCTAAGTCAAAACAGTTGGTAATCCGGATTATTTGGACGGCTCGGTCATAGGGGTTGCGAGCTGGAAATAGTTCCCGTCCGGATCGGCAAAGGTTGCCAGCCACATCTCTTCGGCTTGGCCGGGATGGTACGGCTCGGCCACCACGGTCGCGCCCAAATCTTTGATTCGAATGAACTCGTTTTGGATATCCTCGACCTCGAACATGACCATAATCCGGCCCGGCGACTGATTCTGGCCTTTAACTTCGCTGTGCGGCCCAATTCCAATGTCGCCGCCAGCCGAATAACCGTACCAATCGCCATCGTGCCAGGACGGTTCGCCGAGCAGTTTGGTGTAAAAGTCGGCCAGAGTCTGGGGGTTGTCGGACCCGAGTAAGATTCCGTTAAATTTCATGGCTGAATTCCTCCGTATTATTGAGCTAGCTTAACAATGGACGGCGCGTCGGGTAATGGCGAATTTCCTAAAATAAGCGCAAAAATTAGAGTCTGGTTTAAGGGGAGCCATTATTGGTAGTGCTGGGCATTTTGAGCTCAAATTTAGCTGGTACATGTTACAGAAATCAGCCGTAAATCCAAACTGCTTGTATAGTTTAAGCTGATAACTTACCCAAGCGTGCTTGATAGGGTGGTTGAGTTGCCGGGGGAGCCGGCAGCCATCGCTATAGTACGCGATGCCGTACCAGCCAGAAAGGTGTCTGCCAATGAAGGCAATCACCATGGACATCAAGCGTCGACCCAGTACCAAGCGGACCATCGTGACATCGGTCCTGGGGACGGCGGCCGCTTCGGCGGCTTCCTACGCCGTGCGCGAGGTCGCTCGTCAACGCGGCAGCAAGCATGGCGGATCGTCTGCCATGATGCCGCGCAGCATCGAGCGGATCTTTGCCGGCGGCGGTGGACGGGCAACGCCCATCGACCAGCGACCGATGCTGTTCTTCGACAAGGGCAACGTCCTGCGGATGCTCGAAATCTCAACTCCGCTTCGCGATGACTCACCGGCTGCAGCGGTCGCGTTGATGGACTTCGTGGCCCAGCAGCAGGGTGAGAATCAGCACTATGCCCGGTCACGTCTCACGACGCTGCTGGAAACCAGCTACGCACACCCGGGTGCGATCAGGAGCAATCTTGCGGCCCGCACCGAATCCCAGCAGTCGAACGAAGGCTACCTGACCAGCCAGCTCAGCTTCTGCGAGTTGACGTTCTTGGGCTTCAAGCACAGCGTCAGGCCGACGAGTTCCATCAAGCTCACACGGCTCGCCGAGGACCTCGAGAACGTCGCGACTGATCTCGGAAAGCGTAACGACCAGCGCCGTCAGGCCAGCGCTCGCATCATCCTGGCGGATGTCTACCTGGAGCTTGGCCAGAACAAGGAGGCCAACGAGCAGATGAGTCGGTCGCTCGTACTCATCGGGACCCTCTACAACGACTCTGAGCTCACCAGGCTCTCAACGGAGGCCAATGGCCCAGGGATTATCACGCGGACGTATCAGGATTCGACTGACCCGGCGGTCAAGAAGCTTGAGCAGCAAGCGCGCGTGCTCGCTGATAGCGAAACGTAGTAACTAGCCTTAGGGCTACCAATGAGGCGGGCTGGGGGATACCCCAGC
>DHXV01000001.1:450593-570022 GCA_002415345.1 Patescibacteria group bacterium UBA5147
ACCAAGGAGGCGGGCGGGGGAATCCCCCAGCCCGCCATTACCTTTTAAATCAACAGAGAGAAATTATTCGCCCCTCCATACTGGATAGAGGGGGCGGGGTTGGAGCTACTTGTTGCAGCCCTTAAGGGTATCCTTACAATGGAATCCGCGTTTACATTGTGTGAACTGACATTCACAAGTATTGCCTCCCGTCTCGAGCGGGCTTGGCTTCAACATAGCTCTCCTTCGTTAATCGGGTGGTTGGTGAAAAGGCGGGTTATGGCTTTGGCGTGACAATGATTTCGGTCTCCCGTTGGCGGCGGCCAAGGATGCCGGCTGCGTGAAGATCGATTAGCTCGGATACAGGAACGCGAATACAATATACCAAAACATGGAAAATTGCATTATCAGGATATATTAGACGAAATTGGAGCTATTATGGCCGCCAAAGCTGCCAGACATGCAAAGGGGCCCGGGATGTATCCCGAGCCCCCGGCAGTATTGTTCCCGCCTTTAAGGCTTTTTTGGCGGCCATGGGCGCCCTTTGGTGATGTCGGGATAGAGACTTCGAAGTTTGTTGATTCTCTCCCGAGTCGGAAATTTGGACAGCATGATTTGCTGGTAGACCTTGGCGCCGTGCGGGACAGCTGCCAGACGGTTCGAAGCGCAGCCCTTATCGACCGCCAGCTTAATGACCTGTGCGGCTCCAGGGAACCTTAGCTTGAGGTCTCTGGCAATCGCCCGCTCGGCGTTCTTGTCGTCTTTGATGACAGGGTCCGGCAATAGCAGCAAGTAGAGCTCGATCATATCGAGGATTTTTGCTACTGATGGGATTTCTGCTGCCGGCTTCGTCTGTGACGGCTTGACCAGCGGAGCAACTTTTGTCCTCACTTTGGGCCCAGTGATACGGGCAACAGATCTAGTGGGGGGAGTAGTGCGGGTTACCGGGGCGGATTCCTCTGGCTGATGTGCGCTTGGAGTGGGCTGGACTTCGGCGGTGTCGGACAAGACCGGTGAGGTGTGTGCCCTGAACAACCCCAGGGGATCAAACCATGATGCCGGATTCAGCACAGTAGAGAGAAACTTAGAGATGTCCATTTTCGGAGTCCTTTGATGGTAGAGGTACGATGTGTTCGCATAAGGCGAAAATAACCACTCGGATGAGTGGTTTTTAACTATAGTATGCATGGACCATTATTGCAACGATAGGCACTTTGAGCCTACGCACCGCCATAATATTACGAAACTGGGCGGCCTGCGTTATTTGTAATGGCGCTGTTCATAAAATTAAAAAACGACTCAAAAGAGGCGCTTAAATAATAATTGCAATGGCGGGCTCGACCGGTTTCGAACCGGCGATCTCCTCCGTGACAGGGAGGCGTGATAACCACTTCACTACGAGCCCACGTGTGAGGTTAAGAACCGCCATATCGTAACAAATATACTCGGCTGGGGCAAGTCAATCTAGTGGTTGGCGGCCCACATCAATCGATGGATGACACCCATTGGTATCTCGGCGTGGTTCGGGAGGAAAGCTGATGCTTGTAATGGGGAATCGACGAATGCATGGCGCACTCCTGACTCTGCTAGGCCGCTCATGGCCGTCGGGTCCCAGTCATACCACCATCCGCCCACTTCCAGATTATGCTGTCGGGCTTTGCGGACCAGCTCCGGGGTAATGTCTCTGACCGATGGATGGTAGCTTTTGAGACCATGATCGGCCGCCCAGTTTAGGCTTTCATCGCTAACTTCTTTAACAAGCAATTCATGAACGATGCGCTCGGGCAATATATCGCGGGATCGTGATACTTGTGCACGGTCAAATGATGAAATTACCACCACCGGAGCAATTGCAGCCTGATTATTGGATTGGTCGAGCGCCTCTTGGATCCAGCCAGTCTCAGTTAATTGCCGGGCAACCTTGCCGGGCAGTTCGGGTTCATGGGATTTAAGCTCGATATGCAGGTTGGCGCAGCCGCTGTAGCGCAGTAGAACTTCGTTCAAGGTTGGAACCCGGCTGCCGATGAAACCGGGGCTGAACCAAGATCCGGCATCCAAAGTTTTGATTTGGGCCAAGGTATGTTCTTTGACAAGGCCATGACCGTTGGTGGTGCGGTCCAGGCTGCCGTCGTGAATTACAATGGGCACGCCGTCGCTTGATAACTGAACGTCGAATTCGATATCGGGATAGTTATTGGTCAGCGCCAGGTCAAAAGCGGCCAAAGTATTTTCCGGGGCGTCGGCGGAGAAGCCACGGTGCGCAATGAGGTTAACTTTTTCTAGCATAAGGACAGTGTATCAGAGCGCCGGATATTGGCTGATAATAATAAAAACATAAGAGGATTGTGAAAATATGCTATTATAAGGGGAATAAGAGGTTGTCGTAACCGTGGATCAAAATCCCAGGCCAGTAAAACGAATGAGTGATATCGGCGGTCCGCGCCGCCCGCTGGATTTGCGTGCGGCGGCTCCTGTCGCGACTCCAACTCAGCGCCCGGTAGCACCCCGCCCGGTTGCGGCTCCTTTGCGACCGACAACAGCTCCGCGCCCTGTTGCCAAACGTCCATCTCCGGCTCAGGCTGTCCAGCCGGCCCGTCCGCAAGCCTCCGCCAAAACCGGTGGCGCCTGGAAAACCGTCCTGCAATTTATTATAGGGGTCATTATCATCGTTCTCGTGGCGTTCTCAATCGTGGTGCTCTACGTCAAATACTACGCGGGTTAAATGCAGCGCGCTGTTTTCGTACTCGTAGGCGTCCTGGTCCTCTCGCTGGCCGCTTTTGGCCTGGCGGAGGCTACTTTGGTCTTTGGGCATCGGGGTGCCCTAACCGATGATCGCTCCGTGCGGCCTTCGACTAGCCCTAAAACTGATGCAAAACCGTCTGCAAGCCCCGCGACAACTCCTACTCCAACACCAACTCCGGCCCCAACTCCGGCACCCACGCCAGACGCCCGAACAGCAACGACCATATCTTTTGTTCATATGAGGGCCGGTGCCTCGACCTCGACCCCCATCCTGACCGATTTGAACGGCGGTACGGTGGTAACGTTGGGCACGTACGCGGACAGCCAATGGCAGCAAGTCTACTATAACGGCCAAAGCGGCTACGTTTTCAAGGCCTATCTGCGGTACTAATCGCTGGTCGTAAATCTCAATCTGATAAGCATTAGCGGTTTATTACAAAACTAACATAAGTGACATCGATTAGTTTGTAATTTGCGTTAATGTTATTCTCAGACACGCCTGCAATACTGAGCTTACATCATTAATAAGAGGACAAGCCCGTGGGGAAATCACGCATCCGTAAGATTAGATCAAACATGGCAGACTATCAGCAAGATCAGGCATCCGATGTATTTTACATGAGTCTGGAAGAAGCCAAGCAGGCCATCGCTGATAAGTATGAATTTCTGGCCGAACGATATGAACAGAAGTTTCCCAAGCACAAGGGGATAACTTAGCCTCGAGCGAGAAACCCAAATTCTCTGAAAAATAGACAGTCCAGACCGGCCGATGAGCCGGTTTTGGATGTGTTTAAACAACGCATATTCCTGCGCCTCTCGCTAAGATCAACCGAACAGGGAGGTCTTTTTTTATGGTCTTCCTAGGTAATCGCTAAATATACGGAGCGAGGCGGCAAGTTTGAGAGCTTGTACTGGCTGCTCGACGTCCGGTAAAGTGTCGGTCAGTCGTGCCAGTTGCGGCCACTTGGCTTCGCCGCGCGTAACCAGCACTGCCTCGTCGAGTTGCTTAATTGCCAGAGGGGTCATTGTAATTCGGGTGAGGTCAGGACCCTCGTAGCCAGAGACTAGTTCGTTGCTGCCTGCCGCTTCGCTTCCCGGGAGTATCCCGGCAGTATTGCCGTGGGCATCCATTCCAAACAGGCCAACTTTATAACTGGATAATACGAATTGATCAGACAGGTGGGTTTGGTAATCGCTCATGGTTTCATGCAAATGGTGGCCGCTTAGGGTCGGCAGAAACTGGGCGTGAGGGAGGTCAAAACCTGACTCAATAAGCTGTTGCCAGTTGCTGTCCGGATGTCCGACCGGCCCGAAGCGTTCGTCAACAAGCATGATGGTTAGCGTGCCGGCATCTACATCCCGCAACAGGCTGGCCGCTTCTGTCGCCACGGCGATATTTGACCCTCCGGAAACCAGCCACAGCACTGATTCCGCATCCTCAAGCCGTCGTCTGATGGTTTCTCCAAGATGGGCCGCCGCGGTATGGAAGGGGTTGCTATCGCAAGTGAATGTCAGATTCAAGCTACGTTACTCTCGCCGTGAAATCGTTCATTGCCAGTTTGCGCCTTAGCCTGAACCAGCTTGGACTCTGCCTCAAAAAACGTCAGTCCGATTGCGCCGGTGAGACTGAGATTGAAAGCTGGAACCTCGTGGCCTTGGTACTTAAAGCCTTCATATGATGTAGTGCCGAAGGCGTTGACCGCTTCGTTCCTGACCGCTTCGGCATCATCCGTAGAGGCAAGGATGGCGAATTCATCTCCTCCGATACGAAAGACACGCTCGCCAACGCCATGGTTAGCCGCCGCCCCCTTGAGGGACCCTGCCATCCTCTTGATTTCCAGGTCGCCCTGAGACTGGCCAAGTTTCTTGTTGATTAGTCCGAATTTATCCCCATCGAAGAAAATTATGCTGGTACCGGGATCCGCCTCGGCGGTTTGAAGCGCCAGATCGAATGCCTCACGGTTGGCGAGCTGGGTCAGATTATCAGTCAGCGCCCGGCGCTCCAGATTGCGTTTCTCATTAGCTGTCTCGGGCGAGACTAGAGCCGCAAGATGTCTTCGTTCTTCTGCATCAAGATTAGTCATCAGCCCGTTAGCGGCATGGGCGATATTCCAGGTACTTTCCGTATTCGGGAGACGACCCTCGAGTTTCGAGCTGGGGTCTGGTTTGAATTCCATATAAATATCATACCTTACTAAACCTTGTAGGCGAAGATAACTGCCTCTCAACTGAACAGGCCCCACATAAGTGGGGCCTGTTCACTGGAGCGGGTAGCGGGAATCGAACCCGCCTCTCAACCTTGGGAAGGTCGCATTCTACCGATATACCATACCCGCATACACGTCGCGTTCAGCGCGGTCGCAGAAAAAATTGTAAATGGAGCCGATGAAGGGATTCGAACCCATGACCTACGCTTTACGAAAGCGCCGCTCTACCAGCTGAGCTACATCGGCCTAACCACATCATTGAAGCATAAAAAGGGGATAAGGGTCTAGTACGCCGACTAAAATGCTATAATTCCCCATATGAAACCTAAAGCCAGTCTTGATCGCCTTCTGAAATTTTCCCGTTCGACTTACAACCAGGTGCGCCGGTCGCGTTTTGCCAGCGATAAATTATCGTCGGGGTTAGTAGCGGGGGCCCTGGTTATCAGTGCCTTGACTTTCCTGTCCCTGCTATTCGGAGTTCATCCCGCCCCGCAGGGGGTGGTGCGATTTTCAAGTTTGGACATCGGTTACACCTTGGGGGCTTGGTACTACCCGTACTTGGTTGCCAGTTTTGGGCTTGGAGTGGTCATGATTAATTCGATACTGGCATACAATTCGTATGGTCGCAGTCGTTTAGCGAGTTTCTTTCTACTCGCGGGTAGTGTGGTAGTGGCTATTTTCAGCTTGATCATCGCAAACGCGTTGGGAGCAGCTAAATGAGCCCCATTGAGGTCGGCCGTAAGCGTATCACCGATCAGCATTGGTTTATCCGGTTGTTTGAAATACTTCCTGGAGCACTGACATATTCCATATTAATCGGGCCGGTCGTCCTGAGTATGTTTGTTCCGGTCGCAGTCGCGTATTTCATTATTGCCTTCGATATCTTCTGGATGCTCAGATCGTTCCGTTTGGGCTTTAACCTGATCCGGTCGTTTCGTCGCCTGGGCCGGGCAGGTAAGATAGACTGGAATAACCGTCTTCTCTGGCTGAACGATCCGAACACATATCTTGAACAGACAAAAACCCGAATGGACGTCCTTGCGCAATCGCATCAGGAAGTGCTACGGCGCGTCTGGTGGCGAAATACGCCGGCCCGCGAAGAGTACTCGCGCCTCTCAAGTGATTTAGTCATCCAGGCGGAGCTCACCTTGCAGGAGCGGTTACTGCTTAAGCCGGATGGAATATATAATGCCGTCATTTTGGCGACTTATAACGAGTCCATGGATATTTTGGAACCCTCTATACAAGCCTTGACCGCAGTCGACTACCCCGGGAAGCAGATTATGCTGGTAATCGCCTACGAGGAACGAGGTGGCCCGGAGACCGAGGCCAATGCAAATGACCTCATCAAGCGTTACGGCCATCATTTCGCCATGGCCATAGCTGTAAAACACCCTGACGGCATCGTGGGCGAAGTGCGCGGGAAGGGTGGCAATATTACTTATGCGGGTCGTGAATTCACCAAAGAAATCCTAGCCCGCGGCATCGACCCCGAGAATGTTATCATAACCACCTTCGATTCCGACCACAGGGCTTCAAAGAATTATTTTTCGTATCTGACTTTTGTCTATTGTTCGAATCCTAACCGTGTCCGCAAGAGCTTCCAGCCAATACCGATGTTCTACAACAATATATGGGACGTTCCGGCGCCCATGCGCGTTATTGCTACAGGCAATACGTTTTGGGTGCTCATGGAAACCATGCGGCCGCACCGTCTGCGCAACTTTGCCGCCCACGCCCAGAGCCTGGAGACGCTTATTGCCACCGATTATTGGAGCGTCACCACTATCGTGGAGGACGGGCATCAATTCTGGCGTACATATTTCGCCTACGACGGCGACCATCAGGTTATACCAATGTTCACGGGGGTATACCAGGACGCAGTACTGGCCGAATCGTACCTCAAGACGTTCCAGGCTCAATTTTTGCAGCTGCGGCGCTGGGCGTGGGGCGCCACCGATATCCAGTTTGTGGTTCGCAACTCCATTACCCACCCCCGTATTCCGTGGAGCAACAAGCTCACCAAAATCCTCCTGCTCATCGAATCACATGTTACCTGGGCGACGGTTCCATTGGTCTTGTTGGGAGTCGCATGGATGCCCCTCTACCTGAACCGGTCGTTTTCCTACCAGACTCTGGCCCATCGGTTACCCGAAATAACCTCAAACATCAATACGCTGTCATCGGCCACCATTATCCTGACGGCGCTGATATCGCTCATATCGCTCCCACCCCGGCCGGCGCGGTATGGTAAAGGACGGACCGTGTTTATGTTCTTCCAGTGGGTGCTGCTGCCCATTACCAGTATCTTCTTTGGTGCCTTTGCCGCCCTTAATGCCCAAACCCGCCTGATGTTCGGCAAATACCTTGAGTTCTACGTTACCGAGAAGGCGACCAAAAGATAATGCATCTCGGAGGGCGGTAACCATGATGTATTTGCTGGCCTTTGGACTGGCGTTCGCGATTACGGCCGCGGCAACGCCGTTTGTCCGTCGTTTCGCCCTGGCCCGGGGCATTATTGACCGGCCAAGCGAGCCTCGCAAAATCCACACCCGGCCCGTTGCCTATTTGGGTGGCGCGGCTATTTTTGCGGGATTCTTGCTGGCTTTAGCCGTGTTCATGCAGCCCTCCCGGCAGCTGGTGGCATTGGTGGTAGGCTGCGCCATTTTGGTGGCCGTGGGCGTGGTCGACGACATGAAAGGGCTGTCGCCGTGGACCAAGCTGGCTTGGCAATTCGTGGCGGCCGGGGTGGCACTCTCGGGGGGTATCGGGATTTCCTCGATTACCAATCCCTTCGGAGGTACGTTTGACCTGAGTTTTGGGCGGTTTCAAGTCAACGCTCCGGGTGGCAGCTTCCATATCACACCAATCGCCAACGCCTTGAGCCTAATTTGGATGGTTGGCCTCGCCAACACCATCAACTTCCTGGACGGCCTCGACGGATTGGCCTGCGGCGTTTCCGGAATTGCCGCCTTCATCATGTTCTTGCTAGCCGTGGGGCCGCGTGTCGACCAGCCCGCCGTAGCGTTACTGGCCATTATCCTGGCGGGCGCAGCCTTTGGCTTCCTGCCGTATAACTTTTACCCTGCCCGTATTTTCATGGGCGATTCAGGGGCCTATTTCCTGGGCCTGACCCTGGCAATGCTGGCGATTTACTCCGGGGCCAAACTGGCGACTGCGGCCTTGGTACTGGGTTTTCCGATCGTTGATGCCGTTTGGGCGGCCACCCGCCGTATCGCCAAGCGTTCATCGCCGTTCCGGGCCGATAAGCGCCATTTTCACCACCTGTTATTGGATGTCGGGTTGACGCAACGGCAGGCCGTACTCATCCTTTATGCCGTCGCGGTGACATTTGGACTGTGCGCCTTGCTCATCGGATCGTTTGCCAAACTCGTGGCCCTGATAGTTCTAGTAGGGCTGATGGCCGCGGCGATTGCCGGGTTGTTGCTCTTGAGCTGGTTTCGACAGCGTAAGCTCCTGCCGAAGGGCTAGGTTCCTGTTCATTACGCCTATGTTTGTTCCATGGCCGATCCGATGATAGAATGGCCTATGTAACGAGGGAGAACACTGATGCGGCCACAGTACTTGCAGGATCTCGTCAAACAATTGCAAGAGTTCTATAAATGCCCCTCGTGTGATACCAATTATCATTTCGACGACATCCGTTTTTTGGGTGAAATTGATTTGTATTGCTTCGTACAGCTGAGCTGCCACGGATGTTCATTACCTGTTCTTGCCACGGTCTCGGTCGATGATAAGACCCACGGTCTCCGCAAAACCGATCTCGCTAAATCTGAAGAAGCCAAATTCGCCCTCAAGGGGGAAATTTCGGCCAGCGAAATCGCAGAGTTCCACCGGTACATCACAAAAAGTCAGATTGTCTTTAAACGGTCATAACCAACGGCCAAAAGGAAATTATGGAAAAAATTACACTAGAAGCCCGTCCTCGTACCGAGATGGGCAAAAAGAACGCTGTTTTACGCGCCGCCGGTGATATTCCGGCCGTCGTATACGGACATGGATCCACGCCGGTGCCGCTGGTGCTCGAGGCCAAGGTCCTGGAACGGGTTTACGCCCAACACGGCGGAGCCAAGATTATCAACCTCAAGGTTGAGGGTGGCAAGTCCCTGAACGTGCTGATCCACGAAGTCCAATACAACGGTGTCAGCGGTCGCATCCAGCACGCCGACTTTTATACCGTCCGCATGGACGAGCTGGTTAAGACCGAGGTTGCCCTCCACTTTGTCGGCGAATCAACCGCGGTTTACCAAGACGAAGGTACGCTGGTTAAGAACCTGGAAAGCCTGGAAATCGAATGTCTGCCGGGTGACCTGCCGGAAGCCATTGAAGTTGATATCTCGGTCCTAGATGACTTCGAGAAGACTATCACCGTAGCCGATCTGGTTATTCCGAAGGGCGTTAAGTTGCTCATGGAAGACGCCGATGAGGTGCTGGTTGCCAAGATTGATCCGCCTCGCAGTGACGCCGAGATGGCCGAACTGGACGAAGAGCTCACCGAGCAACTGCCTGAGGGTGTTGAAGAAGAGCAGCCCGTAGTCGTTGCCGAAGAAAACGAAGGTGACAAGGACCGCCGCGACAAGAAATAGTCTGAATAATGCCAAGAATGAAGGCCGCTCCAGTTGGAGCGGCCTTTTGGTTGTGGATTAGTCGAGTAATGTCGTCCGGCGATTGCAGGTACTACCTACTCCGACTCGATGACGGTGCAGACCACCGTCGCTACGCTGCCGCCGAAGTTCAGGGTTGCAAAGCGTTGGGCTCCCTCGACTTGGTAGTCACCAGCTTGGCCGGTCACTTGCTTGTAGCTGTCGAGCAACATTCGGACACCAGTCGCTCCAACCGGGTGGCCGGCGCCGATGAGGCCGCCGCCGGGATTGATCGGCAGTATGCCGCCTAGTTCGGTGATGCCACTTTCGATGGCCTCGCCGCTGCATCCTGGCTTAGTCAGACCGAAGTGGTCAATAGCCATGTACTGCGAGATAGTGAAGCAATCGTGGGTCTCAATACCGTCGAGGGCCCAGACATCTTCGATTCCTGCCCGCCAGAATGCGTCTGCGATTGCTCTCCTAACGTGCGGGAACATATACTCATCCCCGGCGCTGGCATCGAGCTTGTCCTGCAGGTGCAAGGAGTTTGTCGTGTAGCCCCAGCCGGCAATCTTGGCCACAGGGCCTTGAACGCTGTCACGGTGCTCCCGCATCCAGCGGTCGGAGACGATGACGATACCGGCTCCTCCGTCTGTGACCTGGCTGCAGTCGTAGCGCCGTACGAGGCCCGCGACTACCGGGTTGGCGACATCGTCGGATGTGAAGCATTCAGGAGGCGTGTTCTTTGCCCTGGTCTGGGCGTTGGGGTTGGTCCTGGCATTGGCGTAGGCGTTGGCGGCAATGCGCTGCAGGTGCTCTTCATTGAGGCCGTAGCGGCGCCGGTACTCCTTGGCGACCTGGGAGAACGTATATGGAAAGACGAATGGCTCGCCATCGCCCTCGTGGCCCACCCAAGCGGCTGAACCCAGGTACCCGGCACCGACAGACCCGCTAACGCAACGCTGAATCTCCACTCCGAGGACGAGTGCCACGTCGTACCGGCCTGATTCCAAGTCGGCCATGGCTGACATGACGGATACGCTCCCGGATGCGCAGGCTGCCTCGTGCCGCGTCGACGGTACCCCGGAAAGTTCCGGGACCACTGCGGCTACCATTGCACCCAGGTGACTTTGATGGGAGAAGAGTTCACCCATGGCGTTGCCGAGGTGGATGACGTCTACCTGGTCGGCCGAGATGCCGGCCGCTTCCAAGGTGCCGTTGGCAGTCTCCCTTACCAGATCGCCGATCTCCAGCGACTCCTTGGTAACATTGCGGGCGAAGTCTGTCTGATATCCGCCGATGATCCAGACGGGTGGTTGGGAAGTCATGATCAGTCCTTCTTCCAGCTATCGAGTTGGCAAACGACATCCGACATTTGCGGACGTCTCTACCTTACTACCATATCGGATAAGCTGTAAATGAGGTCGGTCTTCTTTTGCGCCTTAAGGAAGCCTAAATCGGCCGAACTGATGCCCGACCGATTGAAGTAAGAATTGAGCGTATATTAATATGCCGATATACTGGTAGCAAGCACGCTTAATGATCCAAAGGAGCTTTTTTGACTACCCCCGATACATCGAGCGATATGTTAGATAAACCTAAAACCACTCTGGCTCCCGATGAGCTGATTTTGATAATGGGCGGTCCCGGGTCCGGCAAGGGGACTACCGGCGCGATTCTGGCCCGCGAGCTCGGCGCTGAACTGCGCTCAACCGGCCAGCTCATTCGTGAGGAGAACGACTCGGACCTCATGGCTATCCTCGATAAGGGTGATTTAGCACCCGAGACCGAGATTGAACGCGTTTTAACCTCAGCCATACTTAACCTTAAAGGTAAGCCGCTCATTTTGGACGGCGCGACCAAGAAGCCAAACGAGGCAAAATGGCTACTCGATAATCTGGCGGAGTTTGACCGCCGCCTGACCGTAGTGATATTCCTGGATGTTGATGAGGCTTTGGCCCGCAAGCGTATATTGAGTGTTCATCGTGGCCGTGACGATGACGCGCCGGAGTTCCAGGAGCACCGTTGGCGCGAGTTCCGTACCCATACCCTTGGGTCAATTGACGTTTACCGGCAGGCTGGGTTGTTGGAAACGGTCAAAGTTGATGCAACCCCGGATGAAATCGTGAACCGAATGTTGTCTATCGTGGCCCGGCGCCAGCAGCCACAGACCGTTTCGTAAGTTCGCTTCACAGATTCACCACATCTATATCACGGGGACTGCTTCGCGCAGTCCCCGTACTTTATGACTATTGCGTTCGGTATTTGTACGGTATATAATGTTAGCACAAGGAGGCTGATATGCGAGAAATCGTTAATGAGCGTGTTAGCGTTCTTGCGTCCTTCAATTACGGGCCCAAAGGCATCGTAGTCGTGCTGCCGCATGTCATGAAATGGCAGGGCCGCCGCTACAGTTTGGGCAAAATGGGCCTTTACCACCCCGAACGCCGCGGCACCAAACGCGTGCACATCTTCAGCTTCTCGTGTGATGACACCAGCTTCCGCGTGGAGCTAGATCCCGACACGCTGGAATGGACGTTGGTGGAGGTGCATTACGGGTAAAGGATAAGCCATGGACCTACCAATCAACCCCGAACCCCCGGAGATCATGCACATCGACCTCAATTCGGCCTTTGCCACCACCGAGCAGCAGGCCAATCCGTTGCTGCGCGGCAAGCCCGTGGGGGTTACTAACCGCATCAACGATTATTCCATTTGTATCACGGCCTCTTACGAGGCCAAGGCGTTGGGCATCAGCTTGGGCACCCGGTACCGGGAAGCCCGCATGATTGCGCCGGGATTCGTGATGCTGGAGGCCGATCCGGCCAAGTACCAGTACGTGCACAACAAGCTCAAACTCCTGTTTGAGAGCTATTCGCCCACGGCCTACATGAAGAGCATCGATGAGGGTATCATCGACTTCACCGGCATGCGCGAGCTGCTCAAGGGCCGCACCATGGAAGACATCGGCCGCGAAATAAAGCAGCGCATCCGCGAGGAAATCGGCGATTACATGAGCGTGAACGTGGGTATCGGGCAGAACCGGTGGCTGGCCAAGGTGGCGGCGGGCTTCATGAAGCCGGACGGGCTCTATGTTATCGACCGGCAGAACCTGGAGGTGGTGTACGGCTTCATGAGCCTGGTTGAACTGCCCTACATCAAGGCCCGCAACAAGCTGCGCCTGAATAATGCCGGCATTTATACGCCGCTGGACTGCTTGTACGCTCCGGAGCATGTGCTGACAAAGCAGGTGTTCAAAAGCATCAACGGGCACCATTGGTACCTGAAATTGCGCGGTTACGAGACGGAGGTGGACTTTGGCATTCGTACAGTGGGCCGCAGCTATGTGCTGGAGCACCGCACTAGCGATCCGGAGGAGCTGGCAGCGCTGTTTTACAAGGCGGCTGCCAAAGTGGCGCGGCGGCTGGGGCAGAACAACCTGGCGGCCCGCGGGCTGAGGCTGAACTTGGGCTATGCCCAGGAAACCAGCTGGGACGGCACGTCGCTGCCGGGGCCGCGCGGCTGGTATGTGCGCCATATGTATGGCGCACCCGCCAGACGCGCCGACCAGTTGTATGAGCGGGCTCTGGACCTATACTCGCGCAGCCCGCAGGGCAGGGTAGTGTCATCGCTGGCCATGACCGCCTACGCCGTCGGGCCGTTCGCCTGCGCGCAGCCAACCTTGTTCGATGACGCCACCAACCGCCGTGAGCGTCTGGAGGACGCCATGAACGCGGTCAACGACAAATACGGCGAGCTGACAGTGGTTCCGGCCACTGTCGCCCGTTCCAAAAACCCGATGAAGGACAAGATTCCGTTCGGGACGGTACGCTATTTTTCGTAAGCCAAAAAAAACTCCCATAACCAAAAACCGGCCAGCCTGAGGGTAAGGCGGCCGGGTTCTGGTTTGAACCAACAAACTGAATGGAGGAATGCAGCGTATGGCTAAGCGGCAGCCATTTGCTCCTTTGCGGCAATCTCAGCCTTCTCGTTACGCTCAATCAGCTTGGCCTTGAGCCATTTGGTGAGGCCCCAGGACTGCTTGATGATGTTAGTGTACTCAACGGTCAACTCAGGCGTGGCGCCGAGCTCTTTGGAAGCTTCCAGGTACTTTTGGGCAGCTTCTGCCTCACGGCGCATGTTGGCCAGGGCATCCAGTTTCAAGCGGTAGCTGAAAAAACGATGCGCCTCCATGATGTAATGGCTGACGGCAGCGCTGGAACGACGCAGGTCGTTGCCCGTACCGTAGAACTGCTCAGCGGGGAACTGCTTCACGAGCTCATAAATTTGATCTTCAAGGACGCGTGCGTTCTTATAGATACGCAGCTGTTCAACTGACTCGGACATAATTTGGTCTCCTTACCGGCGGGACTCATCTAAACTAACCGCCGGTTACTTGTGTTATACGCTCACCTGGGATGATAGTACCGAATGAAAACCGAACAGTCAATAGCAAAAATAAGGGCGGTTATTACCGCCCTTACAACTAATTAATCTTGTGGGACAGGTTTGGAAAATAATGATTTCTGATCGGTATCGGCTTCTTCAGGCGGTTCCTCCAAGGAGTCGAGTTGATCCTGGGCAAGCGCGCTAACCTGCTGATCGCTCATATTGGGTGTTTTGTTGAAGGTTGCCGGCTCGGAATTTTCGTCGGTCTTAATTTCGTCTAAGTATTCGGTTTGCGGAAGCTCCATGTAGAACAACTCGTAGTCGTCGAGCTTCGGTCTTTTCATATCTACCTCTTGGTTAAGTAATCCACAGACGCTTGGCGGACCTGTTTGATGACCTGCCAAGCGTTGACGAGGTAATAATACCGTTATCGATGCCTCGGACACAGCCCTAAAGTGACAAAATACGGGGGTTATTTTGCCTCTTTTTCGGTAAATTGTCGCTCAAAATATGTGAACACTAAAATTATTAGGCGATATTTGGAGTGGTTTCTGACGTTATTCGGTGTTCGATAGCGAAAATTGCTTAGACTGTAACTTCTTGGTAGAACATCAGGCCCAGTTTAATCTGCAGAGCATCATCGAAATGCCGCGGGTCCAAATTGATGAGTTTCTTGGTCTTATCAAGTCGGTAGATCAAAGTATTCCGGTGGATGTGGAGACGTTCGGCAGCCTCGGTAAGGTTCAGCCCGCTCAATAAGAAGACTTGCACGGTTTTGAATAGCTGCTCATCGCTAAGCAGGGGGGATAGTATCTGGTGCGCCAGCTCAGCCTTGCGGTCCTGAGAGGTATTTGCGAGCGTAATGAACATCCCGACACGCTTGATATGGTAAGTGTGCCCGATTCCCCATACTTTTGAGCCCACTTCCAGAGCCAACTTCGCATCTTGATAGCTTTTCCTCAAGCCGCGGAGGTCGGGATAATACTGGCCGATGCCGATTGTGATAGTGTAGCTTAGTTGTAAATTTTGCAACAAAGTTAATACGAGATCACCCTTTTCGGACATGTAACGGATGGTGTTCAGTGTAGTAAGACTGTCGCCGCTGATACCCTTAAGAACTACAAAGCGGTCGTCGCCGATATAGGCGACAGGGTCGGTGATATTACTTTTGAGGCTGTTACGGATATGCGCCGAAATACGCTCGGTCTCATGATCCAGTTCCAACTGCTGTTCTTCTGAGGACAAATTGGCATGCTTGGCGCAGATGGCATTTTCCAGCCCGTGCAAATGAGCGATGATGATAGCCTGAGGGGAGCGGATCCCAAGTTGGAGGATGTCGGCTTGGCGGTAAATGTCATCAACGTCGACATCCTTCGCGGTAAGCGCAAGTTTGATGAAGTCGGCACGAACCCGCTCGGTGCTTTGAATCTTATCGAGGAGGAAATGCTGGTACACGATCACCTCAGCGAGGCCCTCCAGCAACGTCATCGCTTCCTGGGTTATCGGACCGAGGTCAAGCGGCAGGCCGAAGACGGCGATAGTGTGTTCCTCGTAGACAAACGGCCACCATTTGGTTTGATGGCCTTCGAACTCGGAAGTGGTGGTGTGGCCGGTCTGCGCCACGTTCAGAGCCTCGGCCACAAAGACCCGGTGGACCTCATTGTTGGCAGCTAATATTTGCCCAGACAGGTCGGCGAGGGCAATATCTCGCTTAAGAATGGAATGGGCCTTATCGACGATCTGTTTGGCAAGGGCGTGATTAAGCAACATGTTTCGGCTCCACGAATCGGTTATATAAAATGGCTAGTTTAATCTGAACGGCGTCATCAAAGGCGCGTGGGTCCAGTCCAAGCGTATCGTTGATGCGGTCCAGGCGGTATACAAGAGTGTTGCGGTGGATGCCAAGCTTGTCGGCCGTGCGTGTCAGGCTCATATCAAAGTCAAAGAAAGCTTCCAGGGTTTGGATGATTTCGATGTTTTCCCCGAGGCGCTCCAGCAGCTCACGGCTGAAGTATATGTTGCTCTCATCGACGCCGGAGAGCAGCGGTGCCACCACTCCAAAGTCGTCGATGTGATAGATGCGATCGACGTCCCAGGTCTGGGCACCCAGCTCGATGGCACTGCGGGCCTCATGGTAGCTCACACGCAACCCTTCAAGGCCAGGGTGATAATTACCGACACCAACAGTGGTAGTTAGCTTGAGCTCGCTCTTTAAAATGCCGTAGATGGCGTTGAGGCTCTTCTTGAAGTGGTCCAGGCTGCTAGTCAGGTCTGAATCAGCATCGCTGACGAGGTCTTTGAGGATACAAAACGAGGTCCCGCCAAGGTAACTGACGATGTTCTCACGGCTTGAGGTATAGAAGGAGTCCAACGCCCGCGAAATGCCGAACTTGTAGCGGGTGAGGCGCAGTTCACGGTCACCCGAGGGATCCTGGTTACGCGTGGTTAACTCAGGGTCGTCGATGGTGATAACGATGGCAATGCGGGGGCGCTCCAGCTCGATATCAAAGAGTCGCGCTTCGGCGGCCAACAAACTCCAATCGGGCTGCGGCTGGTTCAGGAGGTCGTAAATGAATTTGTCCAGGCGCTCATCTTGGCGGGGGATTTGTTCGAGCACGATACTCTGGTGCATAACCAGCTCGGCGATGCTCCTGATGAGCGGGGCTATTTCCTCATGATTAGGCATTTCATCGGCCAGGATAATGTAGCCGACGACCTTGCCGCCGTAAGAGAAAGGTATGGCCCAGGGTATCTTTATGAGGGTAGCTTGCTCTGTCGGCATTCCGGGGGACGCTGCCAACGTTTTACCGTCCGGAGCCGTGACTTTAAGCTCCTGACTGACTAGTGTTCCAACCTTGGCGCGGATCTTATCGGCAATTTGCTGACTGAGCATGCTCTAGTTCCTCTTACGCTGGGACTTTATACAAATAGCATAGCGTTTGGTTACTGTTCCAACAAGCATGAGCACTAACGATTTTTTGCAATGGAAAGCCCCTTACCTCATTTCGAGAGAAGGGGCTTCGACGCTGTTTAGGCGTCGGGGTCGGACAGGAGCGCATTGAGGGCCTGGGGCCCGGCTTTGCCCTCCAGATTGGGCCAGAGTAAATTGGCACTCGACATGCGCACTCCGGCGTTCGGTAGGGCATAGAAGTCATCCTCGCGGCTAACCTCAACGCCGTCGAGGCCGGCGACTATATCCTTGTTGGAGAGCGTCAGAAAGGCGTCACGGTTGAGCTCATGCTTGATGGTTCTACGGACCAAACGACGGTACACCGTCTGACTGGCTTCCTTGAGGCGGGCAATCAGCTCTTCTTCGGTGACGTGTAGTTTGAGGCGAGGGGTTGTACGCCAACCGACCGTTCCAGTGTTGCGTTTGGCGCTCTTCTTGTCACCTCTAAGCAGCTCGGATCGATGAGCCTCGGACACTCGCTGAAGTTCATCGAAAGTGTCCTGTGCCTCGCGGAACAGCGGATTGAGGTCCTTCGCATAGCTGGCATCGATTGCCTGGTGCTCCTGGTTGGAGATAGTAAGCAGGCTGAGAATTTGTAGCTGAAGGGTTCCGAGCTTGGCGGTCAGCTCGTCGATCCGGTCGAACGCGTTTTTTTCTGGAGTTGCAGCCATATCGGCCACCTTCTTTCTGGGGTGCTCTCACACTATCGCAGTGAGCTGGCGCCGACAGAAGGGGTTTCTGTACAGATAACGATATATCACTCCAAAACGGCCGTCCAGTCAATATTAATTACCCCAGAGTGTTCGGTCGTTGCTAAGAAGGCGCTTTTCCGCTATAGTTTGGCCTTGTAACGGTTCGGATTCCGGTGCGGGCCCTTAGCTCAGTTGGCTAGAGCGCTTCATTGACGTTGAAGAGGTCAGAGGTTCGAGTCCTCTAGGGCCCACCAAAATAAACCCCCGACTTGTTCGGGGGTTTATTTTGGTGGAGGCTTGGGACCGCATCGAACAGTGATGTAGAAAATACTACGTTTAGAATTTATTTCGCAGTAACCTGAGCGTGAGAGCTCACATCTTCATGGTCGATATGGTCGCGCAAAGCCTGGACTATCACTCCTAGCCCGTAGAGGACGGCCAGGAACGCGGCGAAGCCACCGATGAATGGGATGGCAAAGATGAGGTACGCGACCAGAATACCGAGTGCTCCGGCAAAGTAAGGCCTGAAGGCGCGCTTGCCTTTATTCAGCATACGGTAAAGGACCGTGCCGAAAGCCAAGGCGGCAATTATCCGGCTCAGATAGAGGGCTACTCCCCAGGCGACAAGACCCAGGACGCCTGCCGGGATGCCGATGATCGTGAACATTACCATGACCGCGGCGATGGGAGTCAGGACCAGGGCGGCAAAGCCCAGCAGTAGGGTGAAGCCGGGCCGGCTGGCAGTGGCCGAAGCTCCGGCGACAAACCTTGGAGCAAACCAGAGCAGCAAGGCTCCAAGGACGAAAGCCGATAGAACACTAAATAGGAAGCCGGCCAGAAACGCCGTCTGGGTACCCTGAGGCTTGTTCTCGGGGGCTTTGGGGATAGTCTGCTTGGTGTCGCCGGCAATTACAGCTCCAGCCTTTATATCGGCTTTCTGGCTGCTGGTGTATTCAAGCCCGTCGTTCAACTTGGCGGCCGAGTTGATGGCGACCGTCTCGGCCGCGAAGCGAACCTTGCCACCTATGCTGCCGTTAACGGTAAGTTGCTGGGCGTTACCGTAGGTCTCGCCGCCGACGGTACCGTTCAGGGTGATGGTCGCGGATTGGGCCATCAATTCACCCGTGATGGCGCTATCCTTACTGGTGACGAGCATTTGGCTCAACACGCTGGCGTTGCGGCCGATGGAGCCATTGAGGTTAACGGTCTGGGCCGCTAATCTAACGTTGCCGCTTACGGCCCCGTTAATCGTAATGTTCTGGGCCGCACAGATCACGTCGCCTTCGACCGGACCGTTGATGGTCACATTCTGGCCGGCGCAGAAGACATCGCCCTTGACCGTACCGTTAATATCAACGGTATTGCCGGCGGCGTAGTAGCTGCCATTGGTCGTTTTATCGGACGACAGGGAAGTTTGGTTGCCCGTAGACGTGTCAAAAGCTTGGGCGCTGCCAACGAATCCCAATGTCGAGGCCAGCAAGACTCCAAGCACAAGTAACTTTCGCATAACTGAAGCTCCTTCAACGATTTATTGGCTTAAGGGTACGCTTTCGGCTATGGCTTGGCAATGGTGCAAACTCCAACCTTTCCGCCACCGATTTCTCATTTATGCCGGTTTTGGATACAATCGTGAGGTCAGCGTTAGTCGAGGGCAATTAGCTCAGTTGGTTAGAGCGCTTGATTCACATTCAAGAGGTCACAGGTTCGAGTCCTGTATTGCCCACCAAATGAAAGGACCCGTCTTCTACGGGTCTTTTCATTTGGTGGGGTCGAGTGAACCGGCAGAGCTATACCATTATGGGGATAACTGGGCAAAACTGTGGTTATCAACAATTGTATCTAATTATTGATAATGCTAGTATCAATCAGTAATCAAAGGTTTCCTGTGGAAACATCCGGACAAAGCTTACTCGATTTCTGGGCATGGTCGGCTCGCAAAGGACTCGTTCCCACATCTGTTGCGAACGATCTTCGCGCTGCCAGCAAGGAGGTCTTGTCGGTCGAAGATAATTGGCAGGCGATTGATATAAAATCGCTCGATGTTGATTATTTAATGGTCCGGTTTGATAATCTCCGAAAATTCAAATTCAAGCCGCAAAGTCTGTCGGCCTACAAAAGCCGCTTCAAAAAGGCCCGAAAACTCTATCTGGCCTACCTGGAGAACCCCAGCGGCTGGCATTATCCTGGTGTGGCTAAGCGTAAAGCCTCAAAATTAGCGCATGCCGCCTCAAATCGCCATGAGCGATCATCCCAAGTTGAATATGAACTTCCCGTTAGTGCCCTTGTACAGGTGGCTGCAGCGCCCGATCCTACGGTCCAGCGGCTGGAATTTCCAATCCGTGCCGGGGCAGTGGCCCGTCTAGAACTGCCGGCCGACTTGACCCGCGACGAGGCCAATCGTCTGGCAGCCTATTTACAGCTAATCGTTCCGTAACCTCTATCTGGACGGTAGATAGCTCTTACGCTATAATTCGCGTAACATCTAAGGGGAAAACGTGCCGGAATTTCAACCTACCCAACCGAATCAGTCAGATTTTGAAGTCCAGCCCCAATCAGAGGGTTCTTTCGCAAAATTGGAATTAGTTTCCGATTTGCAGCCTGTGGCTGGTGAATTGCCGGTTGATTCCAAAGCCAAGCAGCAACAAGTCTTCGCGGAAATGATTATGCAGGTCATCGCCTTAGAGGATGCGGGCAATTATGAAGCAGCTAAAAGTCTTCGTGATGAAGCCAACTATTTTCGCGACGAGAACGGCCTTGAGCAAGTGGACGAGAGTAAATTGCCGGGCCCTGATAGTACGGCAGCACCAGATGTAGATAAGCACGCGGCATAAATGTCGTCGTTGCGGTGTATAATCTGATGAGTCCACTGAAATCACTACAGAGAGGTAGTATCTAAATGGGAAAAGAAGCTTCTGGTTCCGATCACGAGGTGTATGACATGGAATCGAAAGACTTAACTGCACCTGTTCCTAAAAAAGAAGAGGACCTGACACCTGAGGAACTGGAAAAATTTCACCAGCTGCGGAAAGCCGTCGCCGAAAGTGGCGCTCAAATAGGTAAACGGCGCTGGGAGGCGGCCAAGTCCGCCGAGGATCAGCAGTCCACCTCCGACGAGTCCGACACACTGACCTGGTATGAGCCGTCTGACAACAGAAGTGCGGCTTACGCTGAGCTAGGTAGACGAGGTCCGGCCAGCGCTTCAATGGTAAACGCCGCCGACAAGTTAACTCATGATTCCGAGGAAGCTCGGATTCTAGCGGCATCTGAGCTTGCGCGGGAAAAACGTGATGCCAGAGTCTCGGCCCAAAGAGCAGTTAATGCTGAGGGTATGGCCCAGGTGCGGGAGGCGTTGGACCTCCCATCGGCAGAATCTGATCCCTTAGAAGGGCTAAGCAAGAGCGCACGGGATAACATCGCCGAATCGACGAGAAAAAACGCCGCCCGTCAGAAGGAGCAGGACAAAATCAAACCGGCTAACACCGTTGAGGCTGCTCGTGAACGACTTCAAGAGATCAAGGACGACCGCGAGTAACGAAAGGCCCCGGGGATTGCCCCGGGGCCTAAACTTTGCGATAATCAGCTCAGTCCAAGGGCGTTGACCGGGCCTAACCAACCCGCGAGTCCCGCCGCCGGCAGCGCATGCCGGAGCTTCAAGTGTCCTGCCTCGCGCAGGGAAGTCTGGTGGAACCGCCCGCACTCATCTGCGAGTCCAGACGTACAAGCGTTGTCTTGTGCGTCTGTTTTTGTATATTAAGGAGCCAATTATGAGAAAGACCGAATCCGACCAGCAATTATCCGCCATGCGCCACTCGTTGGCCCACATTATGGCCACGGCCATGCAGGAGCTGTATCCGGGCATTAAGTTTGGCATCGGGCCGGTAGTCGAGAACGGCTTTTACTACGACGTGGACGTGACACCGCGGCTGACCGACGAGGACCTGCCCAAGATTCAAGCCAAGATGAAGGAAGTCATTAAGGCCAACTACCCGTTCGAGCAGACGACCATGGATTTGGACAAGGCGGTCGGTTATTTCAAGGACCTGGACCAAACCTACAAGCTGGATCTGTTGAACGACCTCAAACTCCACGGGACCACCGTCGCCAAAGATATCGACCGTAGCCAGCTCGGTTTGGGCGAGGGCGCCAAGGTGGACGAAGTCGGTATTTACACCGACGGTCCGTTTACCGACTTGTGCCGCGGACCTCACGTTGAAAGCACCGGCAAAGTCGGCGCCTTTAAACTGATGAGGGTAAGTGGCGCTTACTGGCGCGGCGACGACAAGAACGCCCAACTGCAACGTGTATATGGTGTAGGGTTTACAACGAAAGAGGAACTGAACGCTTATCTGGAGATGCTGATTCAGGCGGAAAAGCGCGATCATCGCAAGCTGGGTCGGGAATTGGATCTCTTCGTTTTTTCAGATCTGGTCGGGCCGGGGTTGCCTTTGTGGACGCCGCGCGGAACCATCATCCGTGAGGAGTTAAACAAATTTGTTCAGGAACTGCGCGGCACGGTCGGAGGCGGTTACGGGCAGGTAACCGTGCCTCATATCACCAAAAAGGACCTCTACGAAAAAAGCGGTCACTGGAAGAAGTTTAGTGACGAGCTGTTTAAGATAACCACCCGCGAAGGCCACGTTTTGGCTATGAAGCCGATGAACTGCCCTCACCACGCGCAGATTTTTGACTCGTTGCCGAGAAGTTACCGCGACATGCCCATCCGCTACCGCGAGACGACCATGGTTTACCGCGACGAGCAGAGCGGGGAACTGGGGGGACTCAGCCGGGTCCGCGCCATCACCCAGGACGATGCTCACGTTTTCTGCCGCAACCAACAGATCGGGGGTGAGATCAAGCTACTCTGGAGTGTCATCAACCAGTTCTACTCCAGTGTCGGAATGGAACTCTCGGTGCGATACAGCCGCCACGATCCGGAGAAAATCGCCGACCACATCGGGTCGGAAGAGACATGGCAGGAGGCGGAGAAGCAATTGTTGACTGTCATCAAACAGGAAATCGGCGACAACTACGCCGACGGCATGGGCGAAGCCGCCTTTTACGGCCCCAAGATTGATTTCCTGGCCCGCGACGCCATCGGCCGCGAGCACCAGGTAGCCACTATTCAGCTGGACTTCGGCCAGCCAGAAGGCTTTGACCTGAACTGCATCAATGAGGCCGGTGATAAAGAGCGTATCGTCATGATCCACTGCGCCGTCATGGGTTCGCTCGAGCGCTTCATGGCCGTGCTCATCGAGCACTACGCCGGCGCCTTTCCAACGTGGATATCACCCGAACAGGTACGTTTAGCGCCCGTCAACGGCACAGAGGAGATGCTCGACTTCACCTTTGGACTGCGCGATCAAATGCGTGCCGCCGGCCTGCGGGCAGAAGTGGACGCCTCCAACGAAGGCGTCGGCAAGAAAATCCGCAACGCCGGCCTTGCCAAAGTGCCGTACACGCTGGTGATCGGTGAAAAAGAGCAGGCCAGCGGCAACGTCAATCCGCGCCTGCGCCAGGGCCACGGGGAAGATGTGGGCGAAATGAGTGTTGAGGCGTTCATCGCCGGGGTTGCAAAAGAAGTCGCGGAGCGATCGGCCAAGAGCGTCTTCTAATGGCCGACGCGATACTTTGATCAAACGACTTGCTGACATTCTTCTGGCTCTCCTCTTGATAGTGCCAATAAGCGTCATTTGCTTGATATTGGGTGCCTTTAATACAGTATTGTATCGAACCCCTCCGTTGTACTTGCAACAACGTATTGGGCGTAACGGCCGCCTGTTTACCTGCCTGAAGCTCAAGAGTATGCGGGGCTTTGAAACCGAGGCCGAGGTCAACGACAAGTTCCGTGATGCCCAACGCGTCACGCCGCTAGGTTTGTGGCTCCGCAACCGCGGCTTGGATGAGTTGCCCCAAGTCTGGAATATTCTTGCCGGCGAGATGAGTTTCGTGGGTCCGCGTCCGCTATTGGCAAAGAATATCCACGCAATCCGTGATAAGAATCCTGACCAAACTGACTCCGTTGACCAGTGGGCGGCATTGCGCCAGACAGTCCGGCCGGGGATGAGCGGTTGGCATCAGGTCCACTCGATGGGGCCAAATATTATTGACTTTGACACCGATTATCTGAACAACCCGAGCCTGAAACGGCATCTGATCGTGTTCGCCCGCTCGGTAGTCATCCTAGCCGCCGGGAAGCGCCGCTTCTTTGGGCTACAATAGAGCCATGCGCCCACTTATTGCCATCGACATCGACGAAGTGTTATTTCCGTTTGTTCCGCAGCTTGCCGAGTACCATAATACCAAACACGGTACTTCCTTGACCGCTGACGATTTCACTACCTATGACTTTGATAAGGTTTGGGGCGGTACCGTAGTGGAAGCCGTAGCTAAGGTTAACGCCTACTTTGCAGCCGATCATCTAGGGGTTGTGCCAATTGACGGAGCTATCGAGAATCTGAAGAGCCTGGCCGACCACTACCGGCTGATTGTAATGACTTCCCGGCACGATATCCTGACCGCCGCGACCCATGCCTGGATCGACCGTCATTTTGCCGGGGTGTTTGAGACTGTAATACTTGCCGGCAACCATCATGCCGGCGGGGATGTGAGGACCAAGGTCTCATTGTGCCGCGAGCTAGGTGCCGTTGCATTGATAGATGATTCACTGCGCTACGTTAAGGAATGCGCCGAAGTTGGCCAACGGGCAATACTGTTTGGTAATTATCCGTGGAATCAAACCGATAAGCTGCCTGAAGGCGTTGTGCGGGCACGGAATTGGGATGAGGTTCGAACTATACTGATGGAGGTTGTCGATGAAACTATTCAATGAGGGGTTCTGGCGAGAATCCCTGAGTTATCCGGATTGGTATATTAGGCTTGAGAGTGACTTACGCAACGGTATCTTTCCGATAATGCATGATGATACTGCGGTAGCTGATTATCGTGATCGTGTTTATCAACTCGTTGCTGACATGCTCGGGCATGACCAACTGCCATTAGCTGAATCCGGTCCTGATTTTGATAGTCATCGTCAACCAGTCACGACGATTATTATTCATCACACTGAAGAGGCACCGGATATCAGCCTAGAAAAGCTATCAGCTATCGGTTTGGTGCGTCAGTATGCCCTTAAATACCTCGATGACGACGTTTTTGGTCATCAGGTGAGAGGTCAAGCCATATGGTCAGGGCATTTTCGTGATGACCGGATGGTGTTTTTCGCCTACCATTGGCTTGTGCGGCCTGACGGTAAAACAGAGCGACTGTTAAACGATAGTGATTATGGCAACCACGCCCTTCAGGCTAATCCATACAGTATTGGGATTGCCTTTTCAGGTGATTACACCGAGAGCCAGCCGTCGATAAAACAGATTCAGGCAGCTGCTCAGATCGTAAGAGAACATTATTCAGATATATCCGTTGATCGGATTTTAGGTCATTGTGAGGTGTTGGACCGAACATGTCCCGGCAAGAGTTTCATGACCGAATGGAAACACACTTTAATCAAGGAGGTTATGGATGAAACGAACCGATAATACCCGACTTCCAGGACGCGACGAATTGTCGGAGATTTTGGAGCGGGAAGAGTACCGTCCGGTCGCTGCGGGCAAGGAGGATGTTCATTACCCGGAGTTTTCGACGATTATCGCGTTACTTGGCAATCTCGATCTTGCATCCGATCTATTTACCGAAGATGTCCCATCAATCCACCAGGCGGTCGCCCGGGGAGACGTTCTGTTGGGCCAGATGGTTGGCAAACTTGTCGGCCGCGAGTTAGATGATCAGACAGGCAGTCTTCTTGACGACTGTTACGACTACCTAGCCGAAGAGGATATACCGCGTCCAGGCGACCTAATTTTTGTGTTTGGCGGCAAGACGCCCTCGCGGCCGGAGGTTGCCGCCAAGTTATACCATCAGGGGCTGTCTGCGGAAATATGGATGAGCGGCGGCAATGCCATTTACGCCCAGGATACGGCTCGAACGGAAGCAGATATCTACCGCGAGATAGCCGTGGAGCACGGCGTACCTATGGATGCTATAAGCACCGAGAGAACGTCCATAACAGTGCCTGACAACGTTCGCGCATCGCTCAATCGTCTTGATGAGATGGGCCGCGATATCAAAAGTTTGATTATCGTAAACTCGCCATACACCCAACGTCGAGGTTGGGCGATTTTTAAGAAGCATCTGCCCGATGACGTAGAGGTATATCGCGTGAACTGCACAACCAAACCGGAATTCTCCCGTGAAAACTGGTATAAGCAGGAACATACATTGCGCGTCGTGCTTAACGAATTTATGAAGATGCGTGCTTCGGTCGTATACAACACGGCTTAATTGATGCCGAAACGCCTTAGATCATTACGGGATATCGCGGGGGACTACGTCATAAACGTCCATGGTCTTAACGTGGACGTTCCTTACTGGATCAATTGGGACGTCCCGCCATATTTCAAGGACGCACCGTACCGCGGTAAGGGCCGGCCGGCCCAAATAGCCTTGGCGGCAAACCGTGCCTATGACCGGGCCGGACGGCCGCCTGCAACGGCCTCAGAGCTGAGGAACATACTTAAACGGCACGGCCTGGGTATAGATTGTTCCGGGTTCGTATACCGGGTATTAGACGTCTATTTGCGGCAATATCGCCAACAATTGGCCTCCCATCTCGTGGTGTTGGATTCGGAGATAAGGGAGACGATGAAACGGCATGCCGGGAGAGGCGTAATGGCTGAACGGACGTTGTTACCTAGGTATCTGCCGCTAGCGGCGGTTGCTGGCCTGTGGCACAAGGATCCTGCTACTCTGACACATGTCCAACGGTTAACGCACCCACGCGCGGCGGCGAAAGTACCCACGGCCTCGGAGGTCAGGGCGGGGGACTTGATAAGGATGACCAGCAGCAATGGCGACCACATCGCCCTGGTGCTGAGCGCCGGCTCCAAAACGATCGAATATGTCGCTGCCGAAGACGAGGAGAACGGACTTGGCGGTGTTCGGTACCATACGATAACCGTGGATGATCCGGCGCGATCGCTGGAGTTTCAATCGTGGCGCCAGCGGGACATCTTCCAGGACGAGCGTGACGGTGTCTGGCGATTGCATGTTATGGCAGGTCTTTCCGTCGACGCTGCAGCTGAACTCGGCAACAACCGCCTCGGCATATCCGAATAGAGGTATACTTACAAATATGAAGCCAGTGATTGCCATCGACATCGACGACGTGTTATTCGGTTTTAACGAGCGGTTCTTGGCCTTCCATAACCGACGCTATCAAACTGATTTCGCGCTGCATCACATCACTTCGGCGGCCTTTCATACCGTCTTCGGAGGAACGCCAGATGATGATCTGCGCAAGATTGGAGAGTTTCAGCGTGAAGCAGGCAGCCTGGAAGGCGAGCCGGTGCCGCTCGCAATTGAGGTGTTGGGGCGGCTCAAAGCCGACCACGACCTGGTAATAATCACGGCTCGGCAATCCAACATCGAGCAACGAACGCGCAGTTGGCTTGAACGGACCTTTCCGCAGACGTTCACCGATATCCAGTTTGCCAATTACTGGGACCAGAGCCGACCGAGCCGCTCCAAGGGTGACATATGCCGCGATTTGGGAGTCCAGGTTATCGTTGATGACCAGCCCAAATATATCGAGGATTGCTTGAAATTTGGCGTTAAGGGTGTGTTGTTCGGGGACTTCTCCTGGAACCAGGAATTGGTCGATCACCCGTACGTGAGGCGGGTGAAGGACTGGAGCGAGGTTGAGATGGCAATAACCGAACATAAACCGTATACAAATCATAACGTTTGATATAGCATGAAAAGGTGCAGGTAATGACGCCACTACAACCAGTCGAGACGGTGAGCCAGGCTCGGTTGCTGGAATTATTGAAGTCTACTTTCGGTTACGAATCGTTCCGGCCGGGGCAGGCCGACATCGTCCGCCACGTGGCGGGCGGCGGCGAGGCCCTGGTACTGATGCCGACCGGCGGCGGCAAGTCGATGTGCTACCAGCTGCCGGCCATTGCCCGGCCCGGGATGACGCTGGTAATCTCGCCGCTGATCGCCCTGATGAAGGATCAGGTTGATGGTTTGACGGCCAACGGGGTGGTGGCGGGCTGCCTCAACAGCACACTTAGCGGTACCGAATCTGCCCGAGTGATGCGTCAGGCCGAAAGCGGCCAACTGAAATTATTGTATGTCGCCCCCGAGCGTCTGGCGCTCGGTGAATTCAAGGAGTGGCTTGGCACCTTGCAGGTGAATCTGATTGCTATCGACGAGGCCCACTGCATCAGCGAGTGGGGCCACGATTTCCGACCCGATTACCGCAATCTCAAACGGCTGCGTACCGAACTGCCCGGCGTCCCGATTATCGCTCTCACGGCTTCGGCCACCACCCGGGTTCAGGAAGACATTGCGGCTCAGTTGGGGCTGAGACAGGCTCGGAGGTTTGCTACCGGGTTCAACCGTCCCAATCTGACCTACCGGGTACGGGCCAAAGCGGATGTTGTCACGCAGGTGCAGGAAGCTTTGGCGGTGCATGAAGGCGGTCCTGCCATCGTGTACTGTTTTTCCCGTAACGACTGCGAACGCCTCAGCGTGAAGCTGCAGACCGCCGGTATCTTGGCGTTGCCGTATCATGCCGGATTGAACGCCGAAAAGCGCCGCGAACATCAGGAAAGCTTCATGCGGGACGACGTTCAGGTGATGGTGGCCACGATCGCCTTTGGCATGGGGATTGATAAGCCGGATATCCGCTTGGTAGTCCATGCCGATCTGCCGAAAACCCTGGAAGGCTATTACCAGGAAACCGGCCGTGCCGGTCGTGACGGTCTGGCATCCGACTGCGTTCTGCTGTTCAGCGCTGGCGATCGAGTGAAGCAGGAGATGTTCATCCGTCAGATGGAATCCGACGGGGAACGTCTGCAGGCGCGCCAAAAACTCGATGATATGGCCACCTACTGCCGGCTGGCGACGTGCCGACGCAAGTATCTGCTGGACTATTTCAGCGAGCCGGAGGTAGACGATCGCTGCGAAGCCTGCGACGCCTGCCTTGAGCCCCGGGACGAGTTCGACGCTACGTTGGTCGCGCAAAAGATCCTGTCGGCGGTAGCACGCACCGGACAGCGCTTTGGCTCGGCCTACATCGTGACCGTTCTGCTCGGCAAGGCCGACAAGAAAGTCCGTGAACGCGGCCATGACAGCCTGAGCGTCTACGGTATCGTCGACGATTTCGACGACGTCGGTTTGAAGGAACTTATTGAGCAGCTGATCAGCGGCGGCTATCTATTGAAGATGGGGTCGGAGTATCCGGTGCTGGGCGTAGCTAAAACCGGCGCAGAGCTCCTCAAAGGCAATGTCCGGTTGAGCCTGCCGCGGCCGACGCCACGCGTGGCGTCGGCCAAAGCGCGCCGTCGAACGGCTGCCCGGGCGGCGGCCGGCGGCGAGTCCTACGATGAGGCGCTCTTCGAGCGCCTGCGGGCGTTACGCAAACGCCTCGCCAGTGATCAGGGCGTGCCGCCTTACATCGTCTTCGGTGATGCGGCGTTGATCGCGATGAGCCAGATCAAACCAAGCGACGAGGCCACCTTTGGCCAGGTTCCAGGGGTGGGTGAGGCTAAACTGGCGCGGTACGGGTTCCAGTTTACGGCCGCAATTCGGGAATATCTCGAAGACTACGCAGGAGCTTAATGTATGGCTGAGTTTGCTGAGATGGTTTACGAATACGTCGCCGCGATACCGGAGGGGAGGGTTATGACTTACGGTCAGTTGGCGGCACTCTGTGGCAGCCCCCGTGCCGCCAGGATAGTAGGGGGGATAGCCCATTTCGGACCAGAAGAGTTGCCCTGGCACCGAGTAGTCAATAAGCAGGGCGGTTTGGCTGGTAATTTCCCCGGCGGCCGGAGTGAGCAGGCTCGTCGCCTTGAGGCCGAGGGGGTCGATATTTCCCCGGAGTACACTCTTGATATCAAAACATTGTTGTGGAGCCCACAACAGTAGTCGAGTGTTTCAGCCGTTGATTCCAGGAAAATCAGCTTCAATTTAGTCAAATTGTTTATCATTTACCTGTTTCGCTGTGACTTTAAGCTGACTTGCGGAAAGACTGAAAGCGTGACAGTCTAGGGGGATGATTGACCCTTCCATAAAACTCATTGCCATTATTGGCCCAACGGCATCAGGAAAGTCCGATTTAGCCCTTAGTCTAGCCAAAAAACATGGTGGCGAAATTTTGTGTGCTGACTCCCGGACGGTATATCGCGGCTTGGATATCGGCGCTGCCAAGCCATCAGCGGCGGACCAAACTGAAGTCCCACACCACTTGTTGGATCTCGTGGATCCGGACCATGTACTCAGCGTGGCAGAGTTCAAACAGCATGCCGAAGCTGCTGCCGTTGCAGTTTCTGAGCGCGGTCACATTCCATTCCTGGTCGGGGGAAGCGGTCTCTATATCGATAGCGTCCTGTTTGATTACCGGTTCCCGAGCGAAGCGGATCCAACGTTAAGGGCAGAGCTTGAAACACTATCGACCGATGACCTGATCAAGCGGCTGCAGATTGTCAGTCCGACCGCTCTGGAAACCATCGACAAGGCAAACCGCAGAAGACTGATTAGAGCCATAGAAACGGCCGGACAACCACTTTCACGCACTAGCGGTATGCGCGCCAACACCTTAGCTATCGGGATCACATTGGACAAAGAAGTTATGCAAAAACGAATCAAGGAACGTATCGAAAAAATGCTTTCCCAAGGCTTTTTAGACGAAGTTGCATCGTTAGGTGAACAATACGGCTGGGACTGTGAGGCCATGTCCGGCATCGGTTACCGGGCGCTGAAAGAGGCTGTTGAGGGCACCAAATCCATTGAAGTAGCCGCCCAGGAATTTGCCCGCGGTGACATGCGTCTGGTGAAGAAACAACTCACCTGGTTCAAGCGCAACCAGAGCATCCATTGGGTCCACGACGAAGCCGAAGCCGAGGAATTAGTACAGCGATTCCTAACCAATTAGACTCCACTTTTGCCAGGAGGAATATACGCATTCCCGCCAGTGGTGTTTGGCCAAAATAAGGATCATTATAAGCAGTAATATCGAGTCCGCCACAAGGGAATGCGTATATTCCTCCTGGCAATCTTCCAGCCTACTTAGCGCAACCCCCCGAATAAGCTATAATCCCAACATGTACATCCCGCTGACGCTTGCCATCACCAAAACCGCCGCCGGCCTGTCACGTTCGCTCGGCCGCGGGGGCGGCGGGGCGCTGCCCGGGCTGATTGCCGACCGGCTGGACAAACGGCTTGGGCAAAAGCTGGCCGCCCAGATTCCTCACGGCGTGATCATCGTTACCGGAACCAACGGCAAGACGACGACTACCAAGATGATTGCCAGCGCCCTGGAAGCCAGCGGCGAACGCGTGTTAACGAACCGCAGCGGCTCCAACCTACGCCGAGGAGTGCTGAGTTCGCTGATAGACGGAGCCGACCGTCGAGGCAAGATTGATGCCACTATCGCCTTGTTCGAGGTGGATGAGGCGTCGCTACGGCGCGTTGCGCCGGAGCTCCAGCCACGCCACATTGTGGTTCTCAACCTGTTCCGTGACCAACTGGACCGTTACGGCGAGCTGGACACCACGGCCGCGCTCATCGGACAGGGAATTGCCGCCACCAGGGCCAAAGTCTACCTGAACGCCGACGATCCGTTAGTCGCGAGCCTGGCCAAATATGTGGCCAGCCCTGAGTTGGTAAAATATTTTGGCATCGAAGGCCTTCCGGCCACCAGTACGGCCAACCATCAGACTGCATCCGACTCCGACCGCTGTCCGGTCTGTGGCACCCGGCTTAAATTTGTCCGCACGTTTTACGGTCACATCGGCCATTATTCATGTCCGACGGGCGATTTTGACCGTCCCAAGCCCAGCGTCGCGATAACGGGCGTGCAGCAGGCGGATATTTCGGGTACCACTTTCACGGTCGCGCTGGATGGCAAGCGCTACGACGGGAACCTGCCCCTCCCCGGCACCTACAACCTGTATAACGCACTGGCAAGCGTGGCTGTGTGTAACGGGTTGAAACTTGAACCGCAACAGTACCTTCCGGTTCTGGCGCAAACCACGGCCGCTTTCGGTCGGGTCGAGCGGGTGGAGCTAGATGGCAAATCATTGTACTTGTTGCTCGTTAAGAATCCAGTTGGGTTCACCCAGGTTATGGAAACCTTTTTGCTGGGTGCTTCCAAGCCTCACGTACTGATGCTCATCAATGATGGGATTGCCGATGGCCGTGACGTGTCCTGGCTGTGGGACGTGCCATTTGAAGCGCTGCAGCCCAAGGGAGCGGTCATCAGCGTGGGCGGAGTTAGAGCCAGCGATATGGCCCTGCGCCTCAAGTACGCCGGCATCACGTCGGTCGCCCGCGACAGTATCAAGGATAGTCTGGGTCAATTTATCGCCGCCCTGCCGGACGGCGGAGTCGGTTATATTCTTCCCACATACACCGCGATGATTACGCTTCGAGAGTTACTTGCGGCGCAGACGGATATCCAGGAGGTGATGATATGAGCCGCTCAATCGTTATTGCCCACCTTTACCCTCGGGAAATGAATATTTACGGCGACTTGGGCAATGTCATAACCCTGGTAAAGCGTCTCGAGTGGCGCGGTTATGACGTCGTGGTAAAGAGCGTGGAAATAGGGGAGGCCTTTGATTTCAGCACGGCCGACATAGTATTTGGAGGGGGCGGGCAGGATTCCGGCCAGATGATAGTGGGAGCCGACCTCTTGCACCGCGGCGAACAGCTGCGCGATGCCGCCGCCGACGGCATGCCCATGCTCACCATTTGCGGCCTCTACCAGCTCTTTGGGCGCGGCTTCATCACGATGGATGGCCGCGAGCTAGTAGGTATTGATGTCTTTAAGGCCTCAACCATCGGCAGTACCACTCGCATGATCGGAAATATGGTAATCCAGAGCCCCCGCTTTGGCCGTCTGGCGGGCTTTGAGAACCATTCTGGCCAAACTACTCTTGAGCCGGGCCAGGAGGCGTTGGGACGGGTTAAACAGGGGTATGGTAACAACGAGCACAGCCGCCTTGAAGGCGCAATCTCGGCCAACGCTGTCGGCACTTATTTGCACGGCCCCGTTCTGCCCAAAAATCCGACCCTCGCCGACGACCTGATCCTCCAGGCGCTGAAGCGGAGATATGGGGTAAGCGAACTCGGACCTTTGGATGATACTTTGGAGCGAATGGCGGCAAAAGTCGCAGCAAGTCGTCCAAGGTAACAGGAGATTGACTGAGGTAGGCTGGACAAACATATCGTATTATCCTTATGCTTACTCTAATGGCTATTCTTCTGCCCGATGAGGCGATAACCGAAGCGGAATTGGCCGCAACCGAAGCCCCCGTTGGTTCACAACGATCGGGGCAGCAGGGTTTTGGCCGCTTTCTGAGGATTTTGGGCCCGGGCATCGTCACAGGCGCCGCCGATGACGATCCGTCCGGCATCGCGACTTACTCTCAGGCCGGCGCTCAGTTCGGTCTGGCCATGCCCTGGGTCATGCTGGTGACTTATCCGCTCATGACGGCCGTCCAAGAGGCCTGCGCGCGCATCGGCGCGGTTACCGGTAAGGGACTGGCTGCCGTCATCCGCGAGAACTATCCCAAATGGATTCTGTATCCCGTGGTGGTGCTAGTCGTCCTGGCTAACGTCCTGAATATCGGCTCCGATATCGGAGCCATGGCAGCTTCGACCCAACTGATTTTCCCTATACCGTTTCCGGTACTGGCAGTCGGGTTTTCCGTTTTGATGATTTTACTGGAAATATTCATATCGTATAAAGCCTACGTGAAGATGCTTAAATGGCTGGCTTTGGCCCTGATGTCCTATTTTGTGACCGCTTTCATGGTTAATGTACCCTGGATTGAAGCGCTCAAGGCAACCGTGACGCCGCAGATTCAGTTCACTCCGGAGTTCCTGTTTATCTTGGTTGGAATTTTAGGAACCACGATCTCGCCGTACTTGTTCTTCTGGCAGACCAGCGAGGTTGTCGAGGACGAAATCGCGGCCCATCGCCTGGCTCAGCGCGGGGGAGTGCCAAGGCTAAGCCGTCGGTACCTTAGGATCCTGCGCCTCGACACGGCCTTCGGCATGCTGTTCAGCAACGTCACGGCCTGGTTTATTATCGTGGTCGGTGCCGTGGTGCTCAACGCGGGGGGTATTACCAATATCAATTCGGCGGCTGACGCGGCCAAGGCGCTCGAACCACTGGTCCAAGGCTTTCCGAACGCCGGATTAATCGCCAAATTCATTTTTAGCATCGGCATCATCGGCATCGGCCTGCTGAGCGTGCCGGTCCTGGCGGGCTCGTCGTCATACGCCATAACTGAAACCTTCAACTGGCGCGAGGGGTTGTTCCGTAAATTCAAGCAGGCTCGTGCCTTCTATTTGATTATCATCGCCGCCACCCTGGCCGGGCTGCTGATGAACTTCGGCGGCATCGACCCGATCAAGGCCCTTATTTACACCGCCGTATTCAACGGCCTGGCGGCCGTTCCGCTCATCGCCATGGTGGCACTGATTTCCAGCCGGACGGATGTCATGGGTGAATACAAGAGCGGCCCGTGGAGCAAATGGGGACTCTGGATAGCGTTTGCGCTGATGGCGCTGGCGGCACTCGGTCTGTTTTGGAGCTTCCTTCCCGGCCGCGTTTAGGGGGTGGTCCAAAAGCTGGTACAGTGTCTTTCGGACTTGTCCCGCCAAAGACGACATCATATGTGTACTGCTTATGCTCGGAATATAAATGCGCACAACGGATGACAAAATCCTCGTAGGTTTGGTATACTGGGCGCAATAGCAGGTAATGTGAGGGAATGAGGGAGCGTTATGATCGAACAATTGTTTGGTTCAAAGACTAGAGTAAAGCTTTTGAGCCTCTTCTTTAATAATCCCGGACGTCCGTTTTATGTCCGCGAAATAACCCGCAAAATCGATGAACAAATAAACTCCGTCCGACGAGAGCTGGCGAATATGCTCTCCATCGGACTCGTCAGTTCCGACGGTGCCAACAACCGTCTCTATTACGAAGTGAATCCGAAGTATGAGTACTATGAGCAGCTCCGCAGCATCTTCACCTCTATGCCCAATCGCAGCGCCGACCCGATTATGAAGGAAACGCAGGAAGAAGATCAGATCGTCAAGAAAATACGTTCGACAGGGAGCATCCAACTGGCATTCCTAACCGGCTCATTCGCCCGCGACAGCCGCACCAATGTCGATATCTTCATCGTGGGAGACGTCAACAAGGCCCGCCTGGCAAAAGTTGTGAGTGAGATGGAGCAGGAGATGGGCCGCGAACTGAATTACAGCTGCCTGACATCCGCCGAATACGACTACCGTTTGGGTCTCAACGACCGGTTCCTTACCAATATCCTGGAAGCTAAGAAGATTATCGTGATTGACGGCCAGGATGAGAAGCCGCTGGTTCATTCCGACGTTACCTTCGGCGAATTCGCTGACCGTGCAGACGGGGCCACCGCTTTACCTATCTCAACTTACACCCGGGCCCGCGGCCGCAGCAGCCATTCGTAATTTTGGCTTGGTTCACGTACAATAAACGCTGACATTGGCCATTTATCAGATCAGGAGACAGTTTGGACATTACATATCTCGGCGCCGGAGCCGTGCGTTTATCAGGTAAGAATATTAACGTCGTGTGCGATCCATACGATGCGGGTGCAGGTTTAGGAAAAATCAACGTCCGCGCCGATGTGGTGACTAAAAGCGGGCCGGAAGGCTTTGGCGCAATCGAAGGCACCATGGTTATTGATGCTCCAGGCGAGTATGAGGTAAAAGGTGCCATGATAACCGGAGTACCGGCACGTCTGCATATTGATGAAGACGGTATCCGTGCCTCAGTTTTCAGCCTGCTTATCGATGGCGTCAATGTGGTGGTTGCTGGTAACATCGCCGGCAAGCTCGACGACCGGGAAGTGGAAGCGTTAGGTAAAGTTGATGTCTTGGTCGTTCCTGTGGGCGGTCGTGGCCTTACCCTGGACGCCGAAGGCGCCGCGAGCGTCGTCGCCCAGCTCGAGCCAAGCTATGTCGTGCCGGTCCACTACGACGAGCCAAACACCACCTATGCCATGCCCCAGGCAAGCGTCGATGAGTTCCTGAAAGAAATGGGTTCAAGCCCTGAGCCAACCAGCAAGCTCAAGGTCAACGCCAAGGAATTCCCGGAAGAGACGCAGGTCGTTCTCCTGACCCGCGGGTAATCCGCAGCTTAATTATCAGGAACTAAAAAAGAGCCCTGAGGGGCTCTTTTTTATGCGGGGCAAGCTAGGCGACTGCCGTCTCGGTCTGAGCAACCTTAGCGGCCGCTTCACGCTGGTATTTCGCGAGCGTTCGGATGCACTGAGTGCAAATCTTAGCCTGAATACGCGTCGAACCAATAGTGATGCGCTGGCGCTGGAGGTTGGGTTTCCAGACCTTGTTGGTCTTTTTCAGCGAGAACGGCACGTTGTGTCCGTATTGCTTGCCCTTATTGCAGATGTCGCAGGCGTATGCCATGGTGTTGCGTCCAGTTATGTAACTGTCCGATAATATCAGATATGAGCCCCAGGGTCAATGTTCGCTCGCGTCGGCGACCAAATAGCCAAAATGGGCTACAATATGCTTATGAACTTAGATCCGTTATCCCTTGGAGCAGTTTTTTTTGCGCTTGTCGTGGGTTTGGTCCTGCATGAATTCATGCACGCCTATGTCGGCTATCGCCTAGGGGACGACACCGCCCACGCCCAAGGGCGCATTACGCTGAATCCGATGGCCCACATCGACCCGTTTACGACATTGATGTTGCCGTTCTTCCTGCTTCTGGCGGGCCTACCTGTGTTTGCGGCCGCCAAACCCGTACCATTCAATCCGTGGGCGCTCAGAGGCGGGAAGTGGGGAGCAGCAGCCGTTGCGGCGGCCGGCCCGCTGACTAACCTGAGCATCGCAATCTTCTGCGGTCTTTGGCTCCACCTATTGCCCACATCGGCCCTGGCCTTTACGATTCTGGAGTCAATGGTACTGGTCAACGTCGGTCTGTTCGTGTTTAACTCTATTCCGCTGCCCCCGCTTGACGGTTCCCGGGTCTTATACGCGGTCGTGCCGGAATCCGCGAGGGAAGTGATGGACCGGATTGAGCATGCCGGGCTAATCGTAATTTTCGGCTTCGTAGCCATTATGTGGTACACCCCGCTTGGCGCCATGCTTGGCGGCCTGATCCGAGGAATCACCGCATTCCTGTTGCCCGCTGGCACGCTTGGGATATAATAAAGGCAGCTCTGCGGTACTGGAATCTGGCTAATCATTTTTCTCTGTACGATTACCAACGGGAGTCCAAGATTGTTCTGGCCCGTGGGCTTAGTAACTGAGGACACCCACCTGCTTATAGCAGGGAAAAGTTGGACTGTCGGGACCGTATTGCGGAGTGTCACTTATCTAAGATATGAAAAGTCCCGGAATCTCCATTTGGAGGTTCCGGGACTTTGATTTCGGGTTATAATGGTTCTCTAACTTGGATGAAGCCGAGTGGCCATAGTCAGAACGGAAGTATCACGGTCAAGAGAGGCTCTGTCCGCGTATCGCTCTTGTACACGATGTCGAGGTGATTTTCGTGAGCCTCAAGGACGTCCCGCCATGCATCCAACGCTCGGCAAACTGCCACTCGTTTGATGCATTCATCAAGGAGCATGATCTTTTCAAGATCTTCCTGTGTACTATCGCGCAGATAGATTCCAAAACGATTTGGTGACAGTTTTTTGTGAGTGCTGAACGATCGTTGGTATCGACCAAGTATAAGCAGGTTGGATGTTTCAGCCTCTACGAATCCGTAAAACCCCCCTTTTGCTTCGGTTTCCAGAACCATCCGCCAAAATTTCAGAGCTTTGCGTAGCGTGGCCACACTGTCTACGCCGAGCAGACGGCGGGCGTAATTGAAAGTTTCGTTATCTCTGTCGTAGAGTTCTAGATTCAATCTGGGCATTTCGCAGATCCAATCCTTGAGGAAGGTGAAACGGGACAAGTTCAGAAGAAAATGACTCGTTCCGGCTCGGTGTCTGAGTCAGAAGAAAAGATGAGGGTCTTGCCTCCATTTTTCTGTGCCTCGACAACACTGCGCAAGAGCGCGAGTGCGCGGAGAGTGGTGAGGGTAAAACTACAGCCGAGTGCAGCTTTGAGATAATCAGCATTGGCTAAACCCTTATCGGAAAGGTTCATCGATATCTTTTTGACGGCCATGATGCTCCTTCGGTAGGAATTAACTAAGGTCAAGGCTCATATAGGATCTCGAATAGCTTATTATAACCTTGATATTTGTGTTGGTCAATATTTTGAGCAGCAATCTACGTCAGACTGTTTGAGAGGTGTTGCGGCAGTGAGCTAATTAATGGATAATGCGAAGGTTAATCGCGTTCAAAACGTATATCGGGGTGTGGCGCAGTTGGTAGCGCGTACGGCTGGGGGCCGTGAGGTCGCAGGTTCAAGTCCTGTCACCCCGACCAAAGGAATTATTTATGAGAACGTTCATCTTCAAGAAATTGGTTCGAGACGGCATAGTCGTGAGCATTAAACAGCTTGGTAGTACGGCTGACACGCAGCAGCTGGAAGATTCTGCCTTCGTAGCTAAGCTCCTCGAAAAATTCCAAGAGGAACTGGCCGAAGTTGCGGAAGCCTCAGCCACGGATATTTCCGGGGAGATGGGTGACTTATACGAGTTGCTCGATTGCTTGGCTATAGCCAAAGGCACTACTCCAGAGGCAAGCCATGCGGCCCAGGCCAAGCGCAAGGCCAAGATGGGCGGGTTTGAGGAGCGCCTGTACGTTGAGAGTATAACTATTCCCGATGATGATCCCTGGGCGCCGTACTACGCCGCGCGCCCGGAGCGTTTTCCCGAAGTTCTCTGATTCGGTCAGGCGTTCGGCATCGAGAGAGCTTAGGCTTGCTCCTCTAGTCTGTTTAGACTATAACTTCATTGTCCATCCACGTCGCTATAGCAGCGGCGCCCATGAAGGGAAGCACCATGTCTGCACAATCAACGCCCGCAGGATCTGATCACCCGCTCATGCAGTTTCAGCCGGAATTTCCGAAAAACTGGTATTACTGGACCCAAGATTGGAAGGCGGCCGGCAATTCCCACGTCTTACGGCAAGGACTGATCAGAACCGGCTTCGACACTGGCTTAGTGTGGGGTCACACCAATCACTCCGGCGAGCCGATCTGTTTCTATCTTGAACTGGCTGACGGCTGGTACAACGGCTTCGTGGGCATGGCGGACGACTATGTCACCTCAAACCGCAAGGAGCTCAGTCAGCTCGCCCTGAGCGTCCTGTTGGAGAAGGCTTTACGCAATACTGCACCCGACTACCGCCCTCCATCCTGGGCCGATCAACTCGATCAGGATGGGGTACTCGATAAGCTGCTCTGGTTCTTTCGTTCAGACGGGCAGTCGTCTTGGATCCCCAATCTGGGTTCGGTAAACAGCAGTCCAAGAGAGCAAGCCTTGCGGCGGTTCCTCAAGGACTTCGTCGACTACGTCTGGCTGGATCGGAGCGGGAATGCGCGATTTACTTTTAGGAATTTTCCGTCTTTCCGGCCGCAGCTTATCGCGATATTGGCCGGCACCAATCGGCTCAAGATCCTCCTGGACCCCAAGTACATGCTCGATGAGCCTTGCTGGGAGGCACTTCGGAGCTTGGCCTATTCTGAACATCCGGATAGAGAAGGCGTATCACTTGAAGAGGCATCTTTTGAATCGAAGGGCCAGACAGCAAAGGATGCCGCCCACGTTTTGATTATGCGTGGCATTGACCGTGACCAGCAGGCTAGAGCCGATGAGCGGCACGCGCTCAAGCAGAGGCTGCGCGAAACACAGACGCGACTGGAACAGATCTAGCCGGTTTCGACAATCCCTGAGTGGCATCGCGCCACTCAGGGATTTATCATAAGCTTGAAAAAACGGCCTCAAAAAGGCATAATACTCTAGTCAGACCAGAAGATGATCGCGCTTGCCGCAAGGCAAGTGAGGAAAGTCCGGACAGCATAGAGCAGGACGATTGCTAACGGCAACCGGGGGCGACCCTAGGGAAAGTGCCACAGAAACGAGACCGCCTTCAGCAATGGAGGTAAGGGTGAAACGAGTGCGGTAAGAGCGCACAGCCAAGCCGGGTGACCGGTGAGGGAGGTAAACCCCGTTCGCTGCAAGGCTGCTCCATCACGCCGCAAGGTGGGCTGCTCGCCCGATGAAGCGTATACGCCGCTTGAGGTCGCTGGCAACAGCGACCCTAGACAGATGATCATCCCGTGCCGGCCTTGCGCCGGCCCGACAGAATCCGGCTTACTCCTGGTCTGACACGTTTTTATTTCGCTTATCATGTTAGAATGAGAGCAATTATCAAAGCTTATGCGCAAACGCAGTGAACTACTTTTTAGTCTAATACTCGTCCCGCTCGACTATCTGGCGCTAGTCGCGGCTTTCGTGGCCGCCTATATCGTGCGTGTTAAAATTGACGGCCGGCCGGTCGCGCACCCCGTGGCGGCGTTGACGTTCTTGAAGCTGGCGCTCATCCTGTTGCCGATTTGGATCCTCATTTTTGCCTTGGCCGGGCTCTACAACCAGTCCAACCAACGGCGCCGTCTCGATGAGGTGGGTAAGATTTTTATCGCCGTTTCCGGCGGTGTCATGTTCATGATACTGTTGGATTTTTTACAACGGAACTCGATATTTCCGTCTAAGGCCGTGCCGATTTACGCCTACGGCTTCGGATTAATCGCCGTGTTGCTGGTGCGTACGGTGGTTCGGGCAGTCCAGCGCGCTCTGTTTCGCCTTAACATCGGCGTGCATCGCGCCCTCATCGTAGGCAGCGGGGAACTGGCGCAGCGCATTGCCGTCAGCCTGGTGCCGGCGACCGGTTACCAGATTGCCGGCTGCATCGACAGTGCCAAGGGGGCGGGCAGGCGGATGAAGGGGATACAAGTCTATAAATCCTTTGACGAAGCGCTTGATGCTCTTGGGCGCCGCGGATTCGACGAAATCATTCAGGCCGATTCTGCCTTGGGTCAGGAGGAGATTCTCAATTTGGTGACTTATGCCACCAACAACCACTTGGCTTACCGCTTTATTCCGAACCAGTTCGGTCTCTACGCCGTTAACTCCCAGATGGGTAATATGGCGGGGATTCCGGTGGTTGAAATCAAGCTCACCCCCCTTGATGGTTGGGGCCGGATCTTAAAACGTGCTTTCGACGTCATCGGTTCGGTTATCGGACTTATCCTCCTGTCGCCCGTATTCGCGGTTATTGCGCTCAGCATCAAGCTGCGTGATCCGGGTCCGGTGTTTTATCGCCACCGCCGCCTCACTCGCATCGGCAAGGAATTGTATATGTTCAAATTCCGCTCGATGTCGCATAAATTCAGCACCAGCCCCAAATTCAAAGGCAAGACCCCGGAGGAGATATTTGAAATCCTCGGCCGACCCGAATTGGTCAAGGAGTTCAAGATTTCCCAGAAGGTGCAGAATGATCCGCGCATCAGCCAGGTTGGACGCTTCCTGCGCTCATCCAGCCTCGACGAATTGCCGCAGCTGCTGAACGTGCTCAAAGGCGACATGAGCCTGGTTGGCCCGCGCCCGGTGGTACCGGTTGAGCTTGAGCGCTACGGCGATTTTGGAGCCAGTTTCCTGGCGCTTAAACCCGGTATTACCGGCCTCTGGCAGGTCTCGGGGCGCAATGACATCAGTTATGACGAGCGCGTTAAGCTCGATATCTTCTACGTCGAGCACTGGAGCCTGTGGCTGGATATGAAGATACTGTTCAAGACGTTACTGGTGATCCTCGGTCGCAAGGGAGCCTACTAGTGGCTGAGGGAAAAGTACGTAAGATTGCGCTGGTTCATCACTGGTTGACGTCGCCGGGCGGCGGCGAGCGGGTACTGTATGAACTTCATCTTATGTACCCTGATGCGCCCATCTACACCAGCGCCTATATCCCCGAGAAGTTTCCGGAATTTAAGGACGCTGATATCCGAACAACGTTCCTGAACAAGATTCCCTGGTTGAAACGCAAACACCAGCTATTCCCGCTGTTTCTGGGGCTCCCGTTCAAGACCTTAAATATGGATGAATATGATCTGGTAATTTCTTCATGCGCCGCTGAGGCCAAGTACGTGCGCACTCGGCCCAGCACGCTGCATATCTGTTACTGCCATACGCCGGTCCGCTATTACTGGACCGATTATGAGTGGCGCCTCAAGAACCTGCCGTTCGGAGCGTTCAATCCGCTGGCGCGAGTCGTCTTTCCATTACTGATTGGGCCGCTGCGCCATATCGATTACGCCGCGGCGCAGGGGGTCGACGCCTTCATCGCCAATTCCAACCACATCAAAGCGCGTATAAAACAGTATTACCACCGTGATTCAACGGTAATTTATCCGCCGATTGTTACTGAGCATTTGGAGAAGCTGCCGTCCGGATCCAGGGATTTCTACCTGATAGTCGGCCGGCAAGTGGCATCGAAACGCCTCGATATTGCGGTCGACGCCTTCAACGTGCTGGGGTTGCCGCTCAAGGTCGCTGGCAGCGGGGAGGAGATTGCCCGTCAGCGGGGCCGTGCCAAGGGTAATATCGAATTTCTAGGGCGGGTGAGTGAAGATGAGCGCGACCGGCTCTACGCTGGCGCCAAAGGTTTTATCTTCCCACCTGAGGAAGATTTCGGCATGACGCCCATCGAGTCCTTGGCCGCCGGCACGCCGGTGATCGCCTATGGCAAGGGCGGAGCGCTGGAGTACGTCGTCGAAGGCGAGACGGGAACCCTGTTTGCTGAGCAGACGCCGGAAGCGCTGGTGGAGGCCGTACGGCGGTTTGAGGGGATGACCTTTGATGTTGCAGTACTGCGGGCGGCGGCAAGGAAGTTTGACGTCAGCGTATTCCGGCAGCAGATTAGGGCGTTCGTTGAGGTTAAATGGTCTGAGTTTGAGGGTAAAAAGGGTAATTCCGGGTCATAATGTTCGCGTCCGCCTGTTGCTCGCCCCGCCGTTAGCCCGCCTAGAGCGTGGCTTTTTTGTTTGGGTATTTTCATTTAAACGGGAAATATTTTTGGTCGCTCTGATGTTTTTTACAGTCCTTCACGGCTGGAACGGTGTCCGAGCGTCCGGGAGGGGACGGTCAATTATCCAATAGCGGTAAAATACCGCTATTTTAAGCACTTTCAATAGCGGTATTTTACCGCTATTATGGAAAGCATGGCAACCTACTCTCTTATCAGTGACCAAATATCCCTTAGTCCCTTGGACGTCCACCTTTTGGTGTCCCTGCTTGATGGACGGAGCAACGGCTATGATCTGACGCGCTCGTGCGAGATCCGCATGGCACGCACCACACCCCTGAATACGAGCAATATCTATAAATCCCTCAAATCGATGCAAAAGTTGATGCTGGTAGCCTCTGTTGCCAGTAAATCCGCCGACCGCCGCCAAAAGACCATTTACCGCATTAGTTCACTCGGTAGGATGGTGCTTGAGCAGGAGATTGCGGAGCAGGCTCGATTTGTCGGCATAGCTCAAGCCTTGCTCGGCGAGACTAAGAAGAACTAAACCCAGACCCCGCTAATCGAACAAATCTAAAAGACCACCTTTCGGGGGCGGTCTTTTAGATAATAGGGGGACGCGGAGCCTATTTGGAGGCTTTGGCTGCCTTAACCACGGCCTCAAAGGCCTTGGGCTCATTTACGGCCAATTCAGCTAGGATCTTGCGGTCCAAGGTGATGCTGGCTTTCTTGAGGCTGCCGATGAAGGCGGAATAGGACATTCCGAACTGGCTGACGCCGGCGTTGATGCGGGTAATCCATAGGGCGCGGAAGTCGCGCTTCTTGTTACGGCGGTCACGATACTGGTATGACAGCGCCTTGATGATGGCCTGACGGGCCATTTTGATGCTTGAGCGGCGGACCAGGCTGTAGCCTTTGGTCTGCTCACGCAGTCGCTTGTGCTTCTTGTGGGTGGTAACCCCTCGCTTAACGCGCATTGTAGTTTCCTAACATCTTCTTAACATTGGCGTGGTCGCCGGCTGAAATCTCAAACTCTTTAACGTAGGTACGCTTAAGGGTGTTCGACTTGTGGCCGAGCAGGTGATTGCGGTTGGCTTTACGGTGCAGCAGTTTGCCGGTACCGGAAATCTTAATCCGCTTGGCCATTCCTTTGTGGGTCTTAATCTTTGGCATCTTTTCGTGTCCCTATAATCATATTTAGATCGCGGCCCGTCATAATGGGGGCCTGTTCTTGAACGGCGACGTCGCTCATGGTTTCCATGACGCGGTCAATAATGGCTCGGCCAAGTTGCGGCCTGGAGATTTCACGCCCGCGGAAGCGCAGGCTGATCTTTACTTTGTCGCCTTGAGCCAAGAATTTACGAGCTCGGTTGAGCTTAACGTCCAAGTCGTGCTGGCCGATTTTGAGGCCGATCCGCACTTCTTTGATTTCAACCTGCTTTTGGTTCTTGCGGCTCTTAGCCAGCTGCTTGCCCTGCTCGTAGCGGTACTTACCCCAATCGAGAATCTTAGCTACCGGCGGCTCGGCGTTAGGAGCGATCTCGGCCAAATCCAAACCCGCTTCAGCTGCAGCATCGAGGGCCTCACTGAGGCTGACGACACCAAGTTGAGAACCGTCGGCACCAACCAATCGCACGGACTGGGCAGTAATTTCGCGGTTCAAACGGATTTTATTGATTCTGACGTCTCCTTACAAAAGCTCCCAAGTAATATACCAGTAATTTTACCCTCGGTCAACGATTTATCCGCGCAGCGCCGTTGAGGCTTTTTCGGTGATGAAGCGGACGCGACGATTGGTCAAGCGGATGGCGATCGGCGTGCGCCCAGTGACCTTACCGTCCACCATGATACCCGTGGGAGGCGTCGTTTCAATGACGATGTGCTTCGCCAGGAAGCGGCTGGTGGCGGTTTCTTCGAGCGGGGAGGTGCCGTAACGCAGTAGTTGCCAGAGGTAACTGCCGAGCTGGCGGGTACCAGGTCGGTCGCTAAGGCTGATTACGAGCCGGTCATCAGCCAACGGGTTAAGGAACTTCTGGTTGGCGATGGAAAGGGAAAACAGGTCGCAGTCAACCTTCATCGTGCCGTCGATGATCAGCTTGGCGCGCAGGGTAGTAAAGCCGCGGGCATAGCCCAGACTTTGCCGCAGCTGAATCAGGCGCGCCCTGATCCCTGGCTTACTGGTATCGACGGTCTTATCCAGGTCGGTTTCAAAGCCCATGGTGAGTGTGGACAGGAAAAACTTTTGGCCGGCGGCAATCAGACCGTATGAAGTCAAACGTCGGGCCGCCAGTACCTCGCAGCCCTGTTGCCAGCTGGTAATACCCAGTTGTCCGGCCAGACGGTTAACATCGCCGGTCGGGATGATCCCGACGGCCACGGCGCTGTTACCGAGCCCGTTGATAACCTCATTAACCGTGTCATCGCCGCCGACCGCCACGATGGTGGTGTGGCCGCTGGCCACGGCGGCGGCAGTCATGTTGGTGGCTTCGCCCGGACCGGTTGTCTTGGCCCATTCGCCGCGAATGCCCAGCTCATCGAGCTTCAGGCGGATCTTGTCCTGCAGGGCCTTGTTATAACCGCGCCCGGCCGCTGGATTTACGATGTAATAATACATGCTGCTATGCCTTTGCTGACGCTATTTGGCGTCGGTTTCCTCAATTGGCGGGCCGAGCTTGGGCGGTACCTCCATGCGGCTGCGGCCTAAAAAGATTCCCCCGGAGGTAATCGCCAAACTGAAGGCCGAAATGTCGCCGACGACCCGTCCGGTTTCGCGGATTACGGCCTCGCCGATGGCGGTGATATTGCCCTCGAGAACTCCGGCCACCGTCACGTTATGACCGCCGATCTTACCTTTGACGACCGCGTTGGCACCCAACGTAACGTCGCCGGCCGCTTTGACGTCGCCGGTAAGCGTGCCGTCGATGATGACGTCACCTTCGCTTGAGAGGTTGCCTTCGGCCACTACCCCGGATCCGATGATGGTATCGGCTCCCATAACCCCCAGAACATCATCGCGTCGTGCCATCTTATGCCTCCTCGGTTAATTGCGGAACGCGCTTTTCGGCCAAGCCTAAGGCCTGCTTCTCTTCAACTGACAGGGTGTGCTTGCTCTTGCCGAAGTCGATTGGCTTTACATACACCCGCGTGCCTTCGCGGCCGTGGATGCTGGTCAGAACGTAGCCGGAGTTGTGGGCGTCCAACACGGCCAGCACAAAGCTTTGGTCGCCGCCGGTGTCGCCGAACGGGTTGAATCGCACGATGGCGATTTTTTGTGAGGCCAGGCTGTTTGAAACGGCCAGCCGCTCGTAGTCGGCATCGAGCTCCCCAAGCCGCTTGTCGACCGTCTCGACCCGCGCCAGGTGTTTAACCAACGTCATTTCGAGCGAATCGGCACTGGTTCCTCCTAAAGCTGCTTCAAACCTTTGGCTTAAGCGTCGGAATAATATCAGGGCGATGGTGGCCGTAGCGACGGCCAAGACTGCAATAACAAGCGAAATTATTTCCACGTCACATCCTTTAAACAATTGAGTTCAAGTATAGGGTGGATAGGCGCTTTGAGGCAAACGCCCGAGGTCGGTGAGGCTGAACGCTGGTGCCTTATGCTACAATATCGGCAATGACAAAGAAGAAGCATCAACCAAAGAAGCATACGTTCAAACACGCTGCACCAGCGGCCGCTCCGGTGACGGGCAGCGCGACAGCGGCTCCCCAGACCTCGGCAACAGCAACGAGCCGTTCTGCGGCGGTCATCGATACGCGTGATTTCAGTTATGTGAACCATGATTTGAGACGCGTCATGATCTTCGCCGCCAGCCTGATTATTCTTGAGCTCGCGTTGTGGCTTGCTATGGACTACACCGTTCTCGGCAGCATCGTTTACGGTCTCATCAAACTGTAATCAGCCCCTGGCCCGATATTGGAGCGCCTCGGTGAAGTGTTGCCGGCTTATCTTTTGTACGCCCGCCAAATCGGCGATGGTGCGGGCTACCTTCAGGGTCCGACTATATCCTCGCGCCGACAGCCCCAAATTATTCATCGCCGTCCTGGCCAAAATCTTGGTTGCCGGGTCGAGTTGGCAATATTGATCGATATGGTGCGGCGTGAGCTGGCAATTGAGTTGGATATCAGGCTCCGAGCTGTAGCGACGGCGTTGCACGTCACGGGCGCGCCCGACCCGCTCCGCCACGAGGACAGTCGGTTCAGCGGCCGGCTTATCTATTAGCAAGTCGGTTCGAACGCGGGCAACCTCGACCACTAGGTCGATCCGGTCTAAAAACGGCCCTGATAAGCGGTGCTGGTAACGCGAGATTTCTCCGGAGGTGCAGCTGCATTTCTTGTGCGAATCGCCGGCATAGCCGCAGGGGCAGGGGTTTCTGGTTCCCACCAGCATGAACTGCGCCGGGAAGGTGGAGGCATGACTGGCGCGGGACACCGTCACGCTGCCGTCTTCCAGCGGCTGCCGCAGCACCTCGAGTACCGCCCGGGGAAACTCGGGCAGCTCATCAAGAAACAGGATGCCGCGGTGGCTCAAGCTGATTTCGCCGGGTTTTGGATGGGTACCCCCGCCGATCAGGGCGACACTCGAGGCAGTGTGGTGCGGGGAGCGAAAGGGGCGTCTGGATATGATTCCATCAAAATTGAGGCCAGCCAAGCTATAGATACGTGTGACTTCAACCATCTCGTCGAACTCCAAGGGCGGCAATAACCCGACCATGGCCTTGGCCAGCAAAGATTTACCCGCTCCGGGTGGGCCTGACAATATCAGGTTATGACCCCCGGCAGCAGCTATCTCCGCGGCCCGCTTAGGCATGTCCTGGCCGGAAATACTGCTCATATCAACCATAGCTTCAGGGGCGATAAGTGGCACTATTGTAGTTTTACTTACAACGGTTATGCTTAACCCTCCGCTCAAATGCCGGTAAAGTTCGGCCAGGCTTGCTACCGGATACACCAGGGTATCCCCGACCAAGGCGGCCTCCATAGAATTTTCAGCGGGTACGAAGATACGCTTGAACGCGGAGGATTGGGCCAGCTGGGCGGCCAGCAGGGCGCCCCGCACCGGCCTGACCGTGCCATCCAGCGCCAGTTCGCCCAGAAACAGGCAGCTGCGGATTGACTCCGCGCTCAGCTGGCCGCTGGCCACCAGCACCGCCACGGCCAGCCCTAAGTCGTAGCCAGTGCCGTCTTTGGGGAGATCGGCCGGGGCGAGGTTGAGCGTCAGTCGTTTTTGGGGCAGGATGAGACCGCTGTTACGAATGGCGCTGCGCACGCGTTCCCGGGCTTCCTCGACCGCTTTGTCGGCTAGCCCCACTACGACGAAGCCGGGGAGACCGTTGGCCATATCGCACTCAATCTCAATCAGCCGGCCGTCCAGGCTGAAGAGGGCAGGGGCATAAACTTTCGAAAGCATGACAACGCATCCTGTTAGGTACCTAGTGATAATACCGAACATAGACCGAATGTCAAAGTTCCGCCATATTTTTTGCACTTTTTTGTTGTCAATGGTTATTGACTTACTTACCTAACTAATCTATACTGCCCCCATGAACGAACAAGAACTTATCTCCCATATCGAAGAAATCGGCCTCAGCAACAAAGAGGCCAAGGTTTACGTTGCCTGCCTCAAGACCGGTCCATCACCCGTCCAGCGTATTGCCGACCAGTCTGGAATTAAGCGCGTAACCACCTATGTGATTTTAGAGTCACTAGTTGGGTTGGGCCTGGTATCCCAAAGCGTAAAAGGCAAGAAGACCTACTTCATCGCCGAAGAGCCTTCTAACTTAAGCCGTCTGCTGGAAAAGCGTGAGCTGGAACTTAACGATCAAAAAGCTAACTTCGAGCAGGTCTTGCCTGAGCTTTTGAGCTTGAAAACTCTGCCAAAAGAGAGTCCTAACGTTAAGTATTATGATGGTGCCGATGGTATCAAATCGGTTATGAGTACGTTTTTAGCTGCGCATAAAAATGAAGTCGCCGACGGTATTTACGGAATCAGCAATTTAGATCAGCTGTATGCATTCTTCCCCGAGTTTCGTACAAGCTCATCTAACCCGACGCGCGTGCGTCAAGGCGTGAAGAGCAAGATTATATACAACTTCAAAGATGGTCCGGTGTTTCGAGACTCGGATGCCGAAAAGAATCGTGAATCTCGATGGGTCCCCGATGATCTCTTTCCCTTGAACGGTGATATTAACATAGTAGGGGATCACATTATCCTACTCTCCTTGACCGGCTCGAGCCCGATCGCTGTAACAATCGACAGTCATGAGCTAGCAACTGGACTGATCGGGTTCTTTAAGTTAGCTTGGGTAGCTGCCCAGCCCTATAATAAGTAGCCATTAGTGGTCATTTGGCAATTATAGTGTTGACTTAGAGTGTATAAGGTGTTAAGTTTGTTAGGCTTTGGTACCCGATGTGCCTTAGCCTGGCCTCGACTACTTCAGACGAGGGTTCAGTTCCAGCTAGGCAGTGCGTTAGGAGAAGGCGATGTCCACATGACTTCCATGCAGACACCAACTTCCGGATCCCTGCCAGAGAAGGTGTAGCTGATAGGCTCACCTCTGGTACAGGGACCCGGTCAATCAGTCTCCGTCGCCTCTGACCGGGTCGCTCGGAGATAACCGGGGCAATGGTTTAGCGACCATAGTCCCAGCGGCGGCGTCGGCTCAGCTTGGCCTCGGTCGGTTGAGCCGGCACCGTTTGCATCCCACCTACAACATATTTATTTCATCGCAATCGCGGGAATAAATCGCACCTTGTACAACCGTTCATAACCATCCCACGGGATTCCATATCCCGAACCATTCCCCAGTATCACCCTCAGTCTACGGACCAAGATGTGAACTGGGGTTTTCGCTTGTTCATTACCAAGCTCAGCTCTGATTAATGGTGTAGCAATTATCCGACATCCCCTAAGTATGCTAGAAGGGGTTTTTGATTCCAAGTAGCGGCAAACGCTGACGCGGACGTGGCTTGTGGTGTTTAACTGTGTCCTCGTAGAGGGCGATTAGCTGCTCAGCCTGGTTCTTTACGCCGTAGCCGTCGGCCAGCTTGATGCTCTGCTGACCCATGCGCTGGCGGCGGGCCGGGTCTCCCAGGACTTCCAGAATCTGATTAGCCAAACCGCGGGCGCTGTTGCGGGCGAAGATGCCGTTTTTTCCATTACGGACCACTTCTGTGACATCGCGGTCAATCATGACGATTGGCAGGCCGGCTCTGGCCGCTTCATTTAAGACCAGGCCTTGAGTCTCACTGAGAGAAGGGAAGGCAAAGACCGTCGCGAGGGCGTAGATTGCGCCAAGAGCCAGATGGTCGATAAATCCGGTGAAAATAATACGATCTGCGTAAGGACTGGCAGCACCTTGCCGCACAAAATCATCGATGTCTTCGCCGATACCTACAAGTATTAGCTTGGCGTGCTCGTCGCGCTGGGCGATGATATCGAACGAGCTGATTAAGAGGCCGACGTTCTTTTCGGTGCCCATACGACCCACGAACAACACCACGTGGTCATCTATTGTAATGCCATATTGCTGGCGCCGCTTGGTGATATTCTCCTCAGTTGTAGTAATCTTGTCTACACCTGTAGGCAAAACGACAATCTTCGTCTTTGTTTTCCAGCCTGTCAGTTGTTGTTTGATTTTTTTAGACGGTGATATGACGACGTCGCAGTGGTTATGGATCATCGTTACGCTGCGGGCGACGATCTTCTGGTTCCATTTGTCGATGCTGCTCTCAGGCTTGATTGAGCTCAGACCCGTGCGGAATTCGTCCATGCCGCCGCCGGTTATGGCCGGAACCAGCATCGACAGCGCGATGGTGCCCGGCAAGACGGCCGGGTAGTGTTTAACGTATTCAAATAAGTCGGTGTGGTAGGTTGTGACTAGTGGAATATCGTGACGTAGGGCAAAAAACGCCCCCAGCAAGCCTAATTGGCCCGGGGTGTGGTAATGAATGATGTCCAGTTTAAGCTTTTCGAGCTTTCGTTCTGCTTGAGGCGGAAAAAAGATGCTTGTCAGGTAGTCGTCAAAGAAGAGGCCCTTAACCGCCGGGAACCGGATGATTCGCTTAGATGGCTCTTTGAACCTAAGATTCGGCCGCGCCGTAATCACGTACACTTCATGACCCATTGCTTCAAGTTCGGTGCGGAAACTCTCAATGGAAAAAGCGATGCCGTCCGCCCGGGGTAAGTAGTTGTCGCTGAAAAATCCTATTCTCATGCTGTCTTTCCGGCTTCGAGAATGGTGCGTTTGTAGGCGGTTTCGTAAGCCTCAAACATGTGATTAGTGCTGTGAGACGACTGAACAATAGAAATACTCTTGGCACCAAAACGTTTCTGCAAAGCCTTATCCTCCAAAATAATCATTAATTTCTGAGCCATAACCTTAAAATCGTCCTTCGGGAACAAGTAACCGTTCCTGCCGTCATGACAGAGCTCCGCCAGGGCGGCCACATCAACTGCCACCACCGGCAGGCCGCTCGCCATGGCTTCCAATGTCACGATGCTCTGTAACTCGGCCGGTGACGAGATGGCAAAAACCGTGGCGGTGTTGTAAATAAGTGGTTTGTCGGCCTCGTCGATGAAGCCGGTAAAGACAACGTCTCCGGCTATGCCCAAACGTTTGGCCTGGGCCTTGAGCGCGCCGGTCGCTTTGCCATACCCAACCAGTACGAGCTGCGCCGACACGCCGGCTTGCTTAATCTGACCCATGGCCGCAACCAGCAGATCTAAGCGCTTTTCACCGTCAAGACGACCGACATACAACACCACGGGGCGGTCGGTGGCTACGCCATATTTGGCAGCCACGGCGTCAGCATCCTGGCCGGGTATGAACACCGCGGTATCAATGCCGTTGGTAATCGCTTCCGACGGTACCTTGAGGCCGTGATCCAATAGCAGTTTCACCGCCGTGGGCGTCGGCGAAGTCACATAGTCGGCGCGGTTATGGAACCATACCAAAAAGCTCCAGGTCAACCGTTCCAGCGGGGTGTTGATTATTTCCGGCAGTTTGAGGTTGAGCGTGAGGTTCTCGGGCATGAAATGATTAGTGGCGATTACCGGTATCTGCATGCGATGCGCCCAGAACATTGTTGCAAGCCCCATCCAGTAGCAGTTATGGATATGTATGACCTCCGGCCGGTCGCGCAAAATTACCTGCCTGGCCTTCAGGAAAGGGAACAGGCTCACTTTGTACTTGGTATTCGCCCATAGGGTCACGCCGCGCTCCCGGTGGATGAGGCTGCCTGCGTCCTGCTCGTCGTAGCTGGCAAAGCGGGGAGCTGGCGCCCACACCGTCACCTTATGGCCACGACCGATGAGGCCATGAACCAGGCGCCGTTCAAACAGGGCGCCGCCGTCGGCATTGGGCCAATAACTCTCGGTCACAAGAAGCACGTTCATTAAGCCGATTATACCGCATACGCTCAAAGCAAACAAAAGCAGGCAGCCTGACCCTCCTCATGCTGCCTGCTTACCGTCAAATCAAGTTACTGTTCGGGCGCTTCATCCTCGTTGAGGTTGTTGTATTTCTCTCTGATTTTCTCACCCGTGGTCATATCTTCTCCCGAGGCTGACTTGTCTTCAAAGTCGCTGCCGGGATCGTCCATGCCGGCCGGTTCAGTCATGGGATCAGCCTCATCCAGGGTCTCTCGGAAGTCTTCGTCGGGGGCGGCCTCGACAACTGGCTCCAAATCATCTTCATCCTCATCGGCTTCGTCTGAGACCACATCGGCGTCCGTATCCGCCATCACCGGTTCGTCCTCATCATCACGCGATATCTTCTCTCCGAATGAATCGCGGTAGAATGACTGGTCATCATCACGGTCTAATTTATTGTCTAGTTCTTCATCCATGATATCCTCCTTGGCTACATTATCGATGCTACGCCCCACTCCAGGTGGCTGATACCGCCAACATTACAATTACGCCCCATGGCATTTATCCAATTTTGGGTAAATCGTCGTGTTTATTACAACAATTCTTATGCTTATGGCCTTAAAAGACCCCTCCAATTGATGCCCCAGGCGACAAATGATATAATGCGGAGGTACGTATATGGGGCTGATCAGCTTCGACGTTGGGAACTTTACAAGTCATGTGCGCAGGTCGCAGGTACGCGTTACCATCCAAAAGTTACCTTAACTGGCAACATTTTAAGTCGGGTGAAGGCTGCTTTTGCAGTACCTTCATTCGCTCCCGTTTACGCTTAATCACGTAAACTATCGGCACCAGACACCTCATATGGGTTCGCCGGTATCAAATTATGAGGTTGCTCTTTGCAGCGTGTCTCCGCTGCTTAGCTAAGATCAGAGGCCGCTCCCGCCGTCAGTTTGTCTGAGAAGATGACTTCGGGCTAAGATTGAAATCAGACTAAACCTGTAGTGCACTGGCGAGTAACTCGACGGACTGGGGTGCAATTCCCCACAGCTCCACCAAAAACGCCTCAGTTGTTCTGGGGCTTTTTTGTATAGGTAGGAGTAAAATGAGGCCATGAATAAACAATTACTCACTACGACTTTCAGAAACACTGCCCTCGCTGCGGTGTACATATTTCTTGTTTCGCAAATCATGCAGCACGGCAGCCAATGGTTTGGCCAGAAAGATAACTTCGTAACACCGTTCGTTGTACTCATGCTATTTTCGTTGTCAGCGGCTATGGTCGGTGGGTTGGTGCTGGGTCAAGCAGTTATCCTGGTTCTGGAGAAGAAGACTGCCGAGGGTGTGAAGTCGGCGATTTACAGCATAGGATGGCTGGCCGTGTATACGCTACTTGGGATCGTGGCGTTGGCTGCCCTGAGGTGAACTTTTTATACTAGTGATAGATTGAAAACATGAAAGACTTGAAGAAAATTCAGAATCTGGCGGGGGATGAGTTCTGGCCAACGATGCCGGTAGTGACGGTTTCCGGTGATGATTCAGCGCCAGCTATACCGATGGACGCGACTCAGCCGGAAGGTGAGGAAGTTGTCCAGGCTTGGCAGCGTGTGGCTGTACTTGAAGTTGTGCCTGTTTCTGAGGCTTACTGGGGTTTCATGGCCGGTGACCATGTTCAGTTTATGAATGTGCCGGTCCAGCTTCTAGAGGGCAAATTTGGGGTGCGAGTAGGAGATGGGGAAGTAAAGTTCTTCGTAATTCCCGTGGATATGAAATCGCGGTTGGAATTAAAGTTAGTCGAGGTGACTGACATGAATGACGCTAAATATTCAGATTTGCCCTTGTATTAGCAGCCGGTAAGCGGCTATGTCCTGCGCCACTGAGTGCAAAGAATCACCCCGCAGCTCCACCAAAAACGCCTCAGTTTTCTGGGTGTGATTGATAATTGGTAGGGTCGGCATTACCCCCAATGTATATAGCCGATTAATAGCTTTTATTTTCGTGATAGTCTCATCGCATGTGCGGAAGATTCACCCCAGTCGGAGACGGCCAAGTGATCACTGAGTATTACAGTGAGCAGGGAATCGGTTGTTATCGTGGTTACAGTTACAACGATGTGCCCACATATGTTGAGACACAGTGGGGAAACATGTTTATGATTCTCCGGTACGGACTACCATCCAGATTCAACCTCTAAGTGGAGTTTTTATTGGTACTAAAGTTTTAGAAATACTAATTACAAACAAGAAACGTCGTAGTCGAGCGTGCCGGAGACGTATTGCGTAATGGTGACTTTGCCGCCAGATGTAAGAGGGGTTAGGGAGCAGTTTGATTGGGCCCCCGAGTGATTGCGGGCGCCGGGACGCCAATTGTTCAGGCCATTCAGGTTGCTGGTCGGGCTGACTGTTCCGACAATGGACTGCCACTGTGCGGTTGTCGAGTAGATGCCAGCGGTGGTTCCGATGGCTTCAAATTCGGCAATCATGCCCTCGAGGTCAGCTACGTTGCGTGCCTGTCCCCCTGTCGTAGTATCCCAGCTGTTGCCGGTCTCGACATCTAGCCACCAAGCGTAGGTGCTAGGGTCGGTAACTCCACGGTTGGTTGCGTCCTCGACGGCACGGTTCCAGCCATACTGCCAAGCGCATGCCAAACTATTGCTGTGGTCGCAATCGCCATAAGGGTTTGCGGCCAAGTTACCTGAAGGGTCAACATTACTGGACGGCCAGGAGAGAGTGTTGAGCCCGCCAGGATTTGCAGTATTGACGTAGAGCTGAGCTTTTGGCTGAGCAGTTGCGCCAGTTGAACCCTGAGCCCAGGCTAGTTCAGCGCTGAGACAAGGATTGGTTGTGTTAGCGAGGCCATCATTGACGCCCACGATCCCAAACGCCTGGCCGGAGGGTAGGGTCTTGTTGCATTGCGGATAGGAGACGTCATTACCAAGCAGGTAAGCTGTACCGCCGCCAGTAGGCCTAGCAGCTAGCGCTGGGCTGCCGACGATAGTGGCGGCTAGGGCGCCAATTAGTAGGGTTTGAGATAATCGCAATAACATGGGTAAATTGTATCATGAAGCATGAATGTTACGTATGTATTTATGCCGTACGATTGAGGCTGTTTTTGTGTCGAGCGTCCTTTGTGCCTAGATAGCACCTTCAGTCTTGCACCTCGGCTATGATGGGGTGTGATGATTCAGGAGAGCATGCGGACTCCTGTGTTTTGATTGCTGATGATTTAGCGACAGTGTTTTTGTGCCATGGTGACGAGCCTCTGGATTATTCGGTTGCTTTTGAGGCGGCTAGTTTAAGAGCAAGGCTGACCGGGGAGAGGTAGGTTGCTGACTTTTCTACTCAGTTTTCTTACAGGCTAGATTATCAAACGGCATTATTTAACAGTTAGACAGGGGTTATCTATTTTGCCAATTACTCCACCCAAAATATAATGATGCATCGATGATTCAGCCTCAATTCTGAACTTGGGAACGTGGACATTGCCTTGACGAAGTGCCCATAAAATGGTATATTTCAGACTATCGTCATCCCATCTACGGAAGAAGCTAGCATGTCTTCGACGCGTACATTACCGTCAGACCTTTTCCGCTGGTGGCTAAAGCCACTTCGCGCAGGAACGGCCCAATACCAGACCTACCTCAGGCTACTCCGCAAGAAACTAGAGCAGGAGGGCTTCACACTGGAAGACATTGGCACGAGCGAGGAGGAGCTCTCCATGCTCCGCTCCAGAGGCGCTGCCAAGGCCGCCAGCCTCATGCTCGCGGATCAAGTACGCAGCCAGAATTAACCCACAGCCCCGACGACCTGAGGAGACAAATGGCTCGCAAACCCAGGGAGAATAAGCTGAGAGTCAACTTCAATGACCTCATTAACGTTGAGGCCGGTGCCGTTCTCCGAATCCATTTCAAAGGCTCCTCAACCGATGGAGCTCTCAGCCTGATCGGCATGATCAGGTCCGGAATGCTAACCTCGGACAACGAAGCGCGGCTCTCCATTATTGCCGTGCTTCGGAACTGGGGAGACCGATCTAACCAGATTGTCGAAGCCGTCACGACCGAGACTTTTGACCGGACCTGGTTTGAGAGCCAGCTGGCAGACGAGATTACCCGGCTTGATGTCAAACCGCGCTAGCGGCCACACGGCTCCGTTCTTAACTGAACACCCGCCCCTACGAAACGGCAATTGCCCTCCTCGTGGGGGCATTTGCTTTGGATGGGTTGTGAAAGCTAACGCGGCTACTTGAGCTCGAATTCAACCGTGAACGAGTAAGTGACATCGTTGGTGCCGGGTTGGATGGTGGGGCCGCCGCTGGACTTGGTAGATTGGGGCATCGTGACGCCGCCGGATGAATCGGTAGCGTAGATCCAAGGCGAGGTGATGTCGCTGATTTTGACGACCCTGCCGACGCGGGCATCGAGCTGTTTGGCGGTGGCGGTGGCCTTGGCTTTGGCATCGTCGCTAGCTTTTGAGCGTGCAGATAGGTCTAATTTGGTCTGAGTATCTTTTGTGAACACGGCATTGGGAGTGACTTGGCCCGTAGCTTTTGTGGTGGCGAGGTAGTCGCTAACCCCTTGGGCAAGGGCTTTGTCGGTAACGGTGGCCGTGATGGTGTAGGTGGAGTCGTTCGGAATTGGGTAGGGCATGCCGTTAGGCTCACTGACGGCAATCTGCGGACTAGTCGCGCCCAGAGGTATAGGTTTGGGGTCGGAGGAAGCGAATATCGTTGTTTTTATATCAACGTCTTTGACGCCGAGCTTCTTTAATTGGGCGACAGCTTCATTACCAACAGCGGTTACCGCTTTGATATCCGTGCCAGAAAATATCGGCTGGAACTGGTACTTATCGGGGACGGCGCTCACCGTAGCTTGGCCTTGAACGGAGATGGTTCGGACGGTGCCGGACTGTTCCCATGGTTTCCAGAAGTATGTCATGGCAGCGATAACGACTAGCAGCAGGAGCGCCAGCGTACGCCAACTGAGGCTTATACGGATTGCTGGTTTTTCCTTTGGGACAGGCGGTTGAGTGGGTGAGGTGTCATTCATAGGCAAATTATACCAATATTGCATGAGCGTACTCAAATCAATCTGCTAAGATAACGGTAATGTTTGAAGGGAGCGGATAATGGTTGGTTTAGCTGCAATTAATAATTCAGGACTAGCTCAGGCAAATTCAACAGCCTCGCCGGTGTTGTCGCCAGCGTCGGTGGGGGCATTGGGCATAGTATTTTTGGTGATATTCGGAGGGTTCATGGTCTGGTATATGATTATGCGCCGCCGACCTTGAAGGTCAAGGTGATCAAAATGGGGTCAGTGGCGGTAGGGACCGGCATCGTGGTCGGGCTGGGCGTGGTCGGCTGGATGTATCTGCACCGGCCTGAGGCGCCTTCGGCCCGTTATTCGGGAGGTCCGATGGTTCTGGATACCAGCACCACCCCAGCGCCGGCGCCGGAGGGAGCGCTGCAGGTAGCGGGGCCCGCTTCGGTAGCGGCTAATGGCGGAAACCCTGGAACGCTGCTTGGCGGGACCACAGGCAAGGCACAGGACTCGGCGTCAAACTCGCTGCCCGGACCGAACGACTTCCGGCAGTATGAGGAACACCGTGATAAACCGACGGCGCTGTTCATCGACGTCGTCGTGGGTCAGGGTAAAGACGTTGGTGTCGGGAACCAGGTGAGCGTTATGTACCGCGGCTGGCTCACGGATGGAACGTTGTTCGATGAAAACTACTCACGCAATCAGGTGTTTACCTTCAAAGAAGGGGATCATCGGGTGATTCCGGGCTGGGAACAAGGCTTGTTCGGCATGAAAGAAGGGGGTAAGCGCCGGCTAATTATTCCCGCATCGCAGGCTTACGGATCCGAGGTCCACGGTCCGCTTCCTGCCAACTCGATGCTCATATTCGATATCGAACTGAACAAGGTAGAGTGACTCGTTCAGACAAAGTCACCGCCAAAGGTTTATACTGGAAGGTATAACGAGGCTAGAGCAATGGAAGAGCCTGAGATTATTCCGCCGTCGAGGAAGTCTACACACCATAAGGGTTGGGCGGCCGCCTATTTTGAATTCATCCGCAGTCCCCATGAGAACCGGATTCTTAAAATGATGCCGCTGGTACTCATGGGGGTCATCCCGATAAGCCTGTTAGATAACTTCTTTATTCCGGTCCTTGGGGTTATTGATGATATTCCTACAACGCTTTTGACGATTATAGTGGTGGTTATCACCCTCATACGAGTACGAACGTACCGTTAGGACAACAAAAACCCCGCCAATGTGAATTGACGGGGCTGCCTCAGTTACTTGTCCAGTAGCTGAGGGTTGTCTTTGAACATTTGCCTCAAGAAGCGCACGTCGCGCCGGAATGTGAACCGCTCCCATATCATCAAGGCGATAATGACGATCGTGGCCGCAAATTCCGCGATGGTGTAGTAGGCGAAGAACTTCATGGCAATGACGGCAGCCTGGATATGGAGTTGGCCGGCGGCGATGGCTTCGACGGGTGCCACTACCGGATCGAGCAGCGATGGAACGTCGAAGTTGAGCGGGGTTTGCTGATCGGGCGGCAGCCACCATAGCTCGGTAACATTGAATACGATAGCCACCATGACGGCGAACGAGCCAATGGCTACTCCAGCAGCCGTGCCCATGAGACTACTGCGCCAGCCGCCTCGCCAAAATATGGCCCCAAGGAGTAGGGCTAGTATTACTACGAACGGCAGCCGGTGGATGGCGATGAACTGGAGCATTGCTGACCCCTTTGCCTAAGGTACTGTTGGGAGCGGATTTAGTGTACTCTACCCGGCTCTAACTCGTCTAGATAGAATATTCTAAAGACAAGTAGATGTTTTATACCTTGCGACAGACAAAATACACGCGTCCCGCCCGGTCGGACGGCGGGGTATCGTCCGAGGTGAAGGTATCGATGATCTCAAAATACGGTTTTAGGGCTGCTTCAACGTCTACAAGTGGGAAGGCGGCCTCGTGGAGCTCTTCCTCAAAAACCTGAATCAGACCGTCGGGCTGGGTCTCCTGGAAGACGATATCATTTGACACTTCATTGTCGTTGATGCCGGTGGTCGTTATCTCAAGCGATCCGTTGGTGTAAGTTTCCGTATAAGTTGGCATCACCGTTTCGGCGCGGAGACGGCCGGTGGTAAGGGTATCGAACAGGAACAGGCCGCCGTCGTTAAGGTGAGCGGCAGCCATACGGAATGTGTTATCCCATAGCTTGAGGGTGAGCAAGTGATTGATGGTGTCGAATATGCAAATGACGACGTCGAAACGCTTGTTTAGGTCAAATTCCGCGATATCGCCCTGATGAAGAGCTATATTTGGCAGTTTTTGTTGTGCTATTTTCAACATTTCGGGCGATATATCCACGCCTTCTACTTCGAAGAAACCTGCAAGTCCCTGGAGAATGCTACCAGTACCGCATCCAAGCTCAAGCAGAGTTAGTGCATCGGGTGAATGGTGATGAAGGTGGCGATTAACCAGACGGATAACATCCGACCGGTCGCCCATGACCGCATCGTAGAAGTGCGAAAAGCTGTGGTAGTTACTCATAGGACTAATTCTATACCTTTTACAGCTCGGACGCCTGAGATGGTGGTACACTCACTAAGGCAGTCCATATTTAAGCACCGATCGCCGTATTAATACTGATAATGGGCTATGGATTCGAAGCGATTAATCATAAATCTTATAATGTTGACAGAAAGTGAGGCTATAGTGGCCAATGAATCGACAAATTCTAGCAATAATTCAATTGCGGATTTCGCAAAATATGAAGAGTCAAAAAATGCTGAAAAGGTACTTATCGAGGATATCGTCGTTGGAACGGGCCCGGAGGTTAAGGTGGGCAGCCAGGTCAGCGTCCATTATCGCGGTTGGCTGACAAACGGCCAAGTGTTCGATGAGTCTTACGGGCGGGGGGAGCCATTTAGCTTTATCCCCGGTGAGCGCCGGGTGATTACCGGTTGGGAAGAAGGTACGATCGGGATGCAACCCGGCGGGAAGCGTCGCCTGGTAGTGCCGCCAGTCGCCGGATACGGCAGCAGACCTGTTGGTACGATCCCGGCCAACTCCGTCTTGGTGTTTGATATCGAGTTACTCGAAGTCCGATAACAACGGGTAAAAAAGAACAGCGCCCCGACAAATCGTCGGGGCGCTTGGCCGTAACTGGATGTTACGGGCAGAGATCAATTGTTCGGCAGCTGCCGGCAATGATGGCCGAGTACCAGGTATCCCTGAATACCAGCCATTGCTTATCGCGGGTGGCTCGTTGCAGGTCGGCACCGGGATGCGCCAAATGGAAGCTGTTGAGCCGGTCGGTTTGGCGGAAGAAGTCGTCGATTGCGAACGAGTCCCCGTTGTCAAAACTGGCTTGCTGCAAGAAGAATGCAGCAAAGGTTCCGTTTTGGTAGGTGTGGAAAGCCGTATTGGTGTACTGCTGGTAGACCAGCTTGGAATCCGTCCACCAAACCAGAGCCGAAGTAGGGTCTGTGACTGCTCTGAATAGTTCATGCCCAGTGGGGTCCTTGTAACTGAAATTGCGCGGACCATTGTCAATCACCGTGCGGCAGAGGCTTTGGGACCGCCAGGCGGATCCGCTCCATCTGTACAAGCAACCACGACTGTTCCAGGCAAGCCTTCCCACAGCGATGCTGGGGAAATGCTTGGTGGGAGCCGCCTTCGGCGCCGCCGACGGGGCGGAAGGAGCAGGCGTTAACACCCTCGCCGTCGGCTTGGGCGTAGCTTTGGGCGTGACCTTGGGCTTGGGCGTGACCTTGGGTTTGGGGGTTGCCGTCGAAGTCGGAGCGGCAGTAGCTGGGCTAGTGGCTGCCGGAGCCGACGTAACAGTGGCGAACGGGTGCGGGTTGATGGTATGTCCGCTGCTCGCCTTTGGTGCATTATCCACGTGACAGGCGCTAAGAAGAACGCCAAGCACAGTAACAAACAACAGGCTCTTTACGAGCCGCTTGAACAGGGGCATGGCGTCTCCAGAGGTCGAAAAAGTGAATGAACGATTGAACTGCGCATATAATACCAGTTTTTAGAAATATGTCAATATAATTCGTAGCATAAGGTATAATGCAGGCATGGATTTTTTTGGCCCCAGCGATCGAGACAGGCAGCGACGTGTAACCGGTTGTCTGAGTAAACTAACCTGGCAATCCAGGGAAGAGGCGATAGCAGCCCGCGCTTACGCCGACTGGCAGCATGGAGGCTCGGGCGGACGACCGCAGCCGTACGAGTGCCGGTACTGCCATAAATGGCATCTAGCCCGCCATGTGGAACAATAAGATTTGTCGGAGCAGGCTGGATACGCCTACAATAAGCCCAAGATGACAGACAATGAACGCCGCCCATATATGCCCACACCCGACGAGTACGTAACCGCGCTCGGCGGAAATCAGCCGTTGCCGACTCAGCCACCCCTGCGGGCACCCCGCCGCAAACGCGGGCGCCGAATTGTTGTGGCAATTCTGCTGGTCATACTAGTTGGATTCCTGTGTTACGCGCTGTATATCGCGTCAATCGTTGCGAAAATTTCAACACAACCGTTCGATATAACGCCGTTGTCACGTGATTCTAACGGCCGCACCAACGTCCTGATATTGGGAATGGGGGATCCGGGTCATGCGGGTGAAGGTCTGACCGATACGATGATGATTCTGAGTTACGACATCCCCGGCCACCGGGTCGCCCAAATCAGTATTCCTCGAGATTTGAGGGTGAAAATACCTGATTTCGGTTACGCCAAAATTAATTCGGCCAACGTTTATGGCGGAACCAAAGTAGCCGAACAGACGGTGAGCAATACCTTGGGAATCCCGGTACATTATTTTGTTCAGACTGATTTCTCGGGACTGGTCGGTTTGGTCGATGCCGTCGGTGGCATCGAGGTGAACGTTAAGGACCGCCTGGTCGACAGTGAATATCCCTGCGATGACAATCAGTACAAGTCCTGCGGGCTGGACATAAAGCCGGGCCAGCAGCACATGGACGGTGCCTTGGCGCTCAAGTACGTCCGCTGCCGAAAGGGCACCTGCGGGGATGATTTCGGCCGCGCGGCGCGCCAACAGGAGGTTATCGGCCTAGTGCGGGATAAGATGGTGAAATGGCAGAACCTGGTGAACCCGGTGGTGCTGGTTCCCTTGGTCGACGCCCTGCGTCACAGTCTGAAGACCGATATGGGTTCCATTCAGCTCCTGCAACTGGCTCAAGGCTGGCAGAAGGCCAAGGGAAATAACCCCGTGAACTTGGTGCTCTCGACGGCTGCGGGCGGTTATCTGCGGAACGCCGGCGGGTCAAGCGACCTGATACCGCTGGACGGAACCTTCGCAGCCATTCAGGAGCGGGTGAAGAATATCTTTACCCAACCGGATGACGCGGCCAAGTAACCATATATTGCTCCCACCGCAAACACCCGGCTCGCCACCAAAGCGAAGCCGGGTGTTTTGTTGGTTGTAGTTTGGGCTGTTCTACACCGCCATAGACTAGCTTGCTGTAGGCATATTATGAAACTTATCCGAGTCGAAAGGAGGGCTATCTGTAGCATTGCTGGGAAAACTTATGTCATAAAGCTTATGACAAGTTTGACACAATCAAAATCGTGGTTTATAAAGGAACGTATACCCTAAATTAGCATAAGTAGTTTAGTCTGCCGGCACAGCCGGTTTTTTGTATCTTTACAGGTAAGAGTAGCCAGCATATGCTTGAAGCATAACCGCTAAGAAACTCCTATGCGCCTCTCGCAGCTCGGCCCCCAATTTACACCTCACCAGACCGCTCCGGCTATCGAATATGTTGATGCTTACTGGCGGCAGCTGGAGCGCTTGCACCCCAGAGATGAAGGAACGCTAGTCGGGGTGCCACGGCCGTACTTTGTGCCCAGTGCCGCGAACGTCTCGGGGTTTGCCTTCGAGGAACTCTACTATTGGGATACTTATTTCATAGCTCGGGGGTTAATTGGTACATCCCGGGAACGGTTGGTGAAAGGTCTGGCCGACGACCTGATTTCCCTCATGAAACGCTATCACATGATTCCGAACGCGGGGCGCACTTATTTCACGAGCCGCTCACAGCCGCCATTCCTGACGAGCCTGATCCTGGAAGTTTATGCCCTGGAAGGCGATAAGCGGTGGTTGGAGCATGCTATGGACGTGGCCAAGGACGAATACCGCACCGTCTGGATGGGGACGAACCAGCCCAACTGGCGGCAGGTCTTTAACGGCTTGTCGCGTTATTACGATATCAACGTCCTCGACGATCTGGCCGAGGCCGAGAGCGGCTGGGACATGACAACGCGCTTTAACCGCGAATGTCTCAGCTACATTCCGGTGGACCTGAACGCCTTGCTCTACAAGTATGAAGCCGATTTTGCCGCCGCCGCACTGGTGCTGGGTGAACCCGAGGAAGCACGCGAATGGAAAAAGCGGGCCGCACGGCGAAAAGCCATGATGCGCAAATACCTGTGGAACGAAGATAAGGGGTATTATTTCGACTATAACTTCATGACCGGCCGGCAAAGCGAAATTTGGTCGTTGGCTGGTTTTTATCCAATGTGGGCCGGAATGGACAGTCAAAATACGGCCGCCCGTGTCTACGAGCACCTGGACCGCTTTGAAGCGCCCGGGGGTCTGACTACCACCGCCAAGCAGCGCCTCCCGCACAGCACGTTCCCGACCCAATGGGCCTACCCTAACGGCTGGGCGCCCTTGCAGCTCATCGTCACCGAAGGGCTGGAGCGCAGCGGCTATCACACGGCAGCCGAGCGCCTGGCCCGTAAATGGCTGCGCTCAAACCTGACCAAGTTCGAACAAGGGGGGCAATTCTACGAAAAGTACAACGTCATTGATCCGACAGGGGAGCCGTCGCCTGGTGTGTACCCGGCTCAGGTGGGCTTTGGCTGGACTAACGCCGTGTTCTCGCAGCTGGTAAGGCGGTATCTCCGACCGGAAGAGTATCCGGTTACCCGGCACACTCCGGCAGCGCGTTTGAGGGCGTTTGTTTGGCCGAACAAATCGTTTATACCGATCCCGACACTGAAACTTATTGCCAAACGCGTCAAAACGTAGTGATTGATACAACGAATGCTATCAAATAATCTTCCCGAACCCTGGTATCGCAAAGCGGTGATCTACCAGATCTATCCCTTGAGCTTCGCCGATTCCAACGCCGACGGTTACGGTGACATCCGCGGGATTATCGAGCACCTGGATTACCTGAACGACGGTACTGCCAAGTCGCTGGGCGTTACTGCGCTGTGGATATCGCCGATATATGCCTCGCCAATGGCGGATTTTGGTTACGACGTGTCCGATTACGAGAGCGTAAATCCGGTGTTCGGAACCTTAAACGACTTCGATGAACTCCTGAGGGAGGCACACAAGCGGGGCATGAAATTGATGATGGATTTCGTGCCTAATCATACCTCGGATAAGCACGACTGGTTCAGGGAGGCGAGAAGGAGTAAGACGAGCGATAAGCGCGATTGGTATATTTGGGCCGATCCGGCGCCGGATGGCGGAGCGCCGAACAACTGGCTGGCGCAATTTGGCGGGTCGGCCTGGAGTCTGGACGAAGGCACAGGCCAATATTACCTGCATACCTTCTTGCCGGAGCAGCCGGACCTTAACTGGCGCAACCCCCTGGTTCGCGACGCCATGCTCGGGGTGTTGAAGTTCTGGTTGGCGCGTGGAGTTGACGGCTTCCGCACCGATGCTGCCTGGTCGCTCCTTAAAGATGAGCAATTACGGGATAACCCGCCGAATCCCAGCTACGTGCCGGGCGTAAGCGATCCCTCCGATGCTTTACTGCGAGTTTACAGTGCCGTTGCGGCTGACGTGGGAGAGATTCTCGGTTCGTTCTGTGAAGTGTTGACGCAGTCAGGCGGCGACCAGCTATTAGTGAGCGAGGTAACCTTGGGCATTCCAAGCCTGACTGCGCTCTACCGGGCGTGTGACGCCCACCCGGTCCATGCGCCGTTGAATTTCAATTTGTTCACCCTGCCATGGGATGCGCCCGCCTACCGGTCGTTCATCGACGAGTATGAGGCCTCCCTCAGACCGCAGGATTGGCCGAATTATGTCTTGGGTAATCACGACAAGAAACGGCTTGCGAGTCGCTTAGAACCGCTCCAGGCGCGTCTGGCGGCCATGCTGCAGCTGACGCTGCGCGGACTTCCGGTGGTGTACTACGGAGACGAGTTGGGACTCCCGGATGCCGAGGTCACCCCGGACCAGTTGCGAGACCCGTGGGAAAAGCGGGTTCCAGGCCTTGGATTGGGTCGTGACCCCGAACGAAGTCCCATGCCCTGGGATACTACCGCCGGCTACGGGTTCACTCAGGCCAGTCCCTGGCTGCCGTTCGTAACCGGAGCGGCCGGGCTGAGTGTCGCCGCTCAGGAGAGGCAACCTGATTCCTCCTGGCAGCTCTATCGGCATTTAATTCATCTGCGACAGACGATGCCCGCCCTGATGGAGGGAGAGTACCGATCGCTGGATGCCGGCAGTGCACAGATCTTTGCCTTCATGCGTGAAACCGGAGCGCATCGGGTCTGTGTGGTCCTGAACTTCTCTAATCAACCGCAATCAGCCCGCCTCGGAAAGCTTGGGACCTGGATTGCGGGGACGATAGCCGTCGACGGCGACGGGCGCGGCCATGACGGAGGTGACATAGAATTGGCTGGTTATGAAGGCCGGGTTTACGAATTACGGCGAGGAGCTGAGAAATGAAATTAGTATTTGACATCGGAGCAACGACAACGCGATTGGCACTCACGGATGGCAAATCGTTGCAAAATATACAACGTTTCGAGACTGAAACTGGTGCCAAAGGAGTCGAAATGTTGCTTGAACAGGTCGAAGAATACCTTGACGGCCAAAAAATTTCCGAAGCCGCCGGCGGGATGCCGGGACAACTCGACAGTGACTCCGGCCGTCTGGTTCACACTCCTAATTTACCAGGCTGGGCGGGCCAGCGGGTGGGGCGCCAAATTTCCCAACACCTGGATGTGCCGGTCACGATTCGCAATGATACCGAGGTCGTCGGCTTAGGCGAAGCGATCCATGGGGCCGGTCAAGGGCATCGCATCGTGGTGTATATTACGGTGAGTACCGGGGTCAACGGTGCGCGCATCGTGGACGGCACCATCGAATCGAGCTCACGCGGATTCGAGATGGGCGCGCAGCTGATTATCGGCAGCGACGGCAAAATGCATCAGTTGGAAGAGCTGACCGGCGGAGCGGCGCTCGAGCGCAAGTTCGGCAAACCCCCGCAAGACCTACATGATGCCCGCCTGTGGCGAAATGAAACGCTGTATTTGGCCAACGGGCTATACAACACCATCCTGCACTGGTCGCCGGATATCGTCGTGATGGGCGGCAGCATGATGCTTGATATCGACATATCGGAAATTGCCACGCGGCTGCGCCGGCTACCTAAAGTATATGAGTCGTGGCCGCCGCTTGTCAGGAGCCGCCTGGGTGACGACGGCGGTTTATACGGTGCTATGGCACTGCTAAAACAAAAATAGCCGGCAGCTGCCGGCTATTTTTATTGCGTCTGATTATTCGCCGACGGCCGTGTAGACCTCTTCGAGAGTGGTCTTGCCGGCCAGAACCTTCCCAATGCCGTCTTGGAGCAGGGTTTCCATCCCGTCCTTGATGGCGGCCTGTTCGATAGCCTGGGTTGTGGTGGCGGCGCTGCTGCGGCTGATAAGCGCTTCCATGGCGGGGGTAACTACGAGTTGTTCCAGAATGCTGATGCGGCCCCGGAATCCGAACCGATGGCACTTGTCGCAGCCGACGGCTTTGTAGAGCTTGAGCGAATCATAGTTGGGCTGCGATACTTCCGGCAGGCCGCTCAGGGCCGTCTTAATTTCCAACAGCTCGTGTTTGTCGGGCTTATATGGTTTTTTGCAATCGTCGCAGAGCTGTCTGACCAGGCGCTGAGCCATGATCAGCCGGATGGAAGAGGCGAGCAGCGGGTTCTCCCCGATCATATCCATCAGCCTCGTTACGGCGGCCGAGCTGGAAGAGGCGTGGAAGGTCGACAGGACCAGGTGCCCGGTCAGGGAGGCCTGTAAAGCGGTCTTGGCCGTATCGGCATCACGGATCTCGCCGATCATGATGATGTTGGGATCTTCCCGCAGCACGGCGCGGAGCTTCTCCATGAACATCTGTTGGTCCTCCGAGTGGACGGGAATCTGGGAAACGTCGTCCAGCTCGTATTCCACCGGGTCTTCCAGGGTGACGATTTTGACCTGATCGTTGTTGAGGTGGTTCAGGAGGGAATACAAGGTTGATGTTTTACCGGACCCGGTCGGGCCGACGGTTAGAACCATGCCGCGCGGGTGCGCGACGGCGCGGGATAGAGCTTCGGCTTGCTTGGGTGAAAGGTGCAAGTTATCCAGGTTCAAATACTGCATACTCAGGTTGAATATCCGGATCACCACGTCCTGGCCATGGAGCGAAGGTATGGTCTCAAGGCGCATGTTGACGTCGATTTCGTCGCCCTCGGCGTTAATGGCGTGGATATTGATGCGCCCGCCCTGGGGGGTATCAGAGCCCCATTTGACCCCGGCCCGCATCTGCAGGTCGCTGGTGAACAAGTCGTAGCGGTCCTTGGGAATGGTGATGATGGGGTGCAGGGTGCCGTCCAGCCGGAACCGGATGCGCGCGTCATCCGCCGAGGGTTCGATATGGATGTCCGACGCCCCAAGCTGATAGGCGAGTTGGGCGACCGGTTCGAACATATATTTGGGCTCCAGGGTAGCAACCTGTTCGGCAAAGGCCTCAAAATCGCCCGATTCCAGTATGTCCTGGTTGGCCGCGATCGTGAATCGGTTAAAGATCCGCTGCCAGCCGATATCAGAGGTCAGGACGAAGGTCACCTCATATCCGCTGAGCCGCTGGCGCAGCGGCTCCAACAGGCTGCGGTTGGATTGGGAGTTGATGCCGATGAGCAGTTTGTTGTCCTCTATGGACACTGGCACGATGCCGTACGCCCGCATACCTTCGACGGTGAGCTTGCCGATCAGCGGGGTGATATCGATTTTGGGCCGGGTATCAAAATAGCCTACGCTGAGCTGCTGGGCGAATTCCTGTGAGGCTGTTTCGATTTGGTCGCGTTCTTGTGTTGTCATATTTCTTATGTTAGCCGATTTTGCGGCTAGATTCCATCGTTAGCGCCAGCTCCGCAACCACATCCGCTCGGCCAGTCCCGATGGGCTGAGAAGGGTGCCGTAAGTAAGAGGAGCAAAGTAGAGGAAAGCCAGCAGCATGATAATCAGAACCCCGGAGTATACGACCCGGGAAGCCCCTGTTTCGAGCTGATGCCTGCCATCCCGATCGGCGCTCAGGTCGTTCCACAGGAGGACCACGAAAGCCAAGCTGAAAATAAAGGAAAAGAAGTAGTGGTACAGGAACATCACCCGGGGTACCCCGGCGAAGGGCAGGAAGTTAACCAGGTAGGCTACGCCCAGCAAAGAAAGGGCGGCAATCGTGGTGGGGCGCAGTTCGATGCGACGGGCACGGGCGTAGACGAGGCCGACGATGCCGGCCAGCAGGACTCCCCACCACACGGCCGGGTTACCGAGCAGGTAGATATTGCCTTGGCGGCCGTCGTCCTGGGTTTGACCTTGCCAGTAGTAGATCGGCCGGAGCTCCAACGGCCAGGTGTACCAGCGGGAGCCGTAGGGGTGGGTTGCGGTCAAGGTCTGGTTTCGATCGTACATTTCCTGATTGAGTTCGACGAATTTGTCCAGGAAAGTCATATGGACGCTTGGGTCAGAATAGTTGCTGCCGCGAAGACTGGCCTGGAAGTTGGGTGTCATGTACGCGTCGCCCTCGCCCGACAGCGGCAGCAGCTGGAAATGCACCCAGAAGGCGCCTGTGTAGAGGGATAGCGGCACTAGCACCAGTATCGCCAGGCTGCCGAGCGCCCGCCGGAGGCGGAAGCGGTGGTAGCGAAGATCGACCAGCCACATGAGCCCCACCAGGCCAAGCGCGGTAGCCCCGGTCCACTTGGTGCTTAAGGCCGCGCCCCCGGCGACTGCCGCCAACACCATCCAGAGCCAATACCAGCGCGTCGCGCTGCGACGTGCTACCAGGTAGAAGTAGATACTGGAAAGACCGAATAAGATCAGGAGTGAATCCATGACGATGAGGCGCGACTCAACGATAAGCGCGTTTTCGACCACGAGGGCGAATGCCCCCAGGAACGCAAACGCCCGGCTGGCGCCGAACCGTCGCAATAACGCCCAAAACACGGGGATAATCAATATCCCGGCAACGGCGGGTAAGACCCGCAGCCCTACCGTTGGCGTAGTTTTAGTTACCAGATCAATGGCGGGAATATTGAGCAGGGACGACCATCCGGCCATGAGGAGCTTGACGAGCGGGGGATGGATGTCAAAAAAATAGTGATGATCCAGGTAATGCCCGGCAAATTCTTTGAAATATACCTCGTCAAAAATGACGGCGCTCGGAGTAAACAGGTTCCAGAGCCTGGTAGCGGCGGCCGCCAGGATAAGCAAGATAAGTTCAGGACGGACACGGCCGATTAGCTTTTCCATGCCATAAGCATAATGGTTTAGGAAATTTAGTAAATATACTTGAAGCTTGAGGCGGCCACCCAGCGATGATCCATTCGGTAGGCACCAAGATAATTCATTTCTGATATCTGGATGGTGGAGCCTTCGATAGCCTCTACTAACGCCACGTGGCCATAGTATCCGCTAGGGGTCCAAGCGACGGCTCCGATTGCCGGCGCCGTGCCGGTGGGCCATCCGGCCGCAACTGCGCGAGAGTACCAAGTCCTGGCATTGCCCCAACCACGGGGTATTTGCCGACGGCCGGCGACATACCAAGTACACTGACCGCCGCTGTAAGTGTTGTTAAAGGTGTAGGGAGCGGCCATGGCTCCCGGAGGCAGTAATTGGCCGGTTGGGCCACCTGGAAGCGTAGGGGCGGCGACAGCGGTTGTGAGGCGTGCCGCTGCGGAAGCTTCACGCTTGTTGGCCGCGTAGAGGCTGCTCGTCGGCGACAACAGCGTGCTCGTACTGAGCGAGCCGGTAATAATAAAGGCCAGGACGACCCAAGATCCAAGCTGAAAGTTGGTTTTGGCGCTCGGGCGCGGGAGCAGCCAGAGCAGTAGGATAAATCGCCGCCGCCACAGCTGTCGGTGTCGTGGGGAGGCCGGTTTCGGCACAAGATATGGTGATAGGGTGGAGTGTCGCGTCATAAGATTGGAGAGGCTTATTATTGAGCCAATGAAACATCGTACTACCGCCCAAGACTATTGCAAGCATAAGCTGTGCCAAGGCTTGTTAGTAAGCGGGCCGTAACGTAAAGTGAGCGCATAATGACACGGACATCATCAGTAATCAGCACAACCGTTAAACTGGCATTTATGGCCGGCATAGTTGCGGCGGCGTTGAACTATCAGCAGCTGTTGGATCAGTATGCTTTGGCGACTTATCACCCGGCGCCCGATGTCGCCAGTATCGAGTCGCGGATAGGGCTAACGGACTACGCCCGCGGTGTTTTTTACCGTACCGACCCCCAGGTCGCATCAAAGTCCGCCTTCAACACCGACTGTGAAACCACTAGGGGTGAGCTGGAGCTGGGCTGTTATTACCGCAATAGTATCTATATCCTGCATATCGATAACCAAAGCTTGGCGCCCGAGATGGATGTCGTCACCGCGCACGAACTGCTGCATGCAGCCTGGGCGCGCCTGTCGTCGGATGAAAAGACCAAACTGACCTCCCAGCTGGAGCAGGCCTTTACAAGTCTGGCCGATGCCGATTTGCGTGACCGGATGGCCCAGTACGCCCAGAGCGAGCCCGGACAACAAGCCAACGAGCTCCATTCCATTCTCGGCACCGAATACGTCACCCTGCCTCCGGAGCTCGAGGCCTATTATGCCCGTTACTTTACCAGCCGCGCTCAGATCGTCGCCGCCCATGAGAAGTATCAAACTGTCTTCACTACGCGAAAGGCGGAATTGGAAAATCAACTGGCCACCATCCGCAATCTTAAAGCGCAACTTAACGTCGTAAACCGGCAGCTCGAGTCGTATCGATCCAGCGGAAATATTCCGGCATATAATTCGTTGGTTCCCAAACAAAACAGTTTGGTCGACGGCATTAATACGAGGATCGATAATTACCAATCCGGCGTCGACGAATACAACGCCTTGTCCAAGTCTTTGGACTCCCAGTTGATTACCGATACGGAAGCCGGAGTCGGCGCATCGCACTAGCTTGCGCCCTTCTTAATCCGATGGTCTAGTTATACACAGGCCGCTTAAATATCTGTATTCTGGGTCAGCGGCTGGAAAATTATGCCTACAAAAAGAAGAAAGGGCTTTGGCAAGCCCTTTCTAAGGTAATGGAGTATGTTCTTTTTTGTGTTGAGTACTTTTTGTGTGCAGGTACCTGTAAGTAGAATAACGCTCACGCTTACACTCGTCAAGCAGTTTTACCCACCTTTTTGTGCTTATGCTTATCGGCGGACAGTGCGGGCCAAATCGCGATCGTTTTCACGACGTTTTATGGTCTCCCGTTTGTCGTATTGTTTCTTGCCGCGGCCGATGCCGATTTCCAATTTTAAGAGCCCTCGCTCCAGAAGCAGGGCCGTCGGAACAACGCTGTATCCATCCTTTTTTTGTTCCACCAAATGGCTTAATTGTTTGCGATGGAGCAGCAGTTTGCGATTGCGCAGCGGGTCGATATCGGCTTTGTTATATGCGTTGGCATATGGGGTAATGTGGGCGTTGGTTAAGAAAGCTTCGCCGTCCCTCAGGAAAACGAAGGAGCCTTTAAGGCTGGCATGGCCCGCTTTGACGCTTTTGACTTCGTCGCCGCTCAGCACTAAGCCGGCCACGAGCCGCTCGATGAGCTCGTAGTCGTAAGTGGCCCGCTTATTTTTGGCGAGTAGTTTCATGCTGTTATCCTAGCAGATTGGCGAGGGAAGCGGCTAAAATTGGTTCACCCCTGCGAAAGCGCTATAATAAGCCAATGACTACCAACCCCAGCCAACCCAGTTTCATAGGTTACTCCGGCCTCACAGCCCAACTGGAAGCCTGGCGGGGCACAAACCTCCCACAAACGGCGCCGCAGTGGCAAACCCCGCCGGACCTGATCCGCGGCATCTTGACCTCGAATCTCGCCTTTCGGGCGGCCAAGGACAGCGGCAAAAATCCCGTTACACTGGCAACCGAACTTGCGGCCGACCTCGGCGCCTTTATTGCCCAATCCAAACTGCCTGTGACGGCCGAAGCGGTAGGACCGTATCTGAATATCCGGCTGGAAGCAGAATTTTACCCCGCTCTCCTTACGGCGGAACTGACAACAAACCTGATGGAAACCGATTCCCGGTCCGTCATGCTGGAATACATCGGCGCCAACGTAGCCAAGCGGCTCCATGCCGGCCACATGCGCAACCTCAATATCGGTGACGCTCTGCGACGTATCCTGGAGCTGAAATACCCGAATCTCATCACCGACAACCACTGGGGCGACTGGGGGGTTCAGTTCGGCGTGCTGTTATGGGCCTACCGGCAGAATGTCGATCAGGCGGCGTATAAGGCCAGTCCTCTCGATGAACTCCAACGGCTCTATGTCTGGGGAAACGCCCAGGAAGATACTGTCCCGAACTGGGCGCAACTGGTACGCGCTGAATTCGTGAAACTGGAGCAGGGCGACGCGGGGAGCCGGGCGCTGTGGGAAGAATTCGTTACCATATCCAAGCGGGAGCTGGCCCACGACCTGGAGCTCTTCGGAGTCCCTCCAACCGACCTGGAGCAAGGTGAAAGCTTTTATGAGTCCGACATGCAAAGCCTGCGCGAGTTCATGGATACTCGTAATTTGTGGCATTCGGAAGGGGAAGCCCGGTATGTCGATTTTGAGGAACTGGCGGATTTATGGGAAGGCATCGATAAGCCCCTTCAGGCGAGCGTCGCGACTTTTGGCCGGTGCTACCTTATCAGCTCCAACGGGTACACGACCTATGCCTTCCGTGACGTGGCCGCCAGGCTCCAATGGGCGCGCGATCACAAAATAGATTTGGCCATCACTGTCACCGATAAGACCCAGGCCCATAACTTCAATCAGGCGTTTGCGATAATCTGTTATCTGGCAACCTTGCCGGCCTTCGCCGAGCGCTATGGTGCAGTAACGGCCGCACGGCTGAAGTGGGACCGGCTGGTCCATATCGGCTACGGGTTCCTCCAATTAGCTAGTGGCAAGATGAGTACCCGGCTTGGCAACGTTCTGGGACTTCCCGAACTGGTGGGTGAGGTCAGCCAAGCCGCCGCCGCCGCCATCAGTACCCGTTCTCCGGAGCTTCCGGCAAGCCAACGCGACCAGCGTGCGCACGCGGTAGCATTGGCCTCTCTCAAATGGGCCGATCTTAACCGGGATCCGCTCACCGACGTAACCTTAGACCCTGAGGCCATAACCCGCTTCGAGGGTAATACCGGGACTTATGAGCTCTATACCTACGCTCGTCTGCGGAATGTCCTGCGTCGCGCCGGATTCGCACCCAATCTTAAACTGACAGGGGAGAATCAACTGAGCGCTGATCAATACCATCTGTTGGATATCCTATACACATTCCCGGGTGTCATCAAGGTTGCCGCGGCCGAATACCGACCCAATCTTATCGCCGCATACGTCTACAATCTGTCGGATGTTGCCAACCGCTGGTACGTGGCTTCGCCGAAGATCCTGGAATTGGGCCAAGACGATAGCCGGCGTGCGGCTTCATTGCTCCTAATCGATCAAGTCACGACACAATTGGCATTCGGTTTGTCGCTTCTAGGCATCAACACGGTTGAAGAGCTGTAGAACCCGAAAAATGATGTAGGTCGCACAACGTAATCATCAGACGATGAGTATTACTCTGTTTTAAAGCTGACCAGCCGACCGTCCACCAAGGCATACCCGGTTTGGAGTGCGCTATCATAGGCGGCATCGTATACTTCCTTGGTGCCGTTGAACGCGTACTGGCGGATGAACAACAGACCGCTGGCGGTTGACCAGGTGCCGACATGCTTGGTTGATGGGGATACGGCAATGATAGAGTTCCCATCGGCGGATAGCTTGAGGATAGTACTGCCGGATAATCCCGGAGGAACAACGACAGTCGTCTTGAGTACTCCTGCCAAGTATTGGGTCAGCTCCTTGTCCTTGAGTGTGTAGACATTGCCGTCGATGGCCATTGCTTTGGAGTCCGCCAGGGTACGCGACTGGGCCACGGACAAGTAAACGATCTTTGGAGAAAACCCACTTAATGTTTTGACATGCTTATATATTCCGTCGGAGGAGAGGATGTATAAGTTGCCCACATACGAGGCGATGGCCGACCCGCTTTCCCATTGATTGAGAGCCACCGCTTGAGCCGTCAGGGAATCGTCGGAGAAGCGGTAATACCAAACGGACGGTTCAGATGTGAGGAGGTACATGCCCAGGTTGTCACTGGATAGCGTTGTAGCTACAACAGCGCCTAATTTAGAAGTGTCTGCTAGGCTTTTTTTGATAGATTTTGTAGTAATGTTAACAACATAAATCATGGAATCGTTGTTTTTATCGATGAGGTAGGCATGGCCGCCAGATACCTCCATGTGGGTCGGGTTAGCATTCTTTTGGCTTGATAGAGATATTATCGTTGAGACTTCGACTCGGTTCAACCCATCGAAACGATCGGCCAAGTCGCTCATTTGGGCGATTAGCGCTTCAACGGTCGAAGGCTCGCCGGCACTGAGGGTTGCGTGCTTAAGCCGGGTATTAAGACGTGACTTATCGCGGCCTGATAACCCCGATATATCTTGTTGGGCCTGCTGCAGACTGGACTTGGCCGACACTGCGTCGGAACTGATAGCCGCCGCCTCGTACGTCTTATAGGCAGCCTCATATCGGGTCAGCAGCTTGGCACTCGCCGCCGAATCCAATGATTGTGAGGCCAGGACACTGCCGACAGCCAGCAGGGTTATCATGACGATGGCGGTTACACGCCGCCGGCGGGTAGTCGACAGGCTGCTACGCAACGTACCGGCGGCCGCGTATCCGGCGTGCTGCAAGTGCGGCTTGGTCTTGTTCCATCCGGCTTTAGCGGTGCTGCCGACAAGCTTGGTTGAGGCGATGGTCGCATCTTTAATCGGCACGGCGGCAAAACGGGCAGCTTCCAAGGTGGTTTCAGGAGTTCCCAGCTGGATTTCACTTGGTTCGTCGCTGCGTACCTGAAGTGCGGCCTGTTCCGGCGTGGTCAGACCGATTATAAGGGCGGCAACCCGTTCGGTCGAAGCGTCCTTTAGCAGGTCGGTCAGTTCATTGATTGCGCGGGTCGGACTGTTGGTTGAGACGACCTCCTGGAGCCGCTTCAGTGGCAGCTGGTGGAACAGGGCGGGAGTCGCGATGAGCAAACGGTCATCATCCTCCAGATTGCCGCTGGCGATGGAGCCGAAAGTCTTGGCGGGCCCACCGCTGCGTTCGGACGGATGAGCGGTGATGCGGGTACCGGATTTGCCGCGGTAAAGATATGCCTCTGAGGAACCGGTATGGCTGATATGAAGCTCCGACTCGTGCTGGACGGCGATGACGGCGCTCAGTTTGCCTATCCAGGCGGCGTTGCCCTGATTTATGTACTCCAGAAGTTCTCGGTTGACTATCTTGGTGGCCGTCTCGAAACGCGATAGGGGGTCGGCCGCCTGATTCTCCTCGTTGTAATACTGCTGGCCGAAGGACTCGATGATAAGATCCGCCACTTCTTCACTCTGGCGGCCGCCGGCAACCACTTCGATAACGACATAAAAATTGCCGTAGGCGGCGGCCCGTTCGTCGCTCAGGGGTTCATAGGCATAGGCAGTAACAAAACTCGGCACTTGCTTCGGCCGTTTGGCGTAGGGGACGAGCTTAGCTGTTCGGGTAATAAGGTCTGCCAAGTCATAATTCTCTTTTCCATATTATACCACTTATGGTTGGTTTCCGTGCAAACATTCTGACGGCTGGTACAATACGGGTATGGATATCACCCAAGCCCTTAATCAGCAGCAGAAAACCGCCGTGGAGCATGTTGATGGGCCTCAGTTGGTCGTTGCCGGGGCCGGCACGGGCAAGACTGCCGTCATTACCCAGCGGATAGCGAATTTGATTGCTCGGGGGAATGCCAAACCCACGCAAATTCTGGCCCTCACTTTCACGGAGAAGGCGGCACGGGAAATGGCCGACCGGTTGTACAGTCTGATAGGCTGGCAATCATTCAGTGTCGCAGTCATGACGTTCAATGCCTTCGGAAGTGCGGTCTTGAGTGAGTATGCGGGGCATATTGGACGGAGCACCCGTGGTGGATTAATCAACGATACGCAAAAAGCGTTGTTCCTACAACAACGGTTTCACGAACTTGACCTGAAATATTATGGCCTGCACAGCGATGTATTTGAATTCATGACAAAAATAGTCGGTTATATCGGCCGGTTGCAGAATGCAGGCATCACAACGGAGAAGTACCGCAGCTACGTTGACGGGCTCGCGACCGACCCGGGAGAGCTGCATGCCACCGACGTATTGGAGCAACAGGATCTGGCCGCCATTTATGAGTTATATGAGACGATAAAACGCGACACGGCTACCTTTGACTATTACGACCAATTGGCGCTGCCCCTGCATATATTGCAGGAGCGGCCGAACATCGCGGCGCGGCTGTCGTCCCGGTACAAGTTCGTCTTGGTTGATGAATATCAGGACACTAGCCCCGTTCAGGATGCACTGCTAAGGTGCATGGTACCACCGGATGGCAATCTGTTCGCGGTCGGCGATGACGATCAAGCGATATACGGCTTTCGCGGGGCGGACATCGCCAACATCCTGCGCTTCACCGAGCACTTCAACGTGGAACGCCCGCTGGCGCTGATTCAGAACTACCGTAGCGGCCAGCCGATTCTGGACGCCGCTTATCGCCTGATCAAGGGCAATGACCCGGAGCGGCTTGAGGCCAAGCTGCATATCGACAAGCGGCTTATCGCCCAAACACCGGAGGCGACGGTGTTATTTCGGCCCTACGGTTCGCCGGCAGAGGAACAAACTGGCGTGGTGGGGGATATTGCGGCACGTATCGCCTCGGGCCAAAAGCCTGGCCAGCTGGCGGTTCTGGCACGTAGCAATGCTACCCTGCGGACCTATGCCAAGGCCCTGCGCGGCCGTGATGTGCCCTTTGCCATCTCGACGGAGGTCAATATCTTTGAACAGCGCGAACTCATCAACCTGTGGTATCTCATGGAATGGATTGGTCACCGGGCTAGTGAAGAGGCCATCGCTCACGTTGTGATGGGTCCGTTTGTCGGCTGGAAGGCCGCGAAGTGGCGGGAGGTTGTCGAGCAATCGGCCGCCGACCTATCATCCAGCGAGTCAACGCTGCGCTCACTGGCAGCGGCGGGTGACGAGGCCGCCGCCGGACTGCTGGCCAAGCTTGATACTTGGCGGGAATGGAGCGCCGCCGACAATGTCAGCAAGCTTGCCTACAACCTGGTCTTTGAACCGACCGCCGACGAGCGGACTTTGGCCGGGCGGCTGCAGGACTTGGCGAAAGCCTCCGAGGAAACGGGCAGCGAAGTTCGTGTCATGAGGGTCTTTGACGACCTGGCCCGCTTTTACGGCCAGATCGAAGATTACGTTATGGTGCAGGAACTGGCCGGTGGCGACCAATCGCTGGCCGGATACCTAGTTCGCTTTCCTAAGCCGCCCACGTTGGAGGTGTCCGAGACCCTCGGCGACGAGGACGGGGTACAACTGCTGACGGTGCACGCCTCGAAGGGCCTGGAATTCGATACGGTGTACGTGGTTAACTCGACCGCCAAGTCATGGAGCGAGCCGCCCGGTATGGGCGGGCTGGAAGTGCCGGCCGAACTGACCTCCGGTGTCGACTTGCCGCCGGCGCATGAGCAGCGCCGCCTGATGTATGTTGCGGTTACCCGCGCCCGTAAAGAGCTCCTGTTGAGCGCACCCGTGGCTTCGCCAGGCGGTCAGCGCCAGGCGGTCAGCCCGCTTATCGAGGAGTTGCTGGGGCAGGCGCCCGATCTGGCCATTGACCGCCCTGAGGTCGACAAAGCCGACAAAATGATGCAAAAATTACAACGATTTTACCCTCTGAAAACCGAATTGCCGGACCGATTGCCCTTTGAACGGGCCGATGGCTGGATTGAATTGGGGGTGGGCGCCCTGGAACGCTACGATACGAACCCTCACGACTTTTACCTGCAGAACGTGCTGAAAATCAGCCAACCATTCGGGCCGCAGCTGGCGTTCGGGTCGGCGATTCACGGGACCATCCAAATGTTTTACGACGGCCAGCTCCACAGTGAAGCGGTCACGGTGGACGAGCTGTTGGCCCGGCTCGGTGAACTTTGGAGCGACCGCGGTTACGACAGCCGCGCGCAGGCAGACCTGGCACGCCGTCGTGCCGACGATACAATCCGTCGTTTCGTTGTACGCGAATCTACAACCGAGCGAACCATACGCTCCAGCGAGCAACCCATCACCTTGGAAATACCCGAGGCCAAGCTGCGGCTGCGCGGCCGGATGGATGCCACCTTTGGCGTCGGCGACGGCCTGGAAGTCCGCGATTTCAAAACCGGCTCCCTGCATGATGCCGAGAAGCTGGCCGAAAAAGCCAAGAAAAGCTTCCAATTGCGCACCTACGCCCTGGCCGTACAGGCGCTCACCGGCACGGCGCCGGATTCAGTTACCCTGGACTACGTTGTTACGGGCGTTGAGGGCACCGCCAAACTGACACCGGCAATCCTCAAGAACCATCACGCCAAGCTTATAGACTTAGCCGCCCGCCTGCGCGCCCGCGACTTCGCCCCCAGAGCCCCGTCTGCCTTCAACCAGCCCGCCGCCTACAAGTACTACGGCAGCGAAGACGACGGAGACAGCGCGCTATGATCCGCGACGAAGCCTGGCTGCAGCAGCTGCTCGACGATACCTGGGATGAGCACTTCAGCGACGTGCTGCAGGAGAATGACGTGCGGATAGTCTATGGCCGACGGGCGAAGCGCCGCCTGGGCAGCATCTCGCTGGATCCGAACGACCGGTCAACCAGCATCATCACCATGAACGGAATCTTCAAAGACGAGCGCATTCCGGAATTCGTGGTGGTGGCGACACTGGTACATGAGCTGACCCACTACGCCCACGGATTTAACTCGCCGCTGGCCCAGGCACAGACCCACCCCCACGCCGGAGGCGTTATGAGGCGGGAATACGACGAGCGCGGCCTCCTGCAGCTGTATCTGGACCAGAAAAAGTGGCTCAAGCTCAACTGGCCGGAAGTAGTGGCCCGCGAATTCGCTCCGCGCCGGCGGACTTCTCCCGGGGTAGCGCGGATCGTCAAAGTCCCGAAGCCGTTCTGGTACATCGGCAGCTAAGCTTGCCAGCCATGTAAGTTATCGGCTAAACTTAGTTCTGTCCTTACGGGGTGTGGCGCAGTTGGTAGCGTGCTGTGTTCGGAACGCAGAGGTCGCAGGTTCAAGTCCTGTCACCCCGACCAATGTCTTAATACCAATAAAATGCCTCTTCCCAGACTTTCGGGAAGAGGCATTTTATATAAGTAACAAAAAAGACCGGTACTCATCGGTCTTTTTTCACGGCCTGCACTTATCCTAGATAATAGCGGTAAATGTGATAAAACGCCAGCCCCCATTCTACGGGAAAATCCAGAAAAATATCAAAAAAACTACTCAATAAGCATAAGTAATATCGCTTTTATTGCATAAATTAGTTCTTCTAAAACTCTAAATTACCGCAAACCGTTGGCGAACTTCAGGGCGGTCAGGCGCTGCCAACGGAGTTCTTGCGGGGTTTTGGCGAACAGCGACAGCTCAGTGGGGCGGAAATCAAAGGACAGGGCCTCATCGATGAGCCGGCGTTCAAACTGCGTGGCTTCAGCGTCGGTGAGATGGTTGGAAACGGTTAGATGAGGCATGAATTGGCGATTGAGCCCGGTGAACGTATCCTGCCACGACTCGGCTTCAACTCTTAGCAGTTGATGCACCTCGGCCAGCCAGTCGGTCTGGGACGGTTCAAGGTACAACACGTTCTGCTTGCGGGCGTGGAAGCGGCTGACACCGGAGAGCTGGATGGCAGCAGGCGCCTGGGGAAGCTCAAGCGATTGGAACAGTTCGACGGCCCGATCGTGACCGACAACCGCGGGACCCGGCGAGATGATAGTGATGTGGGGTTCTATCGTAATATGCCAGCGCTTATTTCGGTAAGTCTGCTGCAGATCCGCCAGTTTCGTGGCCAGTGGTTCGGGCATTGGAATCGCGACCATGTAGCGGGTTTCGTCCAACGGAGATGGCGCGGTCCTGATATTGGAGGAATTTAGCGCCGCCATGGTTTGTCGGATGGACTGCGGAATCGGCCGGCAGCCGCAAACGGCGGCGTGGCGGGTATGCCAGTCGATGCGCTGGGCAAGCGTCGGGCTTTTGGGCATGGGGTTGGCTTGGTGCCAGGAACGGTTGATATCCATCGGTGATATTTTACGACATTAGGTTTAATTAGTGCCGGCTGATGTTTGAAAGGGCAGGGTGCGTACTTTCAGCAGTCTCAATTGTAATGATAACGCCTCATGGTTGTTTTTGCGACAAGTGTTCGGGTCAGGGGAATGTCAGATGCCAGTGACAGCTGTTCGGTGCGTATGGCTGTGGATAACTAGGTGGAAAGGTTTGCTGCGCCGCAGATTCGATCAATAAAGGGGCAATATAGGGTCAGTTAGCCAGGCACAGCGGTATTAGATATTTATAAAGTGTGCTTATGCTAAGCCAAAATAGGGGATACCATAAGAATTTTAATAAAAACTGTTGACCCCTAAATCGTTTAGGGGTATATTGTTAATGGAGTTAGTGAGTCAAATGTGCAGGTAAGGAATTCTCAATTCGAGAAATCTCTTCTCAACAAAATCGCCCGGGTCACAAACGGTCTCGAGCGCGAGGTGGAAATAGAGTTAAAGGTCAGCTTTTCGCTGACCTTTTCTCAATTCAGAGTGCTGGACGCTCTGGCCGCCACTGGTGAGGTGAGTCAAAAAGATCTGGCGACCCGCCTTGAGGTCACGCCGGCTGTGGTAACACGCCAGGCGGAAGTCTTGAGCGCCAAAGGGCTGCTGGTACAGCGCGCCAATCCCCGGAGCAAGCGCGAGAATGTCTTGGTGCTGACGCCCAAGGGGGAAGCGGCCGCTATGGACGCCGCCAAAGCCGTCCAGGAGTGTCAAACGCGCTTCCTGGCACCACTCAAGGTCCAGGATGAGACGGCGCTGGAGCGGGCCATGGAAACGCTCTCCCAGGCGCTGGATAGTTAGACTATAAAGACCGGGCATGGTTGCCCGGTCTTTTGTTGCCGAAACGCGCAATTTGAGGGTATGATTGCGGGGTTAATCGTACCTTCTAGCTAGGAGCGTCGCATGACTGGGAGTTCACAGCCTCAACGTACGTTTTGGAGAACCGAAAAGGTACTGGTATCCGGTCGCTACGACTCCTGGACCGAGGAGAAGCGGGAACAGGTACCCGAAGACCGGGCAAACGTCATCAGTTCTTTGACCGATGATGGCCGGCATATGCCCGTGTTGGATATCGATAGACCTGCTCGTTACGTGCCATCGAGCACCCCAGGGCACGGGCATCTCTATATCGACGTCCCTATGAGCTGGTGGCGCTACCGCATGCTCCTGCGTCAGCTCTACAAGGCGGGGATCATCGAAAAAGGCTTTTATGACCTGGCCCTTCGCCGTAAACAGACCTTCCTGCGCCGACCGGGCGTTACCAAGCAGAATGAAGCGGCGTTCCACAAGGCTTCGCACCTTTAGGCGAGATAACTGCCATTATCTCGCCCTTTTCTTGTCCTAACCGCGCCCAAGATAAAGGCCCGCTACGCAATTGCTGCGTAGCGGGCCTTGTGTCAGTCTGTGACTGTCGAAGTGGGTAAGGGAGTCTCCGAGGGTGGAGCTTGATTCCCTGGTTCCTGGGTGGGGGTAGTTTCAGGCGGCACCGTGGTCGGTTCCGCCGTTACGGTTGGGTCCGGGGTCGTAATCGTGTCCGGAGGCTGGTCCGGGGTCGGAGTGTCGGCCGGCGTCGTCGGCGCGGGGGGAGGTGGCGCCAACATATTGGTGCCGTTTGAACTCGGAGCGCTGAAATAGTGGACCGCTATGTTGCGATGGGCCACTTCCATGAAATCGCGCCACATGATGGCGGCCGAGCTGCCACCGAATACCTGTCGCCCGCTCACCGTTAGGTTGCGGTTGTCCAGGTAGCCGGTCCAGGCTGCCGCCACGTAATCGGGCGTGTAACCGGCGAACCAGGCGTCAAACAGGGTGGTGCCGGTTTTGCCGGCCGCCGGCCGTCCGAAGTCGGCGCGGTTGGCCGTACCTGACGGGCTGTGAATGACCGACTGCATCACTTTGGTGAGCTGGGCAGTCGCTTCGGCATCCATGACCGGCGTTGTCTGAACCTGATGCTGGTACAGAACGGTACCGTCGGCTGCGGTGATGCTGCTGACGATGAAGCTTTCGGCATGGTTTCCGTTGTTAGCCCAAGTGCCGTAGGCCGAAGCCATCTGCAAGGGGGTAATGGAACTGGTTCCCAGGGCCAGTTCCGGAACAGCGTCGAGATGAGGCGGCGCGTCACCGCTCATCAATTCAGCTGTACCGTAAAGAGTGTCGTCGATGCCCAGTTTATGAGCCAGATCGGCGACGCTCTGCGGGCTTACCGGGTCATTCGGGATAGGGAAGGTGTTGCTCGGGCTCCCGGGATCTGCCTGGGTACCGTTGATGAGCTGCATGTGCCACGGGTTGTTGGACGTTGCCAGGGCGCGTGTCATATCCAGATAGCCGTGAGCCGTGCGGTCATCATTGTAGACCTTGGTCCCGCCGATGAGCGCGTAGGCCGGAGCCGGCAAGACGGCGTCGGTAGAAACGCCCTTGGAAATGGCGTCAGCTAACACGAACGGTTTCATGGCCGAGCCGACTTGCCTGGTGCCCTGAACGGCAATATCGAACTGCAGTTTGGCGTGGGACGTGGAGTTGGCCAAAGCCACCACGGCTCCGGTCTTGGGACTGATTACCGCCATGGCCGCAACCAGCTTGGGGCTGGAAAGGTTGGATACGAGTGACCGTTTGGCTGCCTGTTGGAGCTTCCAATTGATCGTGGTGTATATCCGGAACCCGCCCTGCGCCACGGCAGCTTCGCCCCTGGTTTTGACCAGGTATTGCCGGACGAGGTCGGTGATGTACGGTTCCAACGGCATTGAAGCCTTGGCTGCCGCTTTTTCCTTGATGAATCCCAGCGGCTGTTTGGCCACAAGGGCTGCTTCTTCGGGCGCGATGTTGCCGAGCTCTTGCATCGTGGCAAGAACGTGGGAGTTGCGCCGTCTGAGCAGATTGGGAGCGTACTTGGCCATGGCATAGTTGCAGGGCTGTTGCACCATGGCGGCCAACGTGGCCGCTTCCGCAACGGATAGCTTAGTTGCGCCGTGGCCGAAATAGGCCCGTGCGGCCGCATCTATTCCGTAGGCATTGCGGCAGAAGAACACCGTGTTCAGGTACAGGCCAAGGACTTGGTCCTTGGTGTACTCTCTGTCCAGGTGTTGGGCCATGCCCATATCCTTGAATTTGCGGCCACCTGTCTGATCGAGCGTGAGCAGGGCGTTTTTGGCGTATTGCTGCTCCAAGGTTGAACCGCTAGCGAGCTGAAGGCTGCCATGGGTCAACGATTTCGCAATCGTAAGGAATGAACGGTACATCCCGGTATATGACACGCCGTTTTCAGCGTAAAAGTCCTTATCTTCCGAGGCGATGATGGCCTGCTTCATAACCATGGGTATTTCAGTTTTGGGATCCAGGTCATGGCGGTTTTCCGAAGCCGGAATCACACCAATAACCGTTGTGCGGTCGCTGGCATACACGATGGAGTCTTGCGGATTCGGTGGTATGGGCGGCAGGGCAACGATACTCTGGGCAGCGTAGGCAAGGGCAGGCGGACCGGCCCCAACGACGATAACTCCGAGAACAATCATCCAGCCGACGAATTTTCGAAAACCATGTCTTTGTTGTACGCTCACGGCGCACCTCCAAGAGTAGGAATGTGAAAGAACGAAATATTCTACATCACGCTATCACTTTTGGCTGATTTTTCAAGCTTGAGCGGTATCGCTTGACCCCCTTAGTAGGCAGTTCATGTTCGTACCTTGTTCGGTTATGGTTAGCCTGATATACTATTGCTATGGATATAACACTTCTCATTCTCGTGCTCGCAGCCGTTCTCATTGGGTTCGGGGTCATGGTTCTGTTGCTTAACAGGCAGCTCTCCAGCCTCAAAACCGGGATGAAGGACGATACGGCATTCGGCCTGATCAAGCAGGACCTGCAGGGGATTCATCAAACCCTGAACGACCGCTTGGATAAAAATAGCACGAGCATGAATGAGGCCATGCAGCGTCAGTTCGCCGCTTCGAGCCGCCTCATCGGCGAAGTGACCCGTGACCTCACTGAGCTCAAAGAGAGCAATAAGCAGGTGTTGTCGATAACGGATGACCTGAAGCTGTTACAGAACACGCTTCAAAACCCGAAACAGCGAGGAGTGCTCGGCGAATATTTCCTGCAGAACGTCTTGGAGAACGTGTTGCCGCCTGACAGGTTCGAACTGCAGTATAAGTTTGCCGACGGCGACATCGTCGACGCTATCATTCGACTCGACCGGGGCTTGATCCTGCCGGTCGATTCCAAATTCAGCTTGGAAAACTATAACCGCCTCATGGATGAGAAGGATAAGACCAGACAGGACGCCCTCATCAAGGCAATCAAGGTTGACCTCAAAGCCCGCATCGATGAAACCTCCAAATACATCCGCCCGGGCGAGGATACGATGGACTTCGCCTTTATGTTCATCCCCAGCGAGGCAATTTACTACGACCTGCTGATCAACAAGGTCGGTACGCTGCAATCGAACTCGCGCGACTTGATTGAGTACGCTTTCCGCGACAAACACGTCATTATCGTGAGCCCGACTTCGTTCATGGCATACCTCCAGACCGTAATGCAGGGGCTGCGCAGCCTGCAGATCGAAGAGAAGGCCAAGGACATTCAAAAGCGGGTGGGGGAGCTGGGGCGGCATATCACTGCCCATGAAATCTACATGCAGAAAATGGGGTCGTCGCTCGGTACGACGGTGAGCCACTATAACAACGCCCATAAATCGCTGGCCCATGTCGATAAGGATGTCGTGCGCATCGCCGATGTTTCGCCGGGAGTAGAGGCTATCTTGCTCGACAAACCTACGGCCGAGGACTAAGCTTGGGCGGTTGCCAGGGCAACGGCCGCAAGCAAAGGAATTATTATCGGCTGCGCCAGCTCGTAGGTTGGTGTCCGTCCTGTCGGCTGAACTAGTAAAAGACCTTCATCTCGGAGCACAATCAAATGCCGGTGAAGGTCTTGCTTTGATACCGCGATTACGGCGTTGAACTGCCCGGCGTGCATGGGGCCGTTATCAGCGGCCAGCTGGAGTATTTCCAGGCGAACTGGGTGAGCCAGTGCTTTGAGGGTGGCGGCTAGGGTTTGGTGGTCGTTCAGCTGGGGATGTTTCATGGTGGTGGCTGGTCCTGGAGGTTCGTTAGGGGGTTTGGGTTGTTCTTCTAAGGGGGAATGGGTTTTTATTGTCTGGTGTGGGCCTCATCTATTACGATGGGGTTGTGAAATCGGGTGGCTGGGCGCGCGAGTTGATGTGGTCGGCTGGCTCTGGGTGTCTGCATCTAAAGGGGAGTGTAGTCCTTTAAATGTTCCAAGTAAACATTTTCGTTTACTTACGTAGTAGGCTTTTAAATGACAGTTTTATGGCTTCGTGGAGGCATAATAATTGATAAATTTGACTAATGCATTTAGTAAACAAAAATGTTTACTACCTAGTTTTAAACAACTAACCTGTTCCTTATTTAGTGGGTACATGAGGGCTACCTAAACTAGCAGATCACGTGTCAGCAAAGGAAGATGCCGCTCTATAAGCGAGCATAGGCCATTAATCGACGGAAAAAACAACTGGAGACGGTAACAATATAAGCTAAGTGTCAAATGGAAGGCACCTAAGCTTAAGGGAAAGTTCAAAACCTCCTAACAATCATCTAAAGCCCCATATGCTACACTGAACACAAGAACTAAGCAGCAAAATTACTGCTAAAATAAACACCATGAAGAAAGGTCTGCAATGAAACGAGTGCTCTCAGGCGTAAAGCCAACCGGTGATCTGACCCTAGGTAATTATATTGGCGCCATGAAGCGTTGGGCTACTATGAGCCGCCAGGAAGGCGTTGAGCACTTCTGGTTCGTACCAAACCTCCACGCCCTGACTATTCGCCCCAACCCCGCAGAGCTTAAGCACAACACGCGCAGCGCGGTCGCTTGGCTGATGGCCGCCGGCATTGACCCGGCAACGTCGTATATCTTTGTGCAGAGTCAGATTCCGGCGCACTCGGAGCTCACTTGGATCCTCAACAACTACGCTACCTTAGGGGAGCTGAACCGGATGACCACGTTCAAGGACAAGTCGTCCAAAATGGGGAGCGAGGGCCAACTCGTGGGTCTGTTCGATTACCCCGTGCTGATGGCGGCGGATATCCTGTTGTACGACGCGGACGAAGTACCGATTGGAGAAGACCAGAAACAGCATGTGGAACTTACGCGTGACATTGCGACCCGCTTTAACAACCTTCACGGTGAGACGTTCAGGGTACCCGAGCCAACGATTCAGGCTGCCGGCGCACGTATCATGGACTTGCAGGATCCGACGAAGAAGATGAGTAAGAGTGATGAGGATACCGGCGGTTGTATCCTCTTGAGTGACGAGCCGGCCGTGATTGTGAAAAAGATCATGCGGGCCGTTACCGACAGCGGCAGTCAGATAAGCGGAGGCGCCGATAAGCCGGCGCTCAGCAACCTGCTGGTAATTTACTCGACGCTGTCCGGCAAGACGGTAGCTTCCATTGAGGAAGACTATGCCGGGCGTGGTTACGGCGAATTCAAGAAGGACCTTGCCAAGGTCGTAGCCGACGAGCTGGCTCCACTCCAGGCCAAGCACGCCCAGCTTATGAAACCGGGTAACGATAAGATCGACCAGGCTCTGGAGCACGGCTGGTGGAGGGCGAGCGAGCTCGCGAACGCCAAGCTGGCCCAAGTAAAGGAGTTGCTCGGGCTATTGTAAAAGCTCCTGAAACTGTGATGAAACCGCCTTCGGGCGGTTTTTAGTTATCGGCTGGCTCAGGCAATAATTGACTTATATCAATACCATCGTATAACCGAGCATATTGTAGCTTTTACAACGATAAACTTTGTGCATAACCGTTGATTTTATCACAACACCACGTCAATGTGAGCTGGTCGATGATAGGGCAGTAGTACTCACATAATACCTTTGTAAAGGCAATAACAGCAATATCACAATCAGTTAACATAAGGGTATTGACATATCAAAGCGCTTGTGCTAAATTATAGACAGTTCACACAGACCGAAGTCCATTCACAACCCGACCACCGATTGACACCCCATAAAGCCGACAAGGTTAGACGGTAGGGCAAATCCCGGTTAGAAGTACCCCCTTACTATCTAACCTGGGTTCGCCCTACGGTCACCAGGAGCTCCAAGTAAGGTCCAAACTTGCTTGCCACGCCTGCTCCGCCATGAAGTTTCTGGAAGGCACTCGGCTACGACTTATGTCGTGGTCGGTTGCCTTCCAGAAATACGATTCTGGTAGGGAATGTCACATCAACTAAGAGCCTCAGGCTCAATTCACCGAGCACAAGCCAACCTACGCCAGTCGCACCAAGCACCGGCCAAACCAAGGCCAAGCTCACACTCCCATCATATCTCTTACCTCTGGTAGGAAATATATACGGGGCGACAAGCGCCAATTTACATACATTGGGCGGGTTTGTTCGCCCCGTAACTCTTTGGAATTATTCCGTAGCCGCCACCGGCCGTCGCGAGACGCCCCGCAGGCGGCTTTTTAAATTCTCCCGTTTGCCTGATATGTCGTATGAGTGGCATAATGGTGACAAGTAAGCGTGAGAAGTTTAAGTGACGACCAAGCGATATATTATAGCGCTGAGTGTGTGGGCCTCCGGTACGGGAGTGGCGCTTATTGCGTCGCTAATTTTTACCACTCCCGTGGCGATTGGGCCGGTGGGAGTGACGATTTGGTTCGTCGTCCTGTTAACTGAGGCTGCCGCGGCCGCTACCTTGGCATTATATGGCATCAAGACCTACCTGCACCTTCACGCCACGGAGGCGCTACGTCTGCGGTATTCATGGCGCCAGGGCTGGCTGATCGGCGGCTGGGCGGCCGGTCTGCTGGCGCTCAATTCGTTGCAGCAGCTTGGCATAAAAGACGCTATCCTGCTAGGATTACTATTATCGATTGTTGAGGTGTATGTGAGGCTGCGATGGCCATGAGTCAAACCGAATATGTCGCTCGTATCAAGGCCGCCAAGACTCTGGCGGAGCTTGAGGCTGTGCGCGTGGAATTGCTGGGCCGCCAAGGCGAGTTGACCAAGGAGCTCAAAAGCATCGGTTCGCTGCCGGCGGACGAGCGGGCAGGGAAGGGTGCCAGCCTGAACGCACTGCGAACTGTCATTGAGCAGGGTCTGACGGAGCGACAAAGGGCGCTGGCGGTCAGCGCGGCCAAGGATGAATTATCGACGCCTCTGGATGTTACGGCACCTGGCGTGATACCGCCGCTGGGCCATCGTCATCCGGTCAGCATGGTGCTTGATGAGTTGGTCGAACTGTTCTGGCAAATGGGCTACCAGGTAGCCGACGGTCCGGAAGTCGAGACGGAATGGCATATTTTTGAAGCGCTCAATATCCCGGCTGATCATCCGGCTCGTGACATGCAGGACACGTTCTATCTGGAAAACGGCCTGGTTCCGCGTACCCATACCTCGGGAATTCAGATCCGCCATATGTTGGAGAATCGCGACAACCTCCCGATCCGCATTGTGGCACCCGGCAAAGTCTACCGTAATGAAGATGAGGATTCGCGCCATTCCTGGAGTTTCTATCAGATAGAAGGTCTGGTCGTTGACGAGGGGATCAGCCTGGGCGATCTCAAGGGGACGCTCGAGATTATGCTTCGGGGGCTGCTCGGCGAAGAAACCAAAATCCGCCTGCGGTCCAATTACTTTCCGTATACCGAGCCGAGCGTGGAAATGGACGCGACCTGCGTAGTGTGCGGCGGGAGTGGCCAATTTGAAGCCAAAACCTGTCACTTGTGTGGCGGTACGGGTTGGTTGGAGCTCGGCGGAGCGGGAATGGTTCATCCGCAGGTCCTGCGCAATGTCGGAATAGATCCGGAGCGATACAGCGGATTTGCCTTTGGGTTTGGGCCCGAGCGGATTGCGGCAATTAAATACGGCGTTGATGACGTCCGTGAATTCTGGCGTCCGGATTTCAAATTTCTCGAGCAGTTTTAAAATGAAACATAGGAATGTTGTAGAAATAACACTTTTGCTCGATGGCGTCGAAGAGGCATGGACTTCTTCGAAGCCGCTAAGTATAGCAGGGGGTTGGATTAGTACGTTAGTCCCCGTTGGTCAGAGTTGGAATAAAGAGGTCTTATCATGAGGGTTTCCACGTCTTGGATTAAAGAATGGCTATGTCGCACAATGTCTGATAAAGATATTGTTCAGGCAATGGAGCAGGCCGGTATCGAAGTTGAACAATATATTGCGTCAACGCAGCTAGACAAAAAAGTTGTTGTAGGGCTGGTTAAAAAAGTTATTCAACATCCCGGAGCGGATAGGCTGCATATCGTTGACGTCACGACCGGCGAGACTGAACTATCGATAGTCTGCGGTGCGCCGAATGTTCGAGCAGGTTTGAAAGTGGCGGTCGCCCAGGTTGGGTCCACTCTTCCGGACGGTACGGTAATTAAAAAGTCCAAACTGAGAGGCGAGGTGAGTGAGGGGATGCTTTGCAGCGCCAGCGAGCTGGGATTGGGCAACGATCACGACGGCTTGATTGAGCTCGACGAGGAAGCGGGACTCGGGACATCATTGTGCGACATGTACGAAAACCACGGCATCGTGGACGTGAAGACGGCTGCCAACCGGTCTGATTTGCAGTCGGTTGTCGGTTTGAGCCGCGAAGTCGCGGCAATCGCCAATATCGATCTAAAGGATATGGTGGAAGCGGCAGAATCTAAAGGCAGTGGCCCGGCCGTCGAGATTGAGGCCTCCCCCTCTTTGGTCAGCCAGTTGGTGTTGGCAGAGTTTAAGCTGGGGGCGTCCGGTAAGATTGACCCCAAGTTGCTACAACTTATGGCCGAGCGTTTGCGGGCTAGCGGGATACGTCCGATTTCCCCTGTCGTTGACGTGACGAATTACGTCATGCTGGAGTACGGCCAGCCATTGCACGCTTATGATGCGGATAAGGTTACTTTGCCGCTGGGCTCAAGGCTCGCCAAGGCCGGCGAAACCCTGGTGACACTTGATGGCGTAAAGTGTGTCTTAACCGTCGATGATCTGGTAATAACCGATAAGACCGGCGTAATCGGCCTGGCGGGAGTCATGGGCGGCGCCCAAACCGAAATTACGGCCGGCACGAACCGGATATATCTGGAAGCGGCAACTTTTGACGGCGGTCGAATAAGGAAGACCGCTAAACGGTTCGGGCTCAGAAGCGAGGCCAGCGCCAGGTTTGAACGCGGGCTTCCGGTGCAGTTGGCTCCGCTGGGCTTGGCTCGGGCGGCTGAGCTGTTGAACCGTGCGGCCGGGGCCGAACTCCAGGGCGGCGTTACTGATGTGCTGAGGATTTGGCCGTGGACGCAACGAATCGGCTTGAAGATACCGGTACTCAATCAGCTGTTGGGCTACGAGCTGACCGCCAAAGAAGCCTGCCAGGCTCTGTCCCGGTTTGGCATTTCGGCAGTACCCTTTGACATCGCCCGTGAGGCGCGGAGCCACTTGGGAAAGCCCTACGTCTGGGGCGCATCATTTAAGAAGAACGGCACAAACGACTTTGATTGCAGTTATTTTACCGACTACCTCTATTCTCTTATCGGCCTGCGTATCGGTTATACTTCGTTGGCTCAATTCGAAATTGGAACGCCGGTTGAGGTGGATGATCTGAAGCCCGGTGATATTTTGTTCTACAATGGTCATCACGACCATGTATCCAAAGATTATGGCTTGTCAGAGGTACAAAACGGCGATCAGCACCACTCGATCGAGGGTTATTACTTCCTGTGGAGCGACGCCGACAACAAGTACGTCAGGGTGGAAAGCAAGCTCGGCCAACATGTCGGGCATAACGGTTTGTACGTGGGCGACGGACGCGTGGTGCATGCCGTGAAAATGGAGGCTGACGGCGAGACATGGCGGGAGCGCGAGGCAACCGGTGTCGTTGAAGAAGACGTTGAAACCTTCACGAAAAATGCCGGCTTCCTAGGAGCCCGCCGCTTTGATGACAATCTTGATACATATGTCTCAGTCGCCGCAGTTCCCTGGTGGCGGACCGATCTGAAGCTGGCCGTGGACTTGGTAGAGGAGATTGTCCGGGTCCTTGGGTATGACCGGGTGCCATCAACGATCCCGGTTTGGCGTCCTACTACCCTGAAGTTTGACAAGACCCACCGACTCAACAGCCGTGTTAAGAATCTGCTCAGCGGCGCCGGATTGTTTGAAATTATGACATATTCGTTCGTGGGCGAAGACCAGCTGGCAGCGGTTGGTTTGAAGCCCGAAAATCACTTGAAGCTGCAGAACCCGCTGTCGAGCGAGCAGGCGTTCTTGCGCACTTCGTTGCTGCCGAGTCACCTGCAGGTATTGGTCCGCAATCGCACCTATGCCAAAGCCATTGGCTTTTACGAATTGAGCAAGGTGTTTGTTCCGGTCGAGGGCGACGGACAACCCGACGAGCCCCTACGGCTGGCGATCTTGGTCGCCCGCCCCCAAGACTCGTACCGTCATCTCAAAGGCCTGCTGGACGCACTGAATTTGGAATTTAACGTAGCATTTGCGCTCACCCCCGTTGACGAACCCAATGCTTTTGCCCCCGGGCGTGTCGCTCAAATCAGCTTGGCAAAGAAGGTCATCGGCACCGTCGGGCAGCTTAATCCGGCCCTTCTGAGAGCCAACAAAATAGGCGGCGAAGCCGCCTATTTGGAACTCGATATCGAGCCGATTCTGGCGGCGGCTGCCCCTAAGAAGTTCGCCGGCCTCAACCGCTTCCCCGGTACGAGCCGTGACATTTCTTTTGTTGCCGGCAGCGATGTCAGCTGGTCGGAGGTATTGGCAGCGCTCAAAGGTTTGCATCATGCAACCGTCACTTACGTGGGTGAATATGCCGGAGCAAACGTGCCCGTTGGAAATCGTAGCCTGAGCTTGCGTCTGACTCTGAGCTATCCCGACCGTACGCCAACCGAGGAAGAGGCCGGGCGGATGGAAGCTCAAGCCTGGTCCGTGTTGGAACGAAAATTCGGTATCAAGCCTAACCTGTGAGCTTGGGCCAGCAAGGCAAAACCAGCTATTTTATGTAAAGCATTAGCGGTATAATAGTCCACATGGTAGGAGTTACAAACCTAAGCGTCTTCCGAACCGGCATCTGGGCGTCGGTTGGTCGCGGCGTGGTATTCATTGCCGGGATCGGCACGGTGATAGTGCTAGGTGCTCAGCTGGTCCTGCAAGGATATTACGCGGACAAGATACTGCCGGGGGTTACAGTCGCCGGGAAAGACATCGGGTCCCTGACTTTGGCTCAGGCACGCGAAAAAATCACCGGAATTACTCGCAACTATACGCTGAAGCTAAGCATCGACGATAAGCAGTTTTCCGCAACGCCAGCCGATATCGGATTAAAATATTCTGTTGAAACAACCATCAAGACGGCCTACGATGCCCGCCGTGATCTACTGCTTCCTACCCCTGAAGCCCGCCTGCCTTTGACTTATTCCTTAGATAATAACCGGCTTAAATCTTACGTGGCATCGATTGCGGCCCGTATCGGCACCGAGGCAACCGACGCGACCCTGGTCGTCAAAGGCACGGACGTCCAAGTAGTACCCGACAAGGATGGATGGTCGATTGATCCGGTACGTCTGGCCGGGCTGATCAGGGCGGATGCATCCGTGCCTTCGGCGACCGCCGTGAGGCTTGCTGCGACCCAGCAGCCGGCCCGCATCCTGGCCTCAAGCGTTACCCCAGCTATTGAGCAGGCCAACCACTTTATGGCCGTACCTATAACGCTGACCTATCAGGACCGGGCTTTCGTGCCGTCGGCCGCGGAAATAGGCAGTTGGCTCACTTTCAACGGACGGGTCGAGGGTGACAAATCGAGGCTGGTGGCCGGTGTGGATATCGCCAAGATTCGCGGCTATGTCCAACTGGTGGCGGGCAAGGTTAACGTGCCGCCGGTCGACAAGAAAATAATCATCGAAAACGGCGTCACACGAGTGGAGCGTGAAGGCACCGACGGTATGGCAATCGATCAGGATCCCGCCGTGGCGGCCGTGCAGCAAGCAGTGACCGATCAACAGCCGCTGGTTTTCCCGGTCACGACGCACGTGGTGCCGTTCAAGACCCTCTCAACTTCGCTGGTCAGCCTGGACTACGGGCGATACATTGAAATCAACCTGTCTAAGCAGCACCTGTGGGTGTGGCAGGATCATGCCGTAATTTATGACGCGCCGATTACCAGCGGTGCGACCGGAGCCGGGTTCCCGACCGTAACCGGGCTGTTCAGCGTCTACTACAAGGCGACCAATACCCATTTGCGCGGGTACGCCTACGGGCCGCAATACAACTATGACGTCCAGGTGGATTATTGGATGCCCTTTTACTCAGGCTTCGGCATGCACGACGCCAGTTGGCGCAACGGCAATTTCGGCGGTCAGGATTATTACTACGGCGGCTCCCATGGATGCGTTAATCTTCCCGATGACGCGGCGGCGTTCATCTATAATTGGGTTGAAGTCGGCACGCCGGTCTGGGTGCATAAATAAACGTTAGCAGTTTTATTACCAAGCTTTGAGCACAAGTGGTATAATTTAAGGTAATTATGAACCCGCAAACCCCCCAATCACCCCAACCAAGTTCCGAGCAGCTGCCAGTACAGTCTCCCGAGCAGACCGTAACTGCCGCCGGAGTTGAGCTACCGGCTCAAACCGTTCCGGCCGCGGACGGTGCGCCGGCTGCTTCTTCACCGAAATTGAATGCCAGCGACGTTGCCGCGGCCATCGCTTCCATGCCCGCGCCCAACGCTGCCGTCACCCCGACCTTGCCCCTTCCGGCCATCGCGGCGGACGAGGATCTTATCGAGCCGGAGTGGGTTGATAAAACAGAAGAAGTAATAGCCCAAACATCGGGCAATCCGTATGCTGAGGAAGAAGCCATTGAGGATTTACAGGTCGATTACCTGCAGAAGAGGTATGGCCACCAGGTAAAGAAGCCGGAAGATAAATAAACAAATTCGCGTGGTCGGAGGGTGTTAAAGTGAACGGAATTCTGGTCGTAGTCATGGTCTTCCTGCTGCTTGCAGCGAGTCTCGGCGTGGTCGCGTACCTGGTGTACCAGCGGAAGTTGAGACGTGCCAAGGCCATTGAGCGCGGCCTGAAAATGGTACCCATCCAAATCCACTTGCCGCCGCCCAGCGCCGATACGGTCGCGGGCAGCCGTGACATCCGCGACGTGATGCGCGAAAAGACCGCTCAGGCCGAAGTTCTTTATAACCTACTCGCCGGGACTGCCAGCGAAGGCTTTAAGAGTAAGTTTTATGGCCAGCGGCATATCGCTCTGGAAATCGTGGCCTCCGACGGCCTGGTCCATTTTTACGCGGCAGTGCCAGTGGCGATGGTGAGCGTGGTTGAAAAGTCGATTCAGACCGCCTACCCCGGTGCCCTGCTCGAGGAGGTTGAGGATCATAATATTTTCAACCAGGAAGGTCGACTGGCCGCCACGATGGGCGGGGAGATTGTCCTGAAAGCCGACAGTTCATACCCGATTTCAACTTACGAGGAGCTCGACCGGGATCCCCTGGAAGCAATAATTACGACTCTCTCCAGCATGGGCAAGGACGATGGTGCGGCCATTCAGGTGATGGTGCGTCCGGCGACGTCCGGTTGGGTGAAGCGCTCGACCAGCCTAGTCGAGCACCTGCGCAAGGGCAAGAGCAAGGGCTTGGGCTTTAATGCCATGGACGTCGCGCGCGCGGTCGTTACTCCCCCTACTACCGCCGCCGCGGACGCTGCCAAACAGGCCCCCGGACAATCCCTGACGAACTTGCAGCTAGGTACAATCGAACGCATTGAAAACAAGACCAAACAGCCAGGTTTCGAAGTGCTCGTGCGGCTGGTGGTATCGACCCAGACCGTGGCGACGTCGCAGCAGTTGTTGCGGGATCTGGCCACCGCTTTCGCGCTGTTTGAAGCACCAGGTCTGAACGGGTTTAAATTTTTGCCGGCCATCGACGTTCAAGGGCTGGTAACGGCTTTTATCCTGAGGTTTTTCCCCCCCGAGATGCATTCGAGCATTTTAAACAGCGCGGAACTGGCGACTTTGTTCCACTTGCCGGATTCCCAGTTCGTACCCACGGCCAACGTCGAACGCCAGGCCTCCAAGGAAGTTGACGGTCCGGTCAGCCTGCCATCAAGCGGGCTGCTCTTCGGCTTTAATGAGTTTCGCGGGGTCAAGAAAGAAATCCGCCTGAGCACCGAAGACCGGCGCCGTCACACCTATGTTTTGGGGCAGACAGGGACGGGTAAGTCGACATTGCTGGAGAATCTGGCCGTCCAGGACATGCTCGCTGGCAACGGCTTCGCTTTTATTGACCCTCACGGCGATACCGCCGAGAAGTTGCTCAGTCTGGTGCCCAAGGAACGGGCCGAAGACGTCATTTATTTTAATCCGGCCGATACCGAGTACCCGTTGGGCCTCAACTTGTTTGAGTTTAACGATCCGGCACAAAAGGACTTCCTGATCCAGGAAACCATCAGCATGCTCTATAAGCTGTACGACCCCAACGGTACCGGCGTCATCGGTCCCCGGTTCGAGCAATGGTACCGAAACGCGGCTCTGACGCTGATGAGCGACCCTGCGGGGGCCACCTTCCTGGAAATTCCCAAGGTCTTTACCGATACTGAGTATCTGAAGCAGAAGTTCCGCTATTTGAAGGACCCGACCGTAATTGATTTCTGGACCAAGGAAATGGGCCAGACCAGCGATTATCACAAAAGTGAGATGCTGGGGTATTTCGTGAGCAAGTTCGGCGCCTTCCAGCAGAATGAGATCATGCGCAATATCATTGGTCAGACCAAGAGTGCCTTCGACCTACGCGATATCATGGACAATAAGAAAATTCTCATCGTTAACTTGAGTAAGGGCCAGATTGGTGAGCTCAACTCCAAATTGCTTGGTATGATGTTCGTCATCAAGTTCCAGGCCGCCGCCATGAGCCGGGCCGACATGCCGGAGGCGGACCGTACAGATTTCTCCCTGTACGTGGATGAGTTTCAAAACTTCTCGACCGACAGTTTCGCCAGCATTCTCAGTGAGGCGCGCAAGTATCGTCTCAACCTCATCGTCGCCAACCAGTTCATCGGCCAGCTCACGAACGAGATTCGCGACGCGGTGTTCGGCAACATCGGGACGATTCTCGGCATGCGCATGGGACCAGAGGACGCTGAATTCATGGTCAAGCAATTCACCCCGATCTTTGACGCCAGAGATCTAGTGAACCTGCCTAATGGTCATGCGGCCATCCGGATGATGCTGGGTGGAGTGCCGAGCCAACCCTTTACCATCCGTGGGCTGCCGCCGCTAAGTACGACTAATCCCGAATTGGGGCTGGCTATCAAGCAATTGAGCGCGGCCAAATTCGGTGCCTCGAAGGCGGTTATAGAGGCTGATATCACCGCCCGACTGTCGGGCCGCATGGCATCCGTTGCGCCGCCTGCCCCTGTGGAACCGGCGCCCGCCACGGTCGCGATTCCAGTCACTCTGCCGACTGATCCGGTTAACGTCTCGGCTCCGGCGGTCACCCCTGCGGTTATGTCTCAGCCGTCCGCCCCGGCTCCTGCACCCGCGGTAGAAGTCCCGATGCCGACTGAGCCTCAGCAGGTTGCCCCCGCCGCCGCGTTTATCACGAGCCCGCCACCCATTGGCGCACCCCCGGTCGATGGGCTTTCGGCCCCGGCGCCGGTTGAGCAGATTGCACCTCAGGCCGCGCCCCCCATGGTACCGGTCGCACCTATTATCCCCGAACCTACCGATGAGCCCATGTCTCGAGCGGACGTACAGCCGGCGGCGGCATCCGAGCCGGGCGGCCTTTCAATTACCGACATTACGGGTGGGCGTAAGCTCCCGACCGCTCCGGCCTCTCCGCCCGCGGTAGGTATCCCGCCTATCGGTGCCCCTCCCATTGATCTGCCCTTTGCTCCGTCACCGGTGCTATCGGTCAATGAAGCTCCTGGGCAACAGTTACAAGCTCCGGCAACTGAGCTGGGACCCCAGACCCAGCAATCCGCAGAAGCCGAGGCGCTGAGTGACATCCCACTGATTCCGTCCGGGTCTGAACCTAAGCCGCCGGTTAAAGCCGCGCCAATGGTTTCGGACCAACCTACCCAGACGACAACGCGAACGCGCGTTATCGAGCTGGCTGATACGCCGCTAGCCGATGATCCGATGGCGACTATTCCATTGATTGAAGACCTGCGGCCGATAAGTGTAGTCGAAACGGAAGTCGTGGTTCCACAGGTCGCTCCCACCGCGCCAGAGGCTGATGTCGCGGTCCCGGCCGCCGTCCCGACTTTTGACCCGACCTCCATGGTGGCGCTGACCCCCAACGAGCGTCAGCAGCAGCCGGATCCGATTGGCGGACCGGTTGCCATTCCTGTCCCGTTGCCAGCTCAAATAACACCCGCGCCTCCTCTAGCTCCGGCTCTGGAAGCTCCGGTAATAACCGAACCTGCCCAAATCAACCCGCCGACCTGGAGTGACACTGGTGAACCTGAACCTCGTACCGTACTCCAATCCGAGCCGGATGATGAGGTTGATTTCAGCGGTTCGCTCGTCCATTTTATTGATCCCAAAATTGAAACTCCCTCAGAATCACCTGAAATTGTCGTTGCACCCAACCTACCTGAAATAAGCTCACCCCTCCCAGTGCAGGCCGCGCCCGAACCCGAGAAGGTTCCGAATCAGGTGTCATCGACGCCGCTTCCGATTGGTGCTCCGCCCCTGGGAACGACCGAACCTGTTACTCTCATTGCGCCGACACTAATCGCAGAACCTGTGACTGCCGCCCCCCCGGTACCGGAGCTTGAGCAGGTCGAGGTGACGCCGCCGCCCATTGGGGCACCGCCAATTCAAATTGAGCCATCAGCGGTAAAATCTGCCGATGTCGAGTCGATGCCGCAAGTTCCGGAAGCACCGGCAAGCGGGCAAGAACCCGCAGTTGAGGCGGCTGAGATTCAGGATCCGCCACAAACCGTAGTATCGCCGGAAATTACTGCCGACCCTGTGGCAATCCCAATACCTGATGCTCAGCAGCCGCCATCGCCTGTTGGGCCGGCAGAAGACCCAGCTCCCAAGCCCGATGAAGTCGTCGAGCCGCCCATTATTGAGCCCGCTCCGTCGGCTCCGGCAGCTGCAGAGGAAATTCCCGACGAGATCGTGCCAGAGAAGGTGTCCGACGTCGTGCCGGTAGCACCCGAGACTTCTGAGCCGATAGCCCCAGCTCAATTAGGAACGGCTTCCGAGACACCCGACAAACCTGATGATGAATCGAGTCCGGAGCCTCAGCGGTCTCCTGAAGACCTGATGGCTGCCGTCATGGAGGCCGCGCGCCGCCGCCAAGCCGAACGTGAAGAGGTACCGGCTGAGGCATCCGCTCCGGTCAACGCTATTGCTGAGCCCACCCCCGAAATTGCACCCGAACCGACAAGCGATGATACGCCTGCCTTGTCACCCGCCCTGCCGGAAGCGGCTCCAAGTGTCTTCACTCCTGAAATTCTGGATAATCTGCCTTCAATCGACCCGGTGCTTGCCACCGAAGATCAGATTGATGATCTGCTGAATACCTCAATCATTCATGATTCGCACCCTTCGTCCTCAAGGCTGCCTGAGCCGGATGAAAACCGTACGCCGGAGGATGACGCGCTACCGGCTGTCGACGAGGTTGTCACCAGCAACCCTTCAGCCCATCACCGCTTGCCGGACGCGGTTTCGCCAACTAACACGGAAGAAAATACGGTGCCTGAAGCAGACGGCCATGACCATGCTCTTACCGGAGGACACAAGGTAATTGAGCCACTGGAGCCGATCGTGAGCCATCAAGAAGAATTTGCCGAGGAATTAAAGAAGCTCGAGAGCGATGAGCTGGCTGCTGCCGAGGTATCGGACGAGCAGGCCGAAGCCCCATCACCGGACGCTCCCGGAGAAGTAGGCAAACCGTCTCCTGAACCGCCGATAACGCCTGCGCAGCCGATCATGCCGGTTGCCCAAGATGAAGCACCTGTCCAGCCGCCTCCGGCACTTGCGCCTTTTGATTCTCCCGAGCCCGAGGCGCCCCAAATCCTGCCGGCCGAGCCTGTAGCAATGCCAGAAGATGACTTTGGCCTTCCGGAAGCTGAGTCGTTGGATGCCGGTGTAGTTGCGGCTGCCCGCGCCAAGCGTGAATCTGACGAGCTGGCCGCCCAGGCGCAAGCTCAAGTTGAAGAGGTCAAGGAGACTCCCTCTGAATCTGACACCAAGACTCTTGAGGTTAAGCAGGAGCCGGAAGAAGCCATCGCGGAAAAGCCTGCCCGCGCCAAGCGGAAACGCTCGCGAAACCGGTATAAGCCGGTGCCGGAACCGGCTACAAGCGAGGTCGCCCAAGACCAACCGGAGGCTGCTCCCAACGAGGTAGTGGCTGAGCCCGTGCCGGCGGTAAACCCTCAAGCCGGCAATCTCATTATGCCAAGTGCCGATACTTCACCCGTCCATAATGTACCCGCTACCAGTATGGTAGCTGCGCGTCCGGAGAAGTTGGCCAAGGGTGAAGTCTTCGTCGACGAACGGGGCAACGTAATCGTCGGCGAGTAATCTAGCGCTCTTGCCTGCAGGCAAGAGCAGCCCCCAACCATTAACAAGGCCTCGCAGATCTGCGAGGCCTTGTTAATGGGACGGAAGTAATTTGTGAGTTAGGCGCGGCGGCGTCGGACGGTGCGGGCGGCGGTTTCCAGAAGGCCGCCGATAATACCACCTACGAACAGGGAGACTAACATTTCGGAACCGGACAGAGCGTAGCCGAAATGCCGTGCTACCAGGTAAAAGGACGATCCCACGATGGCGGCGCTCCAAAGCGCACCGGTTACCACCGATGGTCGCATCACGGTGGCCTCCAGGGCTTCGCTGGTCTTCTCTACGGCCGAGTTATGGATGACCCGGCTGAAAGAGCGGCTGACGGGGCTGAGGCGTCTTTGGAGGCTCTGGACGGTCTGGGTGTAATTTACGAGAGCGTCGAGGCGGGCGGAAAAGGCGGGCGCGGCGGGGGCGGCCTCAGCGGCCGGGGTAGGTTCCGGGTCCGGCTCATGTTGGTTGATAGCCTCGCGGGCGGCTTCGGCGCGCCGCTCCTGATGCTCGGCCGATGCCTCAGGGGTTTTGACGCCCAGCTCCAGCATGCGCTCCCGGCCAAGGGCTTCCAATTCGGCTTTGGACTGCTCGTTGGCTTCGTGGGACGTAGGTTGACGTTCGACAGACATTAGCTCAATCCTCCTTGATAATCGTTGCGCAGGATGCGGATTTCCTTCATCAGCTGACGGTTCCGGAAGTAAAAGAACAACGACATGCCGGCGATGAACAACACAATGAGCGTGCTGGTTCCGGGACCGGTTGCCGGTAAGGTGGCCGATGCTATTTCCACCTGCTTGGCGGCCGGGGGCTGAATGGAGATCTGGACTTGGGAACCATAGACGTTATCCATACGGAGGTCGAAAGAGTAGCGGTCTGATAGCCCAATGGGCGTGGCCGGGATGGGATCCTTAACTTTGACGATAAAAGTCTTGGTGAGCGTTTGACCCGGCTGAATAATTACGCCGGGCCAGGTCAGGACGTTGTCTGTGATAACCGCGCCGTTGGCCTCGGTGACGTCGGCGTACTCGGCAATGTCCTCAATGTGCTCGACGACGCTGTAATTCTCGGCCGTTCCGCCGACGTTCTTCGTGGTGAGGGAATAGGTAATGTTGTCACCGCTGTGCGCCGGCTGCTTGGTGGCGTCGATGTTCTGAGTGGTGTTGAGGGCGGTTTTGTTCTTGGTGAACGAGGCGGGTGGAGAGGTGACCGTAACAGTAAAGGAACAGGCGGGAATCGCTGGGGAAACGGTTCCGCTTGAGCCTTTGACTAGCAGGGTGGCCGTGAATTTACCGGGGGTATTGTAAGTGTGGGAGGTGGTCGGGATGGTGGTAGTTTGAGTCGTATTGTCGCCGAAATTGAACATGTAGGCTACGACTGACTGCCCGCTGGCGGTGCCGCGTCCGGTATAGTCGACGGCCAAGGGAGCCTCGCCGGCGGTTGCGTTACCGGAGAGTCCGACACAGGCTACTGAGATTTTAGTTGGGGTAGGTGTTGGTTTTACTGGCGTTGGGGTCGGCCGCGGTGTCGGGGTCGGAGTCGGTCGCGGTGTCGGTGTAGGGGTCGGCTTCTGTGCCGGCAGGTTGCGGAAAATGATATTGCCACATCGGAGCATGACCGCAAAATAGCCTCCGTCGGAGGTGCGCTTACCTTGGAATACCTCGTAAGTTGAGCTGGCACCGGTGTCCCATTTATGAAGGACGCGCCCGTAGTAGGTTCCGAGGGCAGTGGTGATAACTTCGTCGTCGGCCCAGTGTCGGATACGGCCGATTGATTTAAGGGTGGTGTCGCTCGAATGAATGGTACCTGCCGTCGACGCTGACAAATCGGCACGGGAAACACCGAAGCGGGTAAAGAGCGCCTTGAGTTCCGCCGAGGCGTCGTAGCGGTTAAGGAGATCGCTCTTGGATACGATACCGCCATAGACAATGTCGTTGGGAGAGGCCGCATTGGACGTCGCCGGGGGCGCCAGGATGGTGGCAAACTGCAGACCGACCACCAGCACCGCGGCAATCGCGGAGAACGTGCGGGTGACGCTCTCTTTTTTTAAGCGGCGGGAATAAAAGGCCAGATCAGCGGTCGCCGAGGGTGATAATGAGAGTTTTGAAACGATTTGTTTAAACATAATATCCGCAAATTAAACCATTAGCTTTATGATATGTCAGTGCCGGCTTTACCGCAATGTTCGCCCAGGTCTGCTCCGCATCCATAAGATTGCCCAGGTGGGAGGTAAGCGGTATAATGGGTACAGGTGAGCCAAAAGCTCTTATTTTTGATGAGTTAGGCTCCTAATTCTAAGCAAGGTGGAAGCAACGTTTATGGTCAATAAATCAAAATACAACGCCGATCAAATCCAGGTCCTTGAAGGTCTTGATCCTGTCCGCAAACGTCCGGGTATGTATATAGGTGGAACCGGTATCGAGGGTTTACATCATTTAATATGGGAAATCGTAAACAACTCCATCGACGAGGCTCTGGCGGGTTACGCCACGACGGTGGAAGTTACGTTCCAACAGGACGGCGGGGTCCGCATCAGCGATGACGGCCGCGGAATTCCGGTCGATAAGGTCAAGTCCACCGGCAAGAGCGGTTTGGAAACCGTTCTTACGGTCCTGCACGCCGGAGGCAAGTTCGGCGGTGAGGGAAGCGGGTATAAGGTGTCGGGCGGTTTGCACGGCGTCGGCGCGAGCGTGGTCAACGCCCTGTCGACCCTCCTGATTGCGGAAGTAAAACGTAACGGCAAGCTTTACCGCCAGGAATTCAAGGTCGGCGTACCTCAGTCCGACGTCAAAGTCGTCGGCACTGCCGAGGGTACCGGAACCATCACTACGTTCTATCCGGACGAGTCGATCTTTGAATCGGTGGCTTTTGAGAACGACCGTATTCTGGAGTACCTGCGACGCCAGGCCTATCTGACCCGCGGCACCCGGCTGCAGTTAAACGACGAGCGGACCGGCTTCCGTTACGCCTTCTATTTTGAAGGCGGAATCCGCAGCTACGTCCAGCATTTGAACCATTCCAAGCAGGTCATGAACGACCCGGCCTTCTATGTGCAGAAACAGGTGGGGAGCAACGAGATTGAAATCGCCTTGCAGTGGAATGATTCCTATACTGAAACCGCGAAATTATTCGCCAACAACATACCGACCAACGGCGGCGGTACCCATAACGAGGGTTTCCGCCGGGCGCTGACGCGCGTAATTAACGAATACTCCCGCAAGAACAGTCTCCTCAAGGAGAATGAAGAGAACTTGACGGGTGAGGACTGCCGTGAAGGCATGGCCGTGGTCATAAGCGTCAAACTGCCGGATCCTCAGTTCGAAGGTCAAACCAAGGACAAACTCAATAACCCGGAGCTCCGAAGTGCCGTGGAGCAGGTATTTGCCGAGCATTTTGCTTACTATCTCGAAGAAAATCCCAATGAGGCCAGGAAGATCATTAGCAAGGCTACGCTCAGCTCACGCGCCCGCATGGCCGCCCGCGCCGCGCGCGACACGGTTATTCGCAAAGGAGCCTTGGACGGCATGACGCTGCCGGGAAAACTGGCCGATTGCCGTACCAAGGACTCAAGCCGCTCCGAAATCTATATCGTCGAGGGCGACTCGGCCGGCGGCTCTGCTAAAAGCGGCCGCGACAGCGAATTCCAGGCTATCCTGCCTTTGCGAGGCAAGATTCTCAACGTGGAGCGCGCTCGTCTGGACCGGATGCTGGCCAATAACGAGGTCAAAAACATCATCATCGCGCTCGGGACCGGCATCGCCGAGCAGTTCGATGTGACCAAACTGCGTTATGACCGAATCATTATCATGACCGACGCCGATGTCGATGGGGCACACATCCGTACGTTGCTGCTGACGTTCTTTTACCGCCACATGGCGGCCGTCATCGAGGAGGGTCATCTCTATATCGCCCAGCCGCCTCTCTACAGCCTGAACGTTGGACGCAAGAAGATTTACGCCTTTGACGAAGACGGGCGGGAAGCCATCATCGACCGCCTGATTGAAGCCAAGACCGGCAAGAAGACCGCCGGCCCGGAAGAAGTTGACGAAGCGGGCGGCGTAACCAGTGAGGATGAAGCCTTGGACGAGTCCGAGGTCGAGTCGGAAGCAGGAGCGGTCGTCGTGGAGGAGGAAGAAGAATCGGCTGTCAGCGATGCGGACAAGGCTCGCCTCAAACTGGCCGGCGTCACCGGCGTGCAGCGATATAAGGGTCTAGGTGAAATGAACGCCGATCAGTTATGGGATACCACGATGGATCCGGCCAACCGGGTCCTGCTCAAGGTCGCGATCGAGGACGCGGAGCGATCGGACGCCATCTTCAACAAGCTGATGGGCGAAGAAGTCCTGCTGCGCAAGAACTTCATTTCTTCCAAGGCCACCACATTAAGCACTAACGACCTGGACATCTAATAATGGACGAACAAGACATCACCAGTACCCCGAACCCGGCTGAAGAGCCGGAGGTCATCAACTCCAATATCGGGACCATCCGCCTGCAGAAGCTCGAGACCGAAATGGAAACCAGTTACCTGGCCTACGCCATGTCGGTTATTATTTCCCGCGCCCTCCCTGACGTGCGTGACGGCCTTAAGCCCGTTCACCGTCGCATTCTCTACGTCATGAACAATCTGGGACTGCGCCATAACGCCAAATACCGCAAGTCGGCCGCCGTAGTCGGTGAAGTTATGGGTAATTACCACCCTCACGGCGACTCGGCGATTTATGATTCCATGGTCCGAATGGCCCAGGATTTCTCCATGCGCTACCCGTTAGTGGACGGCCAGGGAAACTTTGGCTCCATGGACGGTGATTCGGCCGCCGCCATGCGTTATACCGAAGCCAGGATGCAGAGCATTACCGAAGAGCTGTTGTTCGACATCGAAAAAGACACGGTTGATTTTGTCCCCAACTACGACGGTTCACGCAAACAGCCGTCGGTGCTGCCCGCGAAACTCCCCAACCTGCTCTTAAACGGCCAGATGGGCATTGCCGTGGGCATGGCCACCAATATCCCGCCCCATAACCTCACCGAACTGATTGACGGCATCGTCGAACTTATCGATAATCCGGAAGCCGGGCTCGACGACTTGCTCAAACACGTCAAAGGTCCAGACTTCCCGACCGGCGGTATAATTTTCGGTAACGATTCCATCCGCCAGGCCTATGGTACGGGTAAGGGCAGCATCATCGTCCGCGCCGTGGCCGTGATTGAAGAGGACAAAAAAGGCAACTCATCCATCATCGTGACCGAAATACCTTACTCGGTAAACAAGTCGACGCTGGTCGAAAAGATCGCGGAGCTCCATAAGGAGAAGAGGATCATCGGCATCGCGGACCTGCGCGACGAAAGTTCGAACCGCGGTAAGACCAAGAGCCTGACCGGCGGGGTACGCATTGTAATCGACCTCAAGAAAGACTCATACCCGAAGAAGATATTGAACCAGCTGTATAAGCTCACGCCCATGCAGACGGCGTTCCACGTCAATATGCTGGCCCTGGTCGATGCCGGCCGCCAGCCGCGCGTGCTGAGCCTGGAGATGATGCTGCGCGAATACATCGCCCACCGGCAGATCGTCGTCCGACGGCGTACCGAATTCGAACTGCGCAAAGCCAAGGAAGCTGCCCACATTCTGGAAGGCCTCAAGGTCGCTTTGGACCACATCGATGAAGTGATCAAGACTATCCGCGCGTCCCAGACCACCGACGAAGCCCGCGAAAATTTGATGGTCAGGTTCACCCTGAGTGAAATTCAGGCTAAGGCTATCCTTGCGATGCAGCTGCGCACCTTGGCCGGCCTTGAGCGTCAGAAGATCGAAGATCAATTGGCGGAATTGCGCAAGCGTATCGCAGAGCTGGAGAAGATCCTTTCGAGTGTAACTGAAATCATGGCCGTCATCCGCGGCGAGCTTGAAGAAATGAAAGCCAAATACGGCGACGCCCGTCGAACGCAGATCATTGGTACCGAACTGGGCAAGTTCAGTGAAGAAGAACTGGTACCCAACGAGCAGGTTATCATCACGCTGACCCACGGCGGCTACATCAAGCGCATTCCCAGCAACACCTACAAGGCCCAGGGCCGCGGTGGCAAGGGGATCATGGGCATGGCCACCAAGGAAGAGGACGTCGTCGAGCACATGGTGCTGACGCATAATCATGACTTCATGCTGTTCTTCACCAACAAGGGCCGCGTCTTCAGATTGAAAGTGTATGAAATCCCATCAGCTTCACGGACTGCCAAGGGACAGGCCGTCGTCAACATGTTGCAGCTTGGACCGGGTGAATCGGTGACGTCACTGGTGACCTTCGACGGCAAGGGCGAGCAGCAGTACCTCTTCATGAGTACGCTCCAAGGTACCGTTAAGAAGACTCCCTTGGTTGATTACTCCAATGTACGCGCCAACGGGATCATTGCCATTAAACTGGACGACGGCGACGAGCTCCGTTGGGTCAAGCTTACGGAGGGCAAGGACGAGATTATCATCTCCACCGCGCTGGCTCAGGCCATCCGCTTCAAGGAGGGTGAGGTCCGACCAATGGGACGAGCCACGCGCGGCGTCCGCGGTATCCGGCTTCGAACCGGCGACCGTGTCGTGGGCATGGACGTGGTCATCCCGGGCAGCGAAATCCTCGTCGTCATGGAGAACGGCTACGGCAAACGCACCAAGGTGGACCAGTTCGCGACCCACGCCCGTGGCGGCGTCGGCATCAAGGCCGGGGTTGTAACCGGTAAAACCGGGCAGGCCTTGGATGTGAGGGCAATTACCGACGGGCGTGATGATCTGGTCATCGTCTCGACTCAGGGTCAAATTATCCGCCAGGCGTTGGGCGACATCTCGCTCATCGGTCGCGCCACGCAGGGGGTCCGCATCATGCGCATGAAAGAGGATGACAAGGTAGCGTCGGTAGCGCTCATTGGCGAGGCCCAGCTGGAGGGTGAAATCGAGACTTCCGCCCCTTCCGAAGAATCGACCGATGAAGCATAACCGCTAAGTTTGAGCTAGTCGATATCACAAAGGGATCGCCACGGGGCGATCCCTTTTATGTAGTTAAGTATTCTAATAAATTTTGGTTCATTCCGCTTCGAAATAGTACCTTTCAACAATGTTGCGGCCCAGTATTCAAGTTATTCTGAAAAAGGTTATCCCAGCGATTTATGTGCTATGCGAGGTGTCATGCAGTCGACTGATTTTCTCCATTTGGGAACGTTTGTAACAAGGTCATTAATCGGCCTCGCCGCGTCGTGTGGGTTGACCTTGATGTTGAACGGTACTGCCATGGCCGCTGCTAGCGACCAAGACAATACTGCTCAATCAACCGTCATCATCAACAACGAAGCAACAGTTAGTACGACGCAAAGCAGCGTGGAGCAGGTTGCCGGTACCGCTGCAACCGAGACTAAGCCCTCTCAGGAAGCCGCCGGATCCAGCCAAACATCGCCGAGCAGCGGCCCAGTTGTGTCACCTGTTGCCCCGTCACCGCTTACCTCGATTAGCAGTAAAGACGCTGCCGTTATACCGGCAATTACGGCGGAAACCGTTACATCCCCTCAGCCAATCAGTCCGGAGCAATCAGTAATAGATGCAACTTCGGTGCAGGTTCTGCCGATAATGCAGGAGGCGCGTACCCAACTGACCCCAACAAGGACGGGATGGGTTATGGTGCCTTCGCCTGGTGATGCTACAGTCGCGGCTGTCCAGCCAGAGATAGCTAATGCCATTGCTGCGGCCGCCGCGGCGTTGCCCCCGGTGAATACCCCGGTGGTGCCCAAAGGACTCTTCGGGCAGTGGTCCCAAGAGCTCGTCGGCGTAACGCTTTCGGCTGTCGTTTCCGGACTCGTTGCTTTTTATTCCGGATTCCAGAATGTTGATTCCTGGCTGGTTCTGGGTATTCTCTTGCTGGGTATCTTAGGAATGACGTACGGTGCTTGGTTGCGACGGGTGGGGCATGTCACTGCCGCCCGAAGTGATATGATCTCCCTATTTTTTGCTACGCCTCTCTTAATGGACTTCATTCGGGTGTCACCACCAGAAAGAGGTCCATTTTTGGGGGTGGCAGATATCAATAGCTACATCATTAACAACTCACAGAAAGGAGCGGAGTTATGAGGCAAGTATACCGAACACATAAAGTGATTCGTCTTGTAAGCGCTGGAGCAATTGCAACAATGCTTAGCGGTGTCGCATCGGCGGCACCAGGCGACTCAACGGTTACCTACACCAATACGGGCTCTGATTCAAACCAAACGACAACCATTACTAATACCACTGAGTCGACCGTCACCAACTCGAACGACATTTTCATTTTGAATGTCAACTCGCAGAAGGCGGAGTCGGGCAAGGTAGAAGCAAACGACAACACCACGGTCGAAGGCCCTGTTGGTTCAGGGGACGCGACTAATACCAATACCACTGCAACGGATGTGACCGTTAACAACCAGGCCGTAGGTGGCGCTGGTGGTGGCGGCGCGGGTGGCGGTGGCGCAGGTGGCGGTAGTGGCCCCACTGGCGGATTGGGCGGCGGTTCAGCGCTTGGTGCTGCCACGGGCGGTTTGGGCGGCGGTGCAGCGCTTGGTGCTGCCACGGGCGGTTTGGGCGGCGGTGCAGCCGTACTCCCAGAGGTTGGGGCATCAACTCCCATGGACCTCTCCGCATTACGCTCACTCTACACGGGTGGCAACGGTGGCCTGGTCGCCGGTTCCAATGGGTTGGATCTGGGGTATCTGATCCCGGCATTCCTGCTAAGTACTTTGGCAGCAGTCGGTACAGTTATTCGTCAGAAGCGACGTCAGTTAGTTACAGCATAAGGGGGGTTTGAAATGAAACGAGCACAAGCACTACAAATTGGTTTGCCCGCCGTCATTGTTACGGTCGGACTGGTGACTGTTGGAGTCGCAAACCGCTCGAATCAACCGCAATCCCACCGAGCCCCGACTTCTGATACGACCAACCAGTCCGGTCCAATCGCCAGTCCATCTGAGTCCCCTGAGATAACGGTAAACGGGGAACCGGTGAATCTGGATGCGCAAGGTAATGCAACACTCAACTCCGGCGGCGGACGCACGACCGTCCGTAAGTCAAATGACCGAACGACGGTGACGACGGTACACCCTGGGGGCAGCACAACTACCACAAACGGGAACGGAAATCTTAACATCTCCGTTCAATCTACTTCAGACAACAGCGGATCCACGACATTTACTCAATCCGAGGTGTTTCAAGACAGCAATGTTTCAAGTTCAAGCTCCACGAGTACAACGGTCAACTCCAACGGTGCCGTCAGCACTCACTGAAGCAATCTACTAAGGCGGGCGGGCCCTCGGGCCCGGCACTACCAATAATTAACAAATGTAATGAAAGGACTTTTCAATGGTAAAAGTTACAGCACTTAGATACGCAGCCATCGGTATGGCAGCCCTGGGCCTCGCGGGCGTAGCCGCAGCCAGCACCGTTACGGTGTCTGACACCGGTTCGCACTCGGACCAGACCACGACGATTAAGAACACTAACAAGTCGACCGTCGACAACGACAACAATGTCGGCATTGGTAACCTGAACTTCCAGCGCGCCGAAAGCGGCCGTGTGGAAGCTGAGGACAACACGACCGTCTCCGGTGGGGTAGGGTCTGGCAATGCCAGCAACTCCAACGCGACAGATACGTCGGTGTCCATCACCAATGGCGGTGCCGGTGTCGGAGCAGGTTTCTGGGGCGGCGGTAACGACTCGGTAAGTTATGACACTACCGGTTCGCACTCTGACCAGACAACCACTATCACAAACTCCAACACTATGTCGGTTAATAATGACAACCACGTTGGTATCCTGAACCTGAACTTGCAGAGCGCCAAGAGCGGCAACGTTGAGGTAAAAGATAACACGACAGTTGGTGGCGTAACTTCGGGTGATGCATCTAACGATAACACCACTACTACGTCCGTAAGTATCCACAACTAAATAGTTTCGTTCTGATAGGGAGGCTTCTCCCTATCAGCAATTATCCGTCCCGCAATTTATTGATTTTGAGATTATTATCTTTAACCTGCATGCAAGGAGTATGAACCATGAAGATTCCACGAGGAGGCCTCAACATAATTGCCAGCGTTATGTTAGTCGCCCAAATGCTGCTCCCGGGTGTCGCCTTGGCCAGCGACCCAACTACCGAAGCTTCGCCCTCACCCTCGGTGACAGTCAGCCCGACGCCAAGCGAGACGCCGGCTGACACGGCGTCGCCGAGTCCGTCACAGACAGCGGAGATATCACCAACGCCGACGCCGACGGGCACGGTTACACCTGCACCATCGGACACGGCTACGCCTAGCCCGTCGGATAGCGTCACTCCCGCTTTGGTAACTTCACCAACGCCGTCCGACATCACCACCGCGTCCCCGTCTCCAACTCTGGCTGCTACATCACAGACTCGAGGAGCTCCGCAGGTATGCCATGGTAGTCCTCCCGACTACGTTTTCGACAACGATGCCCATAAATGGGTCGAGGCCGATGTAGCTTCCTTTGCATGCGACAAACCAAGCGGGTATTTCCTTTCACCCAAGTATTACTTTGATACCCGCACCGGCTGGTACCGGACGATGCCGGCTAGCGGCATTGCGCCTGAGGGAACCCTTACGTCACCGCAGGTTATCCATACCATACTAGGGGACGTAGTCGTAGGTTCCCCTGATTACAAAACGGCCGTGGCGTTGGGAATTATCACTCCCAGCGGCCAAACCGTCAGCGCCGCGAACACTGGCAGCGGTTCAACCAACCAGGGGACGATAAACAATTCGAATCAGGCCTGGTTCGATATGACCAGCCTGGTGAACGTCATCAACGTCCTGCAGAGTACCGCTAACTCGGGTAACCTAGCAGCGCAGGACAACACCAAGGTGGGGGACGTCTCGTCCGGAGCCGCCAATGTGGTGGCAAACCTCATCAATCTTCTGGCCTCCGCCTGGTCATGGTCCCACGGAAATCTGAACTTCTTCATGCAGAACCTGTTCGGCAATCAAATTGGTGACATAACCCTACAGCCCAACGCCGCTGCGGCCGGTGGCGGGGGACTGGGAGATCAATCGTTGAGCAATACGCAGACGGGTTCCGGGTCGACAAACACCGGAACGATTAACAACGACGGCACCCTGAACGTCAACGCCAAGTCCACCGGCAACATCGTCAATAACGTTGATCTTGCCGCGGGCTCAGGGAACGCAAACGTTGCCGATAACACTGTCGCTGGAAACGTATCGACCGGAAGCGCCACGGCTCAGGCCAATATCATCAACCTGATCAACTCCTTCATCAACTCCGGCAACTCGTTCTTCGGGATTCTGAATATCTTCGGTAACCTAAACGGCGATATATTGTTCCCCGACGGCTTCCTGAACGGCCTTCTTGGCACCGCTCCGACGGCCGGCACGAATGCGGTTACCGCCAACGGAACAGGCGCCAATTCAGCCAATCAGTCCACCGTCAATAACACTCAGGCAACCAACCTCACCGGAAGCTCAACCCAGAACTTCAATAACAACCTGAGCACAACCGCCCAGAGCGGTAGCGCAAATGTAGCCGGGAACACTGGTACGGGTAACGTTTCCACCGGCGCTGCGACTACATCGGGCAGCCTCTTCAATATCGCTAACAGCTCAATCTTCGGCGACAATGCCGTACTGGTGATGGTTAACGTGTTAGGACACTGGATGGGACGCATCATGAGCATTCCGGGCGGATCCAGCGAGGCAGCGCTCCTAACCGGGAATGCTACCGTCTCACAGAACAATACCGGTTCCGGTTCAACCAACCAGGGCACAATCAACAATACCGGAACGGCCAATGTTAACCTGGCGTCGGCCGGAACTATAACCAATAACGTGGACGTGGCCGCCCAATCAGGCAATGCGAACGTCACCGACAACACCAAGGTGGGGGACGTCGCCACCGGCACCGCCAAAGCCACATCAAGCGTCGCGAACCTCATGAACACGGCCCTCAATATTAAACATTGGTTCGGGGTGCTCATTATCAACGTCTTCGGCGAATGGACCGGTAGTGTCAACGAGAACACCTCGGCCGGCGACGCACCTGTCGCGGCCGTCCCGACAACCCAGCACCAGTCTCTAGCCGCCGCCGCGATGTCTAACGCCTTACGTACGTTTTCCGCACCCTTGTCTAAGACCAATACGCTTAGTTCCGCGGCAGTTGCTCCGGCAGTCGTAACCTCGGCCGCCTCCGGTGCCACCGGTCAGGTACTAACTGCCGCCGCCCACGTGCCGGCAGCCGTCGCAACAGCGGCGAGCCATAACACGGACATGACCTGGCTATTCATCGCTTCGGCAGTGCTTTTGCTCTTGGCCGGGGCAGCTTCGCAGATTGAGCACAAACTGCGCAAGAGCTAGCTAGCAAGTCCCTCTGGCAAGCCGAAAACTAAATCCTTATGCTTGCATTTACAAAAGGCTCTCTATATGATGTGATATACACAATAATTTTGTGGCATCAGAGAGCCTTTTAGTATTGTGGACTAAATCAACAATCCCTCTGCAATCCAATTAATGCCATCAATCAGAAAGCAGGTTACAATGTCACGAAATCGTCCATCAAAATTTTCACGCCGCGTGCGTTTTGCGCTGTCGGCAGTTATGTTTGCCCTTACCGGTCCAATTTCATCCGGTTTGATTCTGTTTAATCCGGCTGTTGCTTCGGCGGATAGTAATAAGCCAGTTGTGCAGCATATTCCAGTTAACGTTTGTCACGCCACCAGCTCGGACTCTAACCCGTACGTTTTTATTACCGTTGATGATGACTCGGTTAAATTCCAGGGTCATTTGATGCATCGCACTACTCCGAATAAGACTTGGAATAACGCGACCACGTATAACGGCATTACCCATGCTGCCGGCTCGGCAAAGCCCGATCTGATCGCTAGCTACATAGATTCAAGCGGTACACCTCAGCCCTTAGACGGCGCCATAACTGAGGCGACATCATGCCCCGGTGCTTCACAGCCGATAGTCGTTAGTCCTTCCCCGGCGGCAACATTCGCAATTAGCTGCGGGAAGGCCACTGTCAATTTGTCCAATCCTGAGCCAACTGGCGAAGAAGACGTCACTATTGCTGTGACCTTAACTGTCAAAGCATCAGGTCAGGCTGACCGGGTTATTGTGCTCCAGCCTGGCGAAGCCGATACGGAGGATTATGTCTTTGCCGATCGTTCATCCGACGGCACGGCACATATCCAAGTTCTTTATGGGACAGTCACTCTAGGTGCTACTGATGTTCACACCGACTGTGTTATCGGTGATGGTGTCTGCTCTGTAGTTAACACCACTTCAACTCCGACGGCACCAGCTAGTTGGGCGACTGACCTTAGTGACAGCACAATCTCTGCCCCGATCTATGTTGCTGGTCCTCCTGGATCACATGGCCTAGGATCGCTTAAATTCAACACCCCGCTCGTAACAACGCACCAGACGTTCTTTCACGCGGCATCTCTACCTCTTTCGAGTGTAGAAGGACTGAGCTACAAAGAATACGTTGAGGCAGGCTATGGAGCCGCTTTCCAACTCGTTCTCCTTGGCGCAAACCGCATTGATGGTGCACCAAGCGGCTTTACTACGCTCAACTGGGAGCCTGTATACAACAGTGTTGATGTAACCCCCAATATCTGGCACACGTATTCCGCACTTGAAAACGGTATGTGGTGGAGTACTCGAGATATTACTGGAGCAACAGGGAAAACTCCCATTTCTCTCGGAACTATCATTGCCGCTAACCCGCACGCTCAGGTAGTAGCCTATTCCGTCAATCAGGGTTCCGGAGCAACTGGGAGCGTATCTTATGTTGATGATGTGACTTTTGATTGCGCGACCACCAACTTTGAACCTGCTCCTGTCGTGATTCCCTCAGGTGGCGGAAGCGGTGGCGGAGGTGGAACCGGCGGTAACGGCGGCGGCGGACAAGTCTTAGGCGACACAACTACCGTACCAGTCGTAACGTCTACACCGAGCGTCCTGGCCGCCAGCACCGTAACCGAGCTGCCGAAGACTGGCCCAACCAATCTGCCGGCGCTGGTTATTGCTCTGCTTGGCAGCGTGGTAGCCTATGAGCTTTCACGACGTAAGGTCGGGCAGTCCAGTCTCTAGCTAAAATTTCAAAATCAATACTTTTTAAGCCGGTTGCCCAAATGGGAGCCGGCTTAAATAATGGCCCAGGCTAGCCCCATCAGATAAAAACCGCTACAATAAGCCCACATTTACAAGGAGCCTGCTCGGTGGTTATCAACTCTTATATTGTCGTCCCGCTTGCCACCTGGGCTATTGCCCAAATAGCAAAATTCACCATAGCGACCCTGAAGGGTCAGCTTGATCTGCGTAACCTCTATGCGTCGGGTGGAATGCCCAGCGTTCACGCGGCGGTTGTTACCGCCTTGGCGACCACCGCTTACCTGGTGGACGGACCGGGCAGCCATCTGTTTGGCTTTACGGCCGTGTTTGGGGCCATCGTTATATATGACTCGCTCGGCGTACGGCGATCTGCCGGTGAACAGTCGGTAGCACTTAACGTGCTAATTAGCAGCCTAGCGCGTGGTAAGAGCAAGCTGGAGCTCCCGGAGCTGCGCGTCAAAGAAGTCCTCGGGCACAACCCACGCGAGGTGGCCGTGGGGGTAGCTGTCGGTATCGTCCTTGGGGGTCTATTTAACTTTGACCGCATCACGCCTCTGACGTCGTTCCTGCAACACGTTCCACTGACCTCTGAACTCGCGTGGTATACGGTGATCTTCGCACTGCTTATTATCGGCGGCCTCATCCAGAGATTCTTTCTGCGCCGGCGCTTCCCGAAGTCGCAGGCTTACAAGAGCCTGACGGGTAAAATCCTTACGGCCACCCAGGTTACCGGTTGGATCGGGTTGGTTATGGCGGCGCTTGAGTATGAGCACGCGAGCTACCTGTCATGGCGATTCTGGTCCATTTTAATGTTGCTCGTCGGGGCAATCTGGGCGATAAACATTGTCGTTTGGGCTGTCAAGACGCTTCCGGCTGCCCTGGCTGCAGAGGCTAACGTCGCCCGCAAACTAAAATGGCTGGTCTTCGGACGCAAGCGGAGAAAATAGTACCCTTAGGCCGGAGCTTTTGGGATTTCGAGGAGGTTATTTTCATTAATCGATGACCTCGGTTAGAATAGGCATAAGTACTATGCCTCTTAAGATAAGATCATGAAACGCATTATTCATTCTCAGGAACATCTAATTCAGGTTAACCGCCGATCCGCTCAGCGGACGATAGCGGTAGCTAGCGCTTTGATTGTTGTCATAGGCGTTGGTACCCCAGCCCTTATAAGCCGGGCGTCAGGCGGTAATATAAATCTTTCATGTGGCGCTTCCAGTGCCACGGCGGATGCGAGTGGTAATTATGTCTTGCGCCAGGACTTTACAAATGTCGGCGGCAATGTTCTATATCCATATAATAATTTTGTGAATGGTACCTATATGGATGCCTATTATATTGTTACCCCAGTGCCAGCCGGGGCCTACGCTGGTGAACATTTCTTTGGGGGGATAGTAACTAATCCGTCAACGTATAATATTTTACCGGGACAAACAACTTACGCCTCAACTGCGGCCATCACCGGTCTGGCTGCCGGCACCACCTACACGCTGCAGGCGACATTTCAGGATGTAAATTTCATCCCAATTCTTAATTGTACGTCGTCTGTCACAAAGCCGGCGCCCGCAACTCCTGTTCCGACACCAGTACCGGCCACGCCACGCCCGGCTACGCCCATCCCATCCACACCACGCCCCACCACACCTAAACTGGCAACTCCACGCCCAATCGCTCCGGCGGCCGCACAGCCTTCCTCGGTCCAGCCGGTACCCGCCGCCGACACTCAGCCCCCATCCGCTCCGGCCGACTTCACGGCGCAAGCGTCGGGGACTCATGCCGTTGTCGATCTCGCTTGGACTGGCTCCAGTGACAACGTCGCAGTGAGCTCGTACCACTTGGAGCGCTCCATCGACCAAGTAAGCTGGGAGGATCTCCCGTTGCACGATACCTCCACAACCTACGAGGATGACGGCGTCGGATTTGGTATCCAATATTACTATCGCCTTCAGGCCCAGGATGCCGCCGGTAACGCTTCGCCGACCGTCACCGCCAAAGTCGCCACCGCGGGCTTCGAGAGCACGTCCGGCGACGGCGATGTGACCTACGAGAGCCCCGACAAGTTGGCCCGGGTTCTGGTACCGGCGAGCGCCTTCCAGGAGCCCGCCAACTGTTCGCTCGACACGATTTCCGGTACTCCTGGTCGAGGGACAAAGAAGCATCCGGTGGTGGTAGCGGGACCCTATAGATTGCTCTGCAAAACCGCCAGCGGAGAGACTCTGGGAAATTCCGACAAGCCGCTTACCTGGACCGTAACGCTCAAGGGCCAACTCAAGGGTCTGAACAAGCCAACCGTGATCGTTTATGATGAGAACGACAAGGTCAGCGATACCAAGGAGCCTGTCAAAGTTCAGAAGGACGGCAGTATGGTCTTTGCGTCAACATCGGTGTTTGCTCTGGCGGCAGCGGCCTCACCGATCAGCTACGTATGGGTGGGCTATGTCATTGGGGCCATAATTCTGATACTTTGCGTGATGGCAGGGGCATGGTTGATGATCCGCCGAACCCAGAAAGTCAATTACGGCGATTACCTGCGGTCGAAATATTACGATATCTAGCTTAGGGTTCTTGTTGCTGACAGGGGTATGAATTTAGCGATTTTGAGTTATAATAACCTATTATGCTCTGGTTTATCACTTCTCGCAGTCCCAAATCCCAGTTTTCGTTCATGCGGCATCAGGCGCTCAAACCTGTAATTAAGCTGGCTTTTATGGCCGTCTGCCTAGGAGTGGGCCTTGGGTATCAGGGAACTCAGGCTGCAACTGGTACCACGGCTAATCTTGACGGCTATAAAATCAATACGGTCGCGTCCAGAAGCGGTGCCTTCAGCGCTGCCAAGGTCACCATCAAGAAGGTAACGACCGGGGCAATAAACTCGTCCACGGCCCAGCCTTTCTTCCTGAACGCACTGCCGGCGTCAGCGGCGGGGGATCATTACACGGTCAGTATCAGCCCCAACGCCGTTCCGGGGTACTCGGTAAAGGGTCTGACCTGGTGCCTCAATGCCTGTAGTGGATATAATGAACTGACCTCGAATTTCCGGCCGGGCAACTCAACGGATTTCGTCTTTTATCCCGGCAATAATTACCACATGCGCTGGATTTACCAGCCAGTGGCAGTCCCGGCACCTATACCTACGCAGGGCAACGTCCCGGCACCGGTGCCAGCTGCGCCAAATCCAAGCCTTTCATCGACATCAACACCCACTCCGATACCTTCATCTTCCCCTGATAGTGCAGCCAACGCTGATTCATCCCGTGAAGCCACGTATACCAGTGACGACCATATGGTCGATATCATCGTTCATGCCGGAACGATTAGCGACCACGACGATTGTTCGGTGTCGGGCCCTACCAAAACACCATCAACGGCAAACAGGCAGAGTAAAATTGCCGGCCCCTATCAACTGGTCTGCAAAACGCCTGCCGGCAATACCGTTAAGGCATTCGCGAAGCCGGTGGTGTGGACCTATCATTTGCAGGGGCATCTGACTAAGGGCGATACTCCAAAAGCGTATATCGTGACATCGGATGGTGGCAAAAAAGAGGTTGCCGGAGCCTTTTACGATGATGCCTCGCGCAACTTTATTTTTGAGACGTCCGATACCGGGCTTACCCAGGTTACGGCTTCCTCTGCTTCGGTCCCGCTTATGGTTTACGGCCCGATCGGACTGGTGTTATTGGTTATTATATTAGCCCTTGGAGCGCTATTTTTCATCCGCCGGCCCGTGAAACAAAGTTACGAAGACTACATTCGGTCCAAATACTACGATTTGTAGGCCAAATCTATTGACACGGACCTATCTGGTGGGATACATTAATCAAGTCTTCTTGAAAAAGTCTCAACACATTAAGTAGCAAGCCTTGCACGGCGGGCTATTTATTTTTGACCGGTATCAGTTGATAGCAGTTTGAAATTTTTATCGTGCAGTGTAATGAAATCTGTTTCTTCGTCAGTGGGGAAACAGATACGATTAGCACTAACCCTCCCCGGGTTAGTGACTAAAAAATCCGTGTACGCATACTCCTATCCGGAGGTATGTCGTACACATAATTCTTTGAGCGATTACCAGCTCAAACAACCCAAGACCTGGAAATTTCTTCCAGGCATTATTTGGAGAGTTTGATCCTGGCTCAGGATGAACGCTGGCGGTGTGCCTAATACATGCAAGTCGAACGGACTCTTATTTGATCCTTGTCCCAGACCCTCGGGTCAGGGCTATGGATCGATAAGAGTTAGTGGCGGACGGGTGAGTAACACGTTGGTACCTGCCCCAAAGTGAGGAATAACTGCCCGAAAGGGTAGCTAATACCGCATAATACCGCAAGGTTAAAGCAGCAATGCGCTTTGGGAGGGGCCTGCGTCCCATTAGCTTGTTGGTAGTGTAATAGACTACCAAGGCGACGATGGGTAGCTGGATCGAGAGGTTGACCAGCCACACTGGGACTGAGATACGGCCCAGACTCCTACGGGAGGCAGCAGTAAGGAATCTTCCACAATGGACGAAAGTCTGATGGAGCAACACCGCGTGCAGGATGAAGGTCTTCGGATCGTAAACTGCTTTTATATAGGAAGATTGTGACGGTACTATATGAATAAGGACCGGCTAACTACGTGCCAGCAGCCGCGGTAATACGTAGGGTCCAAGCGTTATCCGGAATCACTGGGCGTAAAGCGTGCGTAGGCGGGAGTCTAAGTGAGAAATTAAATCGTGTGGCTCAACCATATCGATGTTTCTCATACTGGGCACCTAGAGGAAGGCAGAGGCAAGTGGAATTTGTAGTGTAGCAGTGAAATGCGTAGATATTACAAGGAACACCAATGGCGAAGGCAGCTTGCTGGGCCTTTTCTGACGCTGAGGTACGAAAGCGTGGGGAGCGAACAGGATTAGATACCCTGGTAGTCCACGCCGTAAACGATGCATACTAGTTTTTTGGGGTATCGACCCCCTGAGAAACGAAGCTAACGCGATAAGTATGCCGCCTGGGAAGTACGGCCGCAAGGCTAAAACTCAAAGGAATTGACGGGGACCCGCACAAGCGGAGGATGATGTGGTTTAATTTGACGATACGCGAAGAACCTTACCGAGGCTTGACATCCTAGGAATCCACTGGAAACAGAGGAGTGCCTTAGGGAGCCTAGTGACAGGTGCTGC